>JBDTCF010000047.1:0-6972 GCA_039923715.1 Vulcanimicrobiaceae bacterium
AGAAATCGCGGTGAACGCTTTCGATTCCGGCCAGGTCGGCTAGCCGTTCGAGCGCGCCGCGTTCCGGCCTCACGGCGTTCGGTGCCACGCCACCGACCAGGGCGGAAGGGCTCCGCGCGCGAGCGCCACGCCGGCCATTGCGTCGCTGACGAACAGCGGCGTACCGGAAACGGGCGAGAAGCCGGACTGCTTCCGCTCGGATAGATTGGCGCGAAGCTCGAGACTCACCCCACTTCGAAGCGCGAAGAATAGCTCGAGCGCTCGTTCGCCGACAACCCGTGCGCGTGCCTCGCCGCCGCTCGTGCCGGCGATGATCGGAACGATTTCGCGCGCTCGGAGGCGCAGCAGCGACGAGTAGTGCGCGAGCATCGTGCGGCTCGCCGGTTCGTCGCGTTCCTCCCAGCGCAAACGTGCGGCGCCGAACGTGTCGGGGAGCGTCGCGTCGGGAATTGCAGCGCGCGCTTCGGGCGACGCAAAACGCGGGAACGCACCGAATTCGCGCAACCGTCCCGCGCGTACGAGGTCCGCAAGCCCGGGCTCGAAATCGCAGAAAAAGGGAAACGGCGTGGTGGCGGCCCACTCCTCGCCCGCAAACAGGAGCGGGAGCGACGGCGCCAGCAACAGGATGGCGGCGGCCGCGCGGATGGCTGGCGGCGAAGCGAGAGCGGACAACCGGTCTCCGAGCGCGCGATTGCCGATTTGGTCGTGATTTTGTAGAAATATGACGAACGACGTCAGCGCTAAGGAACGACTTGGCTCGCCCCGCGCCCGCCCGCTACGATGCGCTGAGGGTTCGCCTTGATACGCGAACCCCTCGCTCAAAGCGCGCGCCAGGTTCTCGATCGGCCGTTCCGCATAGTCCACGTAGTAACCGTCGCGCTCGCCGGTCAACAGAACGTGAAACGCATGATGGACGTCGTCGTTCAATTGCGCCGAGAACGCACGCAGCGGCCCCGTCTCGTTGTTCTCGTTCTCGACGATCGCATAGGCTCGCCCGTCCGCCGCGCAATGTCCCCTGCTGCTCAGCGCCGTCGCAAGCTCCTGCGGGAACGAAGGTTCGCTTGGATCGTTGATGGCGTGGATCGCGTCGAGCCGTAACCCGTCGAAGTGGTACTCTTCGAGCCAGTAGAGGGCGTTTTCGATGAAGAACGTCCGTACTTCGGGAACGATGAAATCGAGCCCGGCGCCCCACGGCGTTTGGTAGCGTGTGGAAAAAAACTGCGGCGCGTAGCGCGCGAGGTAATTGCCTTCAGGGCCGAAGTGGTTGTAAACGACGTCGACGAAAACCGCTAGACCGCGGGCGTGCGCTGCGCAGACCAACGCCTTGAGCTCGTCGGGCCTCCCATAGCGCGACGAAGGTGCGAACGCAAAGACCCCGTCGTACCCCCAGTTCCAAGCTCCGGGAAACTCGGCGAGCGGCATCAACACGAGCGCGGTGACCCCAAGGCGCACCAGGTCGTCAAGCCGTTCGCAGACGCCGGCGTAGGATCCGAGCGGCGAGAACGTCCCGACGTGCAGCTCGTAGAAAACGAGAGCCTCCCAGGGCGGGCGGCTCCAAGCAGCGTCGCTCCAAGAGAAGTCGCGCGGGTCGACGACCTCGCTAGACCCGCGAACGCCTTCGGGTTGAAAGCGCGAAGCGGGATCGGCGACTCGGATTGCGCCGTCGATCGCGAACGTATACCGCGTGCCGGCGCGCGCGGCGCTCGTCGCGAGTTCGAACCACCCTTCGCCGCGCGGACGCAACTGCAGCGAGTCCGCGTCGAGCTCAAGCGACACGCTGCGCGCGCCCGGCGCCCACAGTGCGAACCGCACACCGTCCGGGCGTACTTCGGCGCCGAACGGCATCGCGCGTGCGCGCCGCACGCTAGCGGGCGCGGCGGCCGGCGAGCACGGCCATGCTGCGCGCCCGCACGTCGTAGATGTCTCCACCGAGTAGCGGCGTCGGCGGATCGCGCGGCGGCCAGGTCGTATCGACCGCTACGCTCCAGTCCAAGAAGTCCGCGGTCTGCGGCATCGCAAAGGGGACGTCTTCGAAGTGTGCGTTCATCAGCACCACGAAACCGTCGTCGGCTTCGTTCGGGTCGCCCCCGAGCATGAGCCCGAGCGTGCGCGTATGCTCGGTTTCCCACTCTTCGGCCCAGATTTCGCGACCCGCCGGCGAGAGCCAGGTGATGTCTTTGAGGCCCGATTGCGCATCGCTGGCGCCGAAGAAGAACTGGGGACGCCGAAAGACGGGATGGCGGAGCCGCAAGGCGGTCAGGGTGCGCACGAAATCGACCAGGCTCTCGTCGCTACCGGCCTTTTTCCAATCGAGCCACGTCATCTCGTTGTCCTGTGCGTACGCGTTGTTGTTACCTCCCTGCGTTTGTCCAAACTCGTCGCCGGCAAGCAACATCGGCAGGCCCTGTGAGATCAGGAGCGTCGCGAGGAAGTTGCGGCGTCGTTGGACGCGCAGGCGCCGGATCTCGGGATCGTCCGTCTCACCTTCGGCGCCGCTGTTCCAACTGTGGTTCTCACCGTGACCATCGCGATTCTCTTCGAAATTCGCCTCGTTATGTTTTCCGTTGTAGCTTACGAGGTCGTAAAGCGTGAAACCATCGTGAGCCGTAACGAAGTTCACGCTGCTGCGCGGCCGTCGCCCGTGGTGGTCGAACAGGTCGCTCGACCCAGTCAGCCGGAATGCGAGGCTGGGCACGACCCCGTCGTTCCCTTGCCAAAAGCGGCGGACCGTATCGCGGTAGCGGTCGTTCCACTCCGACCAACCCGGCGGGAAGTTCCCCACTTGGTAACCGCCCTCGCCCACGTCCCAGGGCTCCGCGATCAATTTGAGTCGCGAGAGGATCGGGTCCTGTTGCATCGCCGAGAGAAATCCGCTGTGCCATTCGAACATCGTCGAGTCGCCGCGTGCGAGCGCGGTAGCGAGGTCGAATCGGAAGCCGTCGACGTGCATATCCTGCGCCCAGTAGCGCAGCGAGTCCAACACCATCTGCAGGACGTGCGGTTGCGTGAGGTTCAGCGTGTTGCCCGTCCCGGTGACATCGAAGTAGAAGCGTGACTCGCCCGCTACGAGGCGATAGTACGACGCGTTGTCGATGCCGCGAAACGAGAGCGTCGGCCCCAGTTGGTTTCCTTCGGCGGTGTGGTTGAAAACGACGTCTAGTATGACCTCGATGCCGGCCGCGTGCAGCCGCTTGACCGTCGTCTTGATCTCGGACAGGCCGCGGCCGGCGAGGTAGCGTGGTTCCGGCGCGAAAAAGCCCAGCGAGTTGTAGCCCCAGTAGTTTCGCAAGCGGCGCTCGACGAGGTGCCGGTCGTCGAGGGCGGCGTGAATCGGTAAGAGTTCGATTGCGGTGATCCCGAGCCGCTGCAAATAGTCGAGCGACTCGGGCGACGAGAGCCCCGCAAACGTCCCACGGTACGCGGGTGCGACCCCCGGATGCAGCATCGTAAAGCCCCGAACGTGGAGTTCGTAGACGATCGACTCGTGCCACCGGGTACGCAACTGGCGGTCGTCGCCCCACGTGAAGGCGGTATCGACGACGACGCACTTTGGCATCCCGGAGGCGTTGTCACGACGATCGAACGAAAGGTCGGCGCGCTGCGAACCGACGCGATAGCCGAAGTGCGCGTCACTCCAACGCAACGTCCCCGCTAACAGCTTCGCGTAGGGGTCGAGCAGGAGCTTGTGGTGGTTAAAGCGATGTCCGGCGGCCGGATCGTACGGTCCGAAAACGCGATAACCGTAGAGCAGTCCGGGGTGCGCGTCGGGAAGATATCCGTGCCAAACCTGATTTGTAAACTCCGGTAGCCTGATCCGCCGCAGTTCGCGGCGTCCACGCGCATCGAACACGCAGAGTTCGACGCGCTCGGCGTGCGCCGAGAAAAGCGCGAAATTGACGCCCTTACCGTCCCACGTGGCGCCGAGTGGGAACGGCCGTCCGGGCCAAACGGAGGCCCTCGTCGCGTGCTGCAGCGTCCCTCCCTCGCTACGCGCCGGCCGGCTCGCGCGCGAGCGCAACCGTCGCGAGGGGGGGCAGCGTCACGACGAGCGAGTGCTCGTGCCGGTCGTGTGGAATCGGCTCGCTCGCGAGCGGCAAACCCGGCGTAACGCCGCTTCCTCCGTAACGCTCCGCATCGGTGTTGAGGAGCGTGCGGTAGAGCCCGGCCGCCGGCACGCCGAGGCGCACGTCTCGCCGCACGACCGGCGTGAAGTTCGAGACCACGACGACGAGCGCGTCGGCTTGGCGGCCGCGACGGACGAAACTAAAGACGCTCGCATCGCGGTCGTCGGCATCGATCCACTCGAACCCCTCAGCCTCGCAGTCGAGTTCGTGCAGCGCCGGGGTCGCCGCGTAGAGCCGGTTGAGATCGCGAACGAGCGCGCGAACCCCGCTATGGTAGCCGAACTCGAGCAGGTGCCAGTCCAAACCGGTGTCGTGGTTCCACTCGCGGGACTGCGCGAATTCTCCACCCATAAACAGGAGCTTCTTTCCAGGGTGACACCACATGAATCCGTAGTAGGCACGCAGGTTGGCGAAGCGCTGCCACTCGTCACCGGGCATCTTTCCGATGAGCGAACCTTTTCCGTGTACGACTTCATCGTGCGAGAGCGGTAGAATGAAGTTCTCGCTGAACGCGTAGAGCAGCCCAAAGGTCATCCGGTCGTGGTGGTACTTGCGGTTGATCGGATCCTCACGGAGGTACGCCAGCGTGTCGTTCATCCACCCCATGTTCCACTTGTAGCCGAAGCCGAGTCCACCGACGTAGGTCGGGGCGGAGACGCGGGGCCACGACGTCGACTCTTCTGCGACCATCGCGATTCCCGGGTGCTCGCCGTACGCCATCTCATTGGTTCGGCGCAAAAACTCGATCGCCGCCAAGTTCTCGTTTCCGCCGAGTTCGTTGGGGATCCACTCTGCGTGCTTGCGACTGTAGTCGAGGTAGAGCATCGAAGCGACCGCATCCACGCGGAGTCCGTCAACGTGGTACTCGTCGAACCAAAAGCGCGCGTTGTCGATCAGAAAGTTGCGAACCTCGCGGCGGCCGAAGTTGTAGATCAGCGTGTTCCAGTCGGGCTGGAAGCCCTGACGCGGATCAGCGTGTTCGTAGAGATGCGTTCCGTCGAAGTTCGCCAGGCCGTACGCGTCGGTCGGGAAGTGGCCCGGCACCCAATCCAAGATCACGCCGAGCCCGGCGGCGTGTGCGGCGCCGACGAACGCTGCGAAGTCGGCGGGTGAGCCGAAGCGAGACGTCGGTGCGAACAGCCCGAGCCCCTGATAGCCCCACGACCCGTCGAACGGGTACTCGCCGATCGGCATCAGTTCGAGGTGCGTAAAGCCCATGTCGGCCGCGTAGGGGACGAGCTGGTCCGCGAGTTCGGCATACGTGAGGTACCGATTGGCGGGGCCGCGCCGCCACGAGCCCAGGTGAACCTCGTAGATGGAAATGGGCGCGTCGCGCTCGTTGGCGCGAGCGCGGTCGTCGAGCCAGGCCGCGTCGGCCCAGGCCGTTTCCAATGCGCCGGTCGCGATCGAAGCGGTTGCCGGGGTGCGTTCCATCGCGCGTGCAAGCGGATCGGCCTTGAGCGGTAAAAGATAACCCTCGGCGCTGCGGAGTTCGAACTTATAGCGATGTCCTGTACGGACGTCGGGCAGAAATATCTCCCAAACGCCGGCTCCCGCGCGTAACCGCATCGGGTTACGGCGGCCGTCCCATTCGTTAAAGTCGCCGACGACTGCGACGCGCCGTGCGTTCGGCGCCCAGACGGCGAACGCATAGCCCTCCACGCCATCGAGCGTGAGAGGGTGCGCGCCGAGGGCGTCGTGAAGCCGGTCGTGCCTACCCTCGGCCAGAAGATGTATGTCGAGCTCGCCGAGGACGAAGCCGAAGCGATAGGGATCTTCCAGCTCGACGGTGGTACCGTCGTGCCGGGACAGGCGCAATCGGTACGGGAACGGCGCCCGCGGAATCTCGGCCGCGAAAAAGCCGCGTGCGTCGATACGGTCGAGCCGGGCAACGTTTGCGCCCGCTTCGTCGACGACGTCGACTTCGTACGCTTGCGGGAGAAAGGCGCGCAGCACTTGGCCGTTGCGCGTCGAGTGTGGGCCAAGCACCGCAAACGGATCGCCGTGATAGCCGCCGGCGATTGCCGCCACGTCGGCCTCAGTCGCGAGCGGCGAAGGCACCGTGCGTCCGATCGTCGGCATGCGGCCCGAGAATGCGTAGGATTCCTTCGAGCGGAATCCGCACCCACGACGGCCGGTTCGCGAGTTCGTATGACATCTCGTAAAACGCCTTCTCGAGCGTAAAGAGGTCGATGAGGGCGCGCGCCTCTGCGGCGTCGCTCGGGTACGACACGCAGCCGGCGATGGTCGCTTCATAGCCGCCGAGAAAGGCTTCACCGCTGCGGCGTTCCCAGTCGCGTGCGAGCGGTTCGAGAGCGCTAACGTTCTCGGAGCGATCCATCGTTAGACCTCCGACCGAAGCGACCGCCGCATAGTTAATCGAACGCAGCATACCCGCGATGTCGCGCAGCGGCGAGGATTTCCTGCGGCGTTGCTCGAGCGGTTGTGCCGGCTGGCCTTCGAAATCGACGATATAAAAGTCGTCGGCGACGACGAGAACCTGCCCGAGGTGCAGGTCGCCGTGATAGCGCGTCTTGTACGCTTGGCCCGGCCGCGGCCGCGGCGCTCCGATGCGGGCGAATATCTCTTCGCGCCGCTCGAGCAACGCGACCGCGTCGTCGCGCAGCTGCTCCGGCACGCGACTCAAATCGCGGTCGAGCGCGAGCAACGCTTGGCGCGCAGACTCGCGCGCTTGACCGATCCACTCTTCGACGTCGCTCTCGTGCGTGGGTTCCGGTTCGAACGCCGGGTCCCCGACCGGCGTGGCGAACGCGCGGTGCAGCTCGGCGACGCGCTCTCCCAAACGCTTGGCGCGCTCGAGGAAAATGGCGTGATAGTCCAGGCGCGC
>JBDTCF010000048.1:0-13493 GCA_039923715.1 Vulcanimicrobiaceae bacterium
CGGTCGGCAAAAATGGAAAGTGCACCGCGCCGTGAGGAGCGATCAGATACGCCATCCCGCCGAAGCCTAGCGCTAATCCGAGCGCGGCCGGCAAGGTCAACCGCTCGCCGAACAGCACCGCGGCGAAGATCGCCATCCAGAGCGGCGCCAGGCTGAAGAAGAGCGAGCCGATGCCGCTCGGAATCGTCTGCAAACACCAGGCGAACACGGCGTTCGCAGCGACCAAGAGGATGACTCCCGTGATCGCCGCCGCGCGCCACTCGCGCGCGCTCGGAAGCGGAACGCCACGCAAGCGCACCCACGTCCAGAGGATGCCGCCGGCAACGGCGAAGCGGATCGCCGCCATCGCGAACGGCGGCAATGTCGCAACGGCGACGCGCATCGCGGGCGCGGTCGCACCCCAAAACACGTAGACGGCGGCCAAGGCGAGGAGCAGCGGAACGAACGCGCGACGTTGCATCGGCTCCCATAAAACAGACGAGGACCACCGGCGTTGCGGTGGTCCGCGTTTTCCTCAGTGGCGCTGGCGGGCGGTCAGCGTTTGCGGGAGGCGACCGCGGTGCGCGGTCGCACGGGGCGCTTTCGCTCCGGCCGGCGGGCCGTCGTGCGGCGCATCGGCACGACGTTACTACCGTGCTCGCCCTCGTCACCAAGCAGCACCGGGGTGATGATGCGCTTGCCGAACGCCTGCTCGAAGACCTCGGAGACCTCTTCGACGCCAACGAACGTCATCGTGTCGCGAACTTCCTTCGGCACGTCGTCGAGATCGATCTCATTCCGTTTGGGCAGGACGATCTTTGCGATACCTGCGCGTTTCGCGCCAAGGACCTTCTCCTTAACGCCGCCGATCGGCAGCACTTGACCGGTCAGCGTGATCTCACCGGTCATCGCTAGATCGGAATCCACCTTTTGATTGGTAAGCAGCGAGGTGATCGCAGTCGCGATCGCCACGCCCGCCGAGGGTCCGTCTTTCGGGATCGCACCCGCCGGGAAGTGGACGTGCAGATCGTGTTTCGCGAACCAGTCTTCGGGCAGGCCCAGCTCGCCCGAGCGCGAGCGAAGGAACGAGACCGCCGCTTGCGCGCTCTCCTTCATCACGTCCCCGAGCTGACCGGTTAGTACGACCTTTCCGGAACCCGGCATCGCGGTCGCTTCGATGAACAGAATGTCGCCACCGACCGGCGTGTAGAACATCCCCGTCGCCACGCCGACCGAAGCCGTTCGCTTTTTGACTTCGTTGTAAAAGCGCGGCCGAGAGAGGTAGTCGAGGACGTTCTCGGGTTTGATGCGGGCCTTATGTCGTGGTTCCTCCGCGATCTTGCGCGCCACTTTGCGGAAGATCGTCCCAATCTCGCGTTCGAGATTGCGCACGCCGGCTTCGCGGGTGTAGTCGTTGATGACGACCCGAATCGCCGCGTCCGATATCTGCACCTGCGAATCCCGCAGACCGTTTGCGTCGCGTTGCTTTTTGAGCAAGTAGCGCTTGGCGATCTGCATCTTTTCGAACTCGGTGTATCCCGAGAGCGTAATGATCTCCATACGGTCGCGTAGCGGTGGGCTGATCGTTTCGAGTTGGTTGGCCGTACAGATGAACAGGACGTGCGAGAGATCGAAGGGCAGGTCGAGGTAGTGGTCGCGGAAGGTATTGTTTTGCTCGGGGTCGAGCACTTCCAGCAACGCCGACTGCGGATCGCCGCGGAAATCGCTGCCCACCTTGTCGATCTCGTCGATCATCATGACCGGATTGCGGGTGCCCGCGTCGCGCAGCGCGCGCACGATCGTCCCCGGCATCGCCCCGATGTAGGTGCGCCGGTGTCCGCGAATTTCCGCCTCGTCACGCACGCCGCCGACCGACAGGCGGACGAACTTGCGCCCCATGGCCTTCGCGATCGACTGTCCCAGCGACGTCTTGCCGACGCCGGGCGGCCCAACAAAACAGAGGATCGGGCCGGCGAGTTTCTTACGCAGCTTTCCGACGGCGAGATACTCGACGATGCGGTCTTTGACTTTATCGAGGTCGTAGTGGTCTTCGTCCAACACCGCGCGCGCTTGCGGGATGTCGATCGCGTCCGATGTCTCCTTCGACCAAGGAAGCTGAACGAGCCAATCGAGGTAGGTTCGAATGACCGAATACTCGGGGCTTGCCTGCGGGACTTTCGAGAGACGGTCTAGCTCGCGGTCGGCTGCTTTCGCAACGTCTTCGGGCATTTCAGCGGCGTCAATCTTCTTGCGAAGTTCGGTCGATTCGGCTTGCTGCGGGTCTGTTTCGCCCAGCTCTTCCTGGATCGCACGCAACTGCTGGCGAAGGTAGAACTCACGCTGGTTCTTCTCCATCTCGCGTTGGATGTCCGACTGAATCTTGTGCCCAAGCTCGACGACTTCCAACTCTTTGGTCAGCAGCATCGTCAGCTTGCGCATCCGTTTTTCGGTGTTGCGCTCTTCGAGAATCGCCTGACGGTCCGCCGTTTCCAGGCGCATCGTCGAGGCGATGAAGTACGTTAGCAGGTTGGAATCGGTGATGTTGTTGACTTCCATCTCCATCTCGCGCGGCGCCTGCGGGAGATAGCCCAACAACTTTTGGAAGAGGCTCGCGAGATTGCGATGCATCGCGACCGACGAATCGGTCTCGAGCGTCTGATCGGGAAGTTCGGTGACGTTCGCCGCCAGATAGGGGCGCGCTTGGGTAAAGTCCTCGATTTGGAACACGCTCGAACCGGCGACGATGCAGCGCAGCGTGCCGTCGGGGACTTTAAGCATCTTCTGAATGGTCCCGATGGTGCCGACGCGCCGAACGTCGTCGGGGCCAGGATCTTCGATTTCCTTATCCTTGAGCGCCACGAGGCCGATCGACTTTCCCTCCCGCAGTGCCTCCTCGACGAGGACGATTCCGGGCTTCTTGACGACCGCGAGTGGAATTACCGAATTCGGGAACAGGACGGCATCCTGCAAGGGCAGGATGCCGAGCAGTTCGGTCGGGATCGATTTGGTCGTTATGCGGGCTGCCATCGTTTAGACAAGGATCCTTCTTACGGTCATTTGGATTTCGGTACGGCCCGTCGGCCGGTCAGCGGCGCGCGAGATCGGGATTTGGATCGTCAGCATACCGTCGCGATACGATGCGGTTGCATCGGCGTAGGCGACGGAAACCGGGAGGTGGATCTTCTTGACGAAGTCACCGTAGTCGATTTCCTTCATCAGAACCGATCCGAGGCGGGAACGCGAGCGGTTGGAACGTTGTCCGATGACGAACAGGTGACGCTCGTCCACCCCGATCCGTAGCTCTTCGGGATCCGCTCCCGCAATCTCGACGGTCACGACCAGCGTCTCACCGCCGTCGCTCAGGTAGACGTCGCAATTGGGCTCGAACCGCCCCGTACGCGAACGCTTGGCCAGCTCGACGAACAGGGCGTCGAACTCGCCGAAAAAGTCATCGCCCGCCACGGCGGGTCTCTTCTTGCCGATCCATAGTTAGCACTCCGGTGAACACAGTGCCAGCTGCCGGGGTTGCCGAGCGCGGCCCGTGCGAGAGACACACCCGTTCCGGGGCGCCCTCCGCGACCCTAGCCGCCGCTCTACCTGGGAATGCGAGCTCCGTAGGTCGCGTGAAGGTAGCGGACGAGCGCGGTGGCGTGAAGTGCCGCCGCGTGACCTTGAATCGCGCCCCACGCGCCGGCGTCGTCGAGGTACAGCGAGAGGATGGGCGTCCGGTCGGCGGCGCTGAAGATCAGCCCCCACTGGAACCCGACGGGCTCGACGACGAGTTGACCGCCGACCCGAGCGATCAAATCCAGCGCGGTTACGATCGGGGTCCGCTCGTTCACGAAGACGTACCGCTCGAAGCAGTACGTGCTCGCCTGCGCCGAGTCGAAGCGCGAGGGCGCGCTTTCACGAGGCGCGCGTCCAACTTGCAGGCGTACGATCCGGCGTCGCTCGTTCAGGGCCATGAGCAGGTGGGCGGGTTGTCTCATTCCGCGTTCAGGGTACGAAACGCGTGCCCCGACCGCGAGCCGGTGGCTGACTAGCAGCTCCGCGAACGCCCGCCCCACGGGCGTTTCTCAAATTGAGCGACCCACGAGGCGGCGGAGCAAAGATCATCGAACGTGCGTTTGGTAGGAGCCCGACACGTGACCGACCACTTTCACCCCCTCGTCCGCGACTGGTTCGCGGCCCGCTTCGGAGCCCCGACCGAGCCGCAAGTCGCCGGTTGGCCGCCGATCCACTCCGGCCGTGACGTCCTGATCTCGGCGCCGACCGGATCGGGTAAGACGCTGGCGGCCTTTCTGGGCACGCTCGACGGGTTGATCCGCCGCGCCGAGACGGGCGAACTTCCCGACGAAACGGTCGCGGTCTACGTCTCGCCGCTCAAGGCACTGACCAACGACGTTCGCAAGAACCTCGAATCGCCGCTCGCCGAGTTGCGGGGGCTCGCCGCGGAACGCGGCCTCGAACTTGCGCCGATTCGGACCGCGGTTCGGACGGGCGACACGCCCGCCGCCGAACGCGCCAGAATGGTCCGCAAGCCAGCCCACATCCTGGTGACGACGCCCGAGTCACTTTTTATCTTCCTTACGGCCGAGCGCTCGCGCGCGACCCTCGCCAACGTGCGCACGGTCATCGTCGACGAAATTCACGCAATGGCCGGCGACAAACGGGGCTCCCATCTCGCGCTGACGCTCGCGCGACTCGACGCGTTCGTCGTCGCGAACGGGAACCCGAAGCCGCAGCGCATCGGCTTGTCCGCTACCGTAAAACCGATCGACGAGGTCGCTGCGTTTTTATCGCCCGCGGCCGGCGGCGGTTCGAACGCAACCGTGGTCGATGTCGGCGCGCGGCGCGCGATGGAACTCTCGGTCGTGGTTCCACGCGACGAACTCAGTTTTGTCGCCAGCAACGAGATGTGGGCCGAGACCTACGACCGCATCGCCGAACTCATCCAAGGGCATCGCACGACGCTCGTTTTCGTCGGGACTCGGCGCCTATCGGAACGCGTCGCTTTTGCCCTCGCACAGCGCCTCGGCGAGGGCGTCGTGCTGCCGCACCACGGCGCGCTCTCGCGCGACTTGCGCTTCCTGGCCGAGTCTCGCCTCAAGGGCGGCGACCTTCGCGCCGTCGTCGCCACCGCGTCGCTCGAACTCGGGATCGACATCGGTTCCGTCGATCTCGTCGTTCAAGTCGGCTCGCCGCGTTCGATCGCGGTTGGTCTGCAGCGGGTCGGCCGGTCCGGACACTGGGTCGGCGCCAAGCCGAAGGGCGTTCTGTTCGCGACCACACGCGACGAACTGATCGAGTGCGCCGCACTCGTTCGCGCAATGCGCGGCGGCGAGATGGATCGTTTGCGAATCGCGAGGGCGCCGCTCGATATCCTCGCGCAGCAGTTGGTGGCAGCGTGCGCGACCGGTGAGTGGCAAGAACAGGCGCTCTTTGAGATGGTCCGGCAAGCCTACCCGTACCGCGAGCTTGCGCGTAAGGACTTCGACGACGTCGTCGCGATGTTGGCCGACGGCATCGCGACCTCGCGCGGTCGAAGCGGGACGTTCCTCCACCGCGACCGCGTGAACGGCCGGATTCGCGCGCGGCGCGGCGCGCGGCTCGCCGCGATCACGTCGGGTGGTGCAATTCCCGACCGCGCCGACTACGCGGTGATCGCCGAGCCGGACGGCGTCCAGATCGGAACGCTCGACGAAGATTTCGCGATCGAAAGCATGGCCGGCGACATCTTCCTGCTCGGTCAGACGTCCTGGAAGATTCGACGCGTCGAAACCGGCCGCGTCCGCGTCGAAGACGCGCGCGGCGCGCCGCCGACGGTTCCGTTCTGGAATGGCGAAGGGCTCGGCCGCACCTTGGAACTCTCGCGCGACGTCGCGAGCCTGCGCGAAACCCTCGGCGCGGCCGACGACGACGAGGTTGCCTACGCGATGCTCGGGCACGACTGCGGCCTCGATCGTGCGGGCGCAGAACAAGCTCTCGCGTACGTTCGCGCCGGGAAGGCCGCGCTCGGCGTCGTGCCGACCTGCACGACCATCGTCGCCGAGCGGTTCTTCGACGAGGGTGGCGGGATGCAGTTGATCTTGCATGCGCCCTTTGGGGCACGCATCAACCGCGCCTGGGGTCTGGCGCTGCGCAAGCGATTCTGCCGTTCGTTCAACCTCGAACTCCAGGCGGCAGCCACCGACAACGGGATCGTGATCTCGCTCTCGGAGCAGCATGCGTTCCCGCTCGACGCGGTCTTCGAGTTTCTCAATACGGCGAGCGTCGAGTACGTGCTGACGCAGGCGATGCTGCCGGCCCCGATGTTCGGTGCGCGCTGGCGCTGGAACGCGACGCGTTCGCTGGCGATCCTACGTTTTAACGGCGGACGCAGGGTCGCACCGCAGATCGTTCGCATGCGCGCCGACGATTTGATGGCCGCGGTCTTCCCGGATCAAGCCGCATGTCCCGAAAACCTGAGCGGACCGATTCGCATTCCCGATCACGTTCTCGTGCGCGAAACGATCGATAACTGCTTGCACGAAGCGATGGACCTCGAGGGGCTCGTCGACGTTCTCGGCGCGCTCGAACGCGGCGAACTACGCACCGTTGCGGTCGAGACGCCGACACCCTCGGCCTTCTCGCACGAGATCCTCAACGCCAATCCGTACGCCTATCTCGACGACGCGCCGCTCGAGGAGCGACGCGCGCGCGCCGTGCAGTTGCGCTCCGTCACCGGCAGCAACGCGGCCGACGGCATCGGTCTGCTCGACCAAGCCGCAATCGCCGAAGTGGCAGCCGAATCGTGGCCGGTCGTGCGCGACCCGGACGAACTGCACGACGCGCTGCTGACGCTGGTCGCGCTGCCACCGGTCGAGAAGTGGCGCGAATGGTTCGGCACGCTCGCCGCCGACCGTCGCGCGGCCACCGTGCGGGTCGGGGCGGCAGCCTTCTGGGTTCCCGCCGAGCGACTGGACCTGTTCGCGCTCGTCCAGCCCGATGGTTGCATCGAACCAGCGATCGACGCGGTCGCCACCGTCGCATTGCCCCAGACGCGCGCCGCTGCGGTTGCCGAAGTGCTGCGCGGCTGGCTGGAGTCAGGCGGCCCGGCAACGACCGCCGAGTTCGCGGAGCGGTTTGCGCTCGCGCCCGAGCTGGTCGGAGAAGCGCTACTGCAGCTCGAAACCGAAGGTCAAGTGCTGCGCGGCCGCTTCCGCGCGCGCGCCGGCGAGGAGTGGTGCAATCGCCGCGTCCTCGCGCGCATCCACCGTCGCACGCTGGGCACGCTGCGCCGTGAGATCGAACCCGTCACGACGGTCGAGTTCGCGCGGTTCCTCGCGCGATGGCAACACGTCGCCCCGATGACGCGTCTGCACGGTGTCGAGGGGACCCTGCAGATCGTGCGCGCCCTCGAAGGCTTCGAGGTGCCGGCCGTCGCGTGGGAGACGCAGATTCTGCCGCGCCGGGTCGCCGGCTACAAACCGGAGTACCTCGACAAACTCTGCCAATCGGGCGAGGTGATGTGGGGACGCCTTTCCCCTCATCCGGCGCTCGCGACCGAGCAACTCGGCGAACGAAAGCGCCGCGTCCGTCCCACGAAGCTCGTTCCGATCTCGCTGTTCGCGCGCGACGGCGCCGAAACGCTCGTCGCACGCGCCACCGATGCAACCGAAGCGCCGCTCTCGCATTCCGCGCGTGAGGTGCTCGAGGCGATTCGGCGCCGCGGCGCACCGTTTTTCACCGACCTCGTGCGCGACACGGGCCGGCTCCCGGCGGAAGTGGAGGAAGGGCTGTGGGAACTCGTCGCGGCGGGTCTCGTGACCGCCGACGGTTTCGACGCGCTGCGCTCGCTCGCCGACTCGCGCCGCCGCCTCGGTGAGAAGTCTCGCAAGCAACGGCCACGCTCGGCGAGTGGCCGCTGGACGCTGCTGGTCGCCGAGCGCGAGAGCGTCGAGGTCGAAGCGTTCGCGCGCCGCTTGCTGCTGCGCTACGGCGTGCTGTTTCGCGACCTGCTGGTGCGCGAACGGTTGGCGCCGCCGTGGCGCGAACTGCTGCGCGTGTTGCGCCGAATGGAGGCGCAGGGCGAACTTCGCGGCGGACGTTTCGTGGCCGCCTACATCGGCGAACAGTTTGCACTCCCCGACGCCCTCGAAGCGTTGCGCGCCGCTCGCCGTCCGCCCGCGTTCGACGAGCGCGTCGAGGTCCCGAGCATCGATCCCCTGCACGTCCTCGAAGTCGGCGGCGTGCGACGGGAACCGCCGAGCAGACTGCTGCTCGGCACGGCCTAGCCGATGTGCGCGGTTCGTCGCGATAGACGTGCGTGCGCCCCGCCGCCCGTGGTAGAATAACACCGCAGCCATGCTCCAAACGATCCACCGACCGCTTATGGTTAGCCACAACCTCTATCTCGCGATTCTGCGAGAGAACCCGGACGTGCCGCTCGAGCGCAGCCGCCGCGGGGAACTGATTTTCATGCCGCCGACCGGTGCGCAGGGCTCGCGGCGGAATGCCAGCCTCACCGCCCAACTGTGGAACTGGAACGAAAAGGCCGGCGACGGGAAGGTCTTCGATTCGAATGGTGGCTTTCATTTGCCGGACGACGCAACGCGCGCCGCCGATGCCGCTTGGGTCGAACGTCGCCGTTGGGACGCATTGACGGACGCTCAGCGCGAGACTTTCGCACCGTTGTGTCCAGATTTCGTGGCCGAGCTTCGCTCGGCGAGCGACTTACTCGTCGACCTACGAGAGAAATTGGAAGAGTACATTGAAAACGGCGCCCGTCTCGGTTGGTTGATCGACCCCTTCCAAAAAGTCGTTGAAATCTACCGCCCCGACCGCAAACCCGAAACGATGGGCGACGTTCGCGCCGTCAGCGGCGAAGACGTGCTCGTTGGTTTCGTCCTCGACCTCGAAGCGATCTTCGCCGACTGACGAAGCCGTAGCGTAGCGAAGCCGAAGCCGCTGCGGTTGCGGGTTCCTACGGCGACGATCGGGATCCGTTTCGCCGGCCGGCGCCTTTTGCCGTACGACTGCGGCGTCGCTTTTCAACTGACGCCGAAGCTGAGCGCTCGGCTACTCGCGGACGGCGATGATGTTAAGACCCCGGAACCCTTTGTAAACCGCGAGGACGCGCGGCTTGGTGGCGGAGAGCCAACCGTTCGCGGGACGCGCGAATGCGTAAATGCGCTCGCCATGATGATCAGCGACGTATGCGATCGCACCCCCATCCGCTAGGGCGACGCCGCCGACCTCGCCGCGCGGATCGGGGATGCTGAAATTCGCACCTCGACCGTTCGGCGCGCTGACCGAGACCAGTCCGCGGGCGCCGTCGACGGGCGTGAGAACGTCACCGTCGTTTTCGGTCGCACCACCGATTAGCGCGATCGTTCCGATCCCGAAGCATGCGCCGGGCTGGTAATCGCCGGATTGCGTGCGCACGTACGGGCGGACCGCGGCGAACCCGCAGCCTCCGGAGACGAACACGGTGCCACCGTTCGGAACCGACAGCACCGAGGCGGCGTTCGTCGAGTTCTGCACCACGACCGTCGGGCCGGTCCACGTGCTCCCCGACGGGGTGAAGAAATACACCGCTTGCTGGCCGTAGTCGCTCACGTACACGTTGCCGTGCGCGTCGACCGAAATGTCGGTCAAGCTCGGCGTCCCGGGCGCGCTCGGTAGGATCGGAGCGGGAATCTGCGCGAGCAGCGTGCCGTTCGGAGCAAACACTTCGATGCAAGCGACGCTGCACGGGCTTGAGCCGGCGGCCGTAAGGGTCGTGTAGATTCGTCCCAGGCGGTCGACCGCAAGTCCTTGCGCCCCGGTGGGCGAGGGCGTGAAATGGCTGAACACGGTCGCCGATCCATTGGCGACGTTGAAGACGGTAATGCTGCCGTTGGCATAGTTGAGGTTGTACAGCCGATGCAGCGTTCTGCCGGCATCCGCGCCCCTTATCCCGAACGCCGACGCGCCCCCCGGCGCAAGCATGCTAAACGCAAAACCAAAACACCCGAGTATCGCAGTCCGACCGAGAACGCGCATCATGACAAGCAAAGCCCTCCACCCAATGTCTTTCGCAGCATTTGCACGGTGTCCCGTTCGCGTCTTTGCAATGCTTGCCCGAGCGACAAAGGGATTCGCCCTGCTGCCGCCGACCAGGACGTCGTGGCAGACTACGTGTACTCGATGTTTCGCGTCGGCAAGACCGTCCCGCCGAAGCGTCGCATCCTCTCCGACATTTC
This sequence comes from Vulcanimicrobiaceae bacterium, assembly GCA_039923715.1. Lineage (GTDB taxonomy): Bacteria > Vulcanimicrobiota > Vulcanimicrobiia > Vulcanimicrobiales > Vulcanimicrobiaceae > JBDTCF01. The sequence goes on from JBDTCF010000048.1 coordinate 10,206, forward strand.
ACTGAGCTTCCTGCCCGGCGCGAAGATCGGCGTGCTCGGTCTCAACGGGTCGGGGAAGACCTCGCTGCTACGCATCATGGCAGGCGTCGACGCGGACTTCGACGGCGATGCAAAGCCGACGGCGAACCTGACGATCGGCTACCTCGAACAAGAACCGAAGCTCGACCCGGAAAAAACCGTTCGCGAAACGGTTGAGGAAGCGTTCGCCGAGACGCTGGCCGCACGCAAGCGCCTGAACGAAGTCTTTGAAGCGTACGGTGACGAGAACGCGGACTTCGATAAGCTGGCCGACGAGCAAGCCCGCCTGGAGGCGATCTTGTTCGCGCGCGGCGGCGACGAACTCGAGCAGGAAATGGAAGTTGCCGCCGACGCATTGCGCCTTCCACCGTGGGATGCGAAGCTCGGCCCGTTGTCCGGCGGGGAAAAACGGCGCGTCGCGCTCTGCCGGCTGCTGCTCTCGAAACCCGGCATGTTATTGCTCGACGAGCCGACGAACCATCTCGACGCCGAGAGCGTCGAGTGGCTCGAACAATACCTGTTGCGTTTCGCCGGCACGGTAGTCGCCGTGACGCACGATCGCTATTTCCTCGACAACGCCGCCGAGTGGATCCTCGAACTCGACCGCGGACGCGGCATCCCGTGGAAAGGGAACTACAGCTCCTGGCTCGATCAGAAACAAGCGCGCCTCGCCCAAGAAGAAGCCTCCGAATCCGCCCGCCAGAAGGCGCTCAAGCGCGAACTCGCGTGGGTCCGTTCGGGCGTCAAGGCGCAGCAAGCGAAGAATAAGAGCCGCATCGCGCGCTTCGAAGAACTCTCGAGTTACGAGTACCAGCGTCGTAACGAGACGCAGGAAATCTTCATCCCCGTAGCCGAGCGCCTCGGCGAGCGCGTCATCGAGTTCGAAGGCGTGCGCAAAGCCTACGGCGAGCGCCTCTTGATGGACGACGTACGCTTCCGGATTCCCGCTGGTGCGATCGTCGGAGTGATCGGCCCGAACGGGGCCGGCAAGTCGACGCTCTTTCGTATGATCGCCGGGAAGGAGCACCCCGACGCCGGTGCGATTTCAATCGGCCCGACGGTAGAATTCGCCATTGTCGACCAGGGTCGTGAGTCGCTCGATAACGCGAAAACCGTGTTCGACGACGTCAGCGGCGGCCTCGATCAACTCGCCGTAGGGAAGTTCGTGATGCCCTCACGGGCCTATCTCGGACGCTTTAATTTTAAGGGCGCGGACCAGCAGAAGCTCGTCGGAACGCTCTCGGGAGGCGAGCGCGGACGCTTGCACCTCGCGAAGGCGCTCCTGAGGGGTGCCAACGTGCTGTTGCTCGACGAGCCCTCGAACGACCTCGACGTCGAAACGCTCCGCGCGCTCGAAGACGCGCTCGGAGAATACGCCGGGACGGTCTTGGTGACCAGCCACGACCGTTGGTTCTTGGATCGCATCGCGACCCACATCCTCGCGTTCGAGGGCGATTCGAACGTGTACTTTTTCGAAGGCAACTATCACGAGTACGAGGAGAACAAACGGGCGCGCCTCGGCGAAGAAGCGGCGCGTCCACACCGCATCCGCTATCGCCCGCTAGCGCTTTAGCTACGGGGTCGCCCTACATTGGCGCGGGTGGGCTGAGTGCGACGCCGAACGCCGCACCGAGGTTGAACTGCGTGACGATCGTTCCTTCCGGATATGCGTAGTCGAGCACGTTCCCGGCCGCCGAGTCGGCGACGTAGAGGCGCCGGTAATCGTGCCCGAAAGCGATCGCCGAAGGGTCGCTGAGCCCGGCGGTGATCCGTTGTGACGGCTGCGTCGCACCGGGCGGAAAGACGTCGATAGCGGGCGCCGTCTGATCGCAAACCACGAGGTCTCCGGCGGCGTCGAACGCAAGGCCGCCGACGAACCCAATAGCGATGCCGAGGTCCTCTCCCACCTTCGAACCCGGAACGAACCGCAGGATTCGCCCTCCGGTCGGACCGTTATAGCCCACATAGAGGTTGTTCTTCGAATCCAGAGTGAGGCCCGCGAGCAGGCCCGTAAAGCGAACCTTGAACGACGGCTTCGTATCGTGCGGGGGATATTCGATCAGCGCGCTGCCGTTTCCAATGCTGTAGTAGTTGGTCGCATAGAGCGTCCCGTCGGTTCCGATCGCGACGATGCCCGGGTTCGTCAGGTCCTTGCGATACGTCACGCTCGGCTTGGTCGCTCCGGGCGGGTACTCCACGATCGTAGGCACGGCGGCGTTGGCAACGAAGAGATCGCCCGCAAGGTCGACGGCCATCCCGATCGGACTGCTCAAGCCCGTCGTGATCTGGCCGACCAGCGCGTTCGGCGGATTCTTGTCGAAGATCTTGACGGCGCTGGTTAGGTGATGGAGCGGTCGCGGCGCAATGGTGACGAACAACAGCCCTTTCGGGACTTTCGTTTGCTCGAAGGCCGCGGTTCGCGCAATGGACGAATCCGTTTGGCGCCCTTCCGCGCCGCCGCCCGCGAACAACGCTCCCCCAGACGATTGCAAGCCGACCCCGCAACCCGCGAGCGTAAAAAGGGTGACGGTTCCGAGACATCCGAGCAATCGATCCTGCCGCGCGTTCAACATCTTGCGAACTCCTTATGGGCAACTGCGGTACGCGCGATCGAGGACCGATTCCCGTCGCAATGACTGTGTCCGCGCGAAGATTTACCTCTAATGAACGGCCCGCATTCAGATGCGCCTCGCTGGTGGCAGGCGCCGCTCGCGCTTTAAACGCCAGGATCGACGAAGGTGGCCAACTTTTCGCGATCGATGCGCGCAATGCGACCGCGTTCGCGCTCGAGCGCGCCGGCCGCCTCAAGTTCGGCGATCGCTCGCGCGACCACTTCCTTTACGGTGCCAGCGGCGCTCGCGAGCGCGCCCTGCGTTACCGCCCGGAGTTCGGGCAGCGAGGAAACCAGACCGGGCTCGGGGCGCGCATAGGGTAAGATCGCCGCTGCGACGCGCGCGACGGTTGGGGTAGCGACCGTCGCCAACAGCCTCCCGACGACCGCGCGCGTCCGTTGCGCGCACGAGATCGCGAGGGCTCGCGCGAACTCCGTATCTGTAGCCGCCATCGCGAGAACGACATCGCGTGGGATGACGACGACATCGGCCGGCGACGTCGCGACGATACGCGCGATCGTTCGCCCACCGTCGAGCGTCTCCAATTCAGCGAACGGTTCGAGAGGGCCGATTTCGAAGAGAACCTGCTCGCGGCCGGTTCTCGAAGCCACGATCGCCGCCAGCTCCCCGCTTCGAACGATTCCGAAATACGGCCACG
>JBDTCF010000049.1:0-13250 GCA_039923715.1 Vulcanimicrobiaceae bacterium
ATGGGGGCCGACGACGCGGTCATCATCTCGGACGTCGGCCTCGAAGGGAGCGATGTTTGGGGGACCGCCAGCGTGCTGGCTGCGGCCTTGCGGAAGCATGGCTTCGATCTAATCGTGTGCGGAACGCAATCGACCGATGCGATCACGGGCGAGCTGCCTGGTGCGCTGGCCGAACGCCTCGGAGTTCCGGGCCTTACGTACCTGCGGGCGCTGACGCTCGAGGGCACGACCGTGCGCGGCGAACGCGAGACCGATACCGGCTACCAGCGCATCCGAGCCGAGCTTCCGGCCCTCGTGAGCGTCACCAAGTCGATCAACGAGCCGCGCTATCCGTCGCTCAAGGGCATCATGGGCGCGAAGAAAAAGCCGATTGCGATCGAGTCGAGCGCCGACGTTGGGTTGGAGCGCTCTGCGGTCGCAAAGACCGAGGTGCTCGCGGTTGCGGCCGCGCCGGGGCGGGAACCCGGTCGCGTCGTCAATGCGGCGAACGCCGAAGCCGGCGCCGACGCCATTCTCGCTTTCCTTCAAGAAAAAAAGCTACTGTAACATGCGCGACGTCATTGCTTTCATCGAACATGCCAAAGGAACGCCACGCCGCGTTTCGCTAGAACTCGCGACCGCCGCCCGCGAACTCGCCGATGCGCTCGTCGGCAAGGCGCGCGCAGTCGTCGTCGGGAGCGGCGCAAACGCGCTCGCGGCGACCCTCAAAAGCTATCCCTTCGACGCAATTCACGTCGCGGAAGACCCCGACGTCGAACGCTTCGCAATCGACCCTAACGTCGATTACGTGGAGTCGGTCGCGCGCGCGGTCGGACCGGCCGTGATCCTCGTGCCGAACACGATGCTGGGGCGCGACGTCGGCAGCCGGCTGGCCGCCCGTCTCGACGCGGGCGCGACCTCGGACGTCGTCGAGCTGCGCGTCGAAGGCGGTCGCGTCGCAGCCCTCTCGCCGAAGCTGGGCGGCTTGGTGATCACGACCTGCGCGTTCACCCAAGGCGACTACGGCGTTGTCGCGGCGCGTCCCAACGTGTACGCTGCGCGCGAAGCCGCGGGCGCGGGCGAGATCGTCGCGCTCGAGAAGCCGGCCGGCAAGACGTATCGGATCGTGGTCGAGGACGAAGTCGTCGAAGCGGCCGCCGAGCTTGGCGTCGAGGAAGCCTCGGTGGTCGTCAGCGGGGGGCGCGGGGTGGGTGGCCCGGAGCCCTTCGGGACCATCTTGCGAGATCTCGCCGATGCGCTGGGCGGCGCCGTCGGCGCCTCCCGCGCCGCGGTCGACGCCGGCTGGATCTCGCACGCGCACCAAGTCGGCCAGACCGGCAAGACGATCAGCCCCCAGCTGTACATCGCCTGCGGAATTTCGGGTGCGATTCAGCACAAAGTTGGAATGAGAACGGCCGGAACCATCGTTGCCATCAATAAGGACGGGGGCGTCCCCATCGGCGAGTTCGCGGACTTGCTCGTCGTCGGCGACCTGTTCGCCATCGTCCCCGAACTGACGAAACGAGTCCGAGCGGCGCGAGCCGTCCCAGCCTAGTTCAGAAAGCAGATCCTCTCTTGACGAATCTTCACCGCTCCCTTTCGGGCGCAGTACTCGCGACCGCGCTCGTCGCGGGCGGAGCCTTGACCTCGATAGCCGTGGCAGCGCCGCGCGCGCATCCGAGCCCGACCCCGAGCGGTTCGCCGGCGCCCCTGCCCACCGCGTCGCCGGAGCCGCCCTCGATCGCGATTCCTCGCCTGCAAGCGAAGGTCAAGGCCAATCCGAACGACCGGGACTCCCTAACGGATTTGGCCAGTCAGTACCTGCAGATCGGCCGGGCCGATCTCGCGCTGCCCCTGACGCAGCACTTGCTCCAACTCGGTAGCAAAACCGCGCAGACGTACTACTTCGACGGGGTCGCGAATCAAACGTTGGGCCGCATCAAGGAGGCGACGACGGATCTCGAAGCCGCCTCGAACCTGGAGCCGACGAACCCGCAAGTGCTGCTCACGCTGACCGACCTTTACTTGCGCACCAACCGCCCGGGCGACGCGGAACGTGTCGCCAAACGTGCGACGACCTTCAACGCGAAGGACGAGCGCTCGTTCTTGAACTACGGCGTCGTCTTGGGCCAAGAGAAGAAGTACGACGAAGCGCGCATCCAACTTGAGGCCGCCTCGAAGCTCGATCCAAAGGACCCCACCCCGTTCATCGTCGAGGCGAAAACGTACGAGGATCAAAATGCCGCGGCGCTCGCTCAGGCGATGTACGATCGCGCCCTGAGCGTCGATCCGAAAAGCCAAGAAGCGATGTTGGACAAGGCGCGACTGTACGCCACCCAACACCAAACCAAAGAAGCGATCGCGCTGTACGAGCAGATCCTGCCGCTGTTGCCTGACGATAAAGCCAAGGCCCAGATTGTCGACGAGGAAGCGGCCGTGTACGCGTCCGAGAAGCAACCCACCGAAGCGGAAACACAGTTGAAGCGTGCGATCGCCACGTATCCCAGCGTTCCCGACGCCCATCTTGCGTACGGGGAGTGGTTCGAAGCGAACAAGCGAAACTCGCAGGCCGAGACCCAATTCCTGGCGGCAGTGGGGCCGAATCGCGACAACACCGCGGCACTCTTACGGCTCGGGCAATTCTACGGATCGCAAAACCAAGTACGAAAGGCGATCGATCAGTTCAAGCGATTGAGCGAACTCGAACCGAACGATCCCAACGTCTTCGGCGTACTGGGTCAAGCCTACACGTACGACCGTCAGTGGGCGGCCGCACGTGACGCCTACCGGCACGGCTTCGGACTCCAGCGAACGCCGCCGCTGCTCGCAGGGATCGGCGCATCGGACTATGCGCTGCACAACTATAAAGAGGCAGGGCTGATCTTCGACGCGCTCGACAAACAAGCGGGGAGCTACCTGAAATCGAATCCCCAACTCTTGTTCATCATGGGCAAGACCTACGCGGCGACCAATCAGAAACCCAAAGCGAAGTCGGCGTACTCGCGCTTCCTGGCGCTGCTGAAACCGGGGTCGTCGGCGGCGAGCGACGTAAAGAAGCTCATCGCGGACCTCGGTAAGACCGACAAGCCGGCGCCCAAGCGCACGGCGGCTCCGAAACACACGTAGGCATCCTTCGTTGCTCGTCGTCTACGACGACGCATACCTGGAACATCTGCGCGGGGTCGCGCATCCCGAATCGCCCGACCGCGTCGCCTACGTGGCCGCGCGCCTGCGGGCGAACGGCCTTTTGAACGCGTGCGTGGCCGCCCGCGATGCGAGCGATGCAGAGCTTGGAACGGTACACTCGCCGGCCTACATCGAACGCGTGAAACGCGACGTCGCGAGCCGGCGCGGACGCGGCGCCGGCTACCTTTCGAGCGGCGACACCGCGATCGACGAGACCTCGCTCGCGGTGGCGCGACGAGCCGCCGGCGGCGTTTTGCGCGCGCTGGAACTGAGTCTCGAACACGATGCGCCCGTCTTCGCACTCGTGCGGCCGCCAGGGCACCATGCCGAACCCGAGCGCGGAATGGGATTTTGCGTCTTCAACAACGTCGCGGTCGCGGCACGCGCGTTCGTCGCCCACTCCGCGCAGCGCGTGTTGGTGCTCGACTTCGACTACCACCACGGCAACGGAACGCAGGCGGCGAGCGGAGCGGGGCTTTCGTACGTTTCGACCCACGCCTACCCCCAGTATCCGATGACGGGGCGCGCCGAGGAGAACCGCTTGGACGAGGACGCGGCGATCGTTAACGTTCCGCTTCCGCCGAGCGGCTACGCCACCGAAGCGTTCGTCGCGACGTGGGAGCGTTTGATCGCCGACGTTGCCGAGCGCGTGCGGCCGCGGATGCTGATGGTCAGCGCCGGGTACGACTACGCCGCCGGCGATCCCGTTGGGGACCTCGGCATCGAGGGTCCCGCCGCGGCGCACGCGCTGGGGTGCGCGATCCGAGCCGCGGCCGACCGATACTGTTCGGGTCGCGTTGTGTATGCGCTGGAGGGCGGATACGACCCGGACGGCCTGGCGGCGTGCGTCGAAGCGACGCTCCGCGCGCACGAGGGTTCGCCCGGCGAGGGGGCCGCCGAGTTCGCCGCAGTTCCGGCCGCGCAACGTGCGGTCTTAGAGGAGGTTCACGCGTGGCACTCTTGATCTTCATCGCGCGCGTCGCGCTCGGCGCGCTGTTCGTGGTTGCCGGCGCCTTCAAAGCGCACGATGGGATCGTGACGACCGCGGCTTCGGTCGCCGCGTATCGCATTCTCCCGGCCTTTTTGGTCGCGCCGGTCGGCGTGATTCTCCCGTACTTCGAGATCGGTCTGGGAGCGTACCTGATCGGCGGGCTCTTCGTGCGCGCCTCGGGAATCGTCGCGGCCGCTCAGCTCGCGATCTTCGCGGCGGCCGTCGGCTCGCTCGTGGTACGACAGATCCCGGCGAGTTGCGGCTGTTTTGGATCGGGGGACCGGACGCCGCCTTCATGGGGCCATGTAGCGGTTGATCTGGCGCTCGCTCTGGTCGCGGTGGCCATTGCCCGCTACGGTCCCGGGCGCTGGTCGCTCGATTCGCGCTTCGGTACAGGCGGTGCTTCACGCGCGCTCGGAGAACCACGTACCCGATGAATCGTGGAGATCGTCGACGCGGACCCGTGGGCCGCGTCGAAGCCGACCGGCGCCGGCTCATTCTGTATGTAACGCTCGGGGTGATTGCGATCGCAATCTTGATCGCGGTCGCGGTCGCGGCGCGCGTCCCGAAGGCCGTTTCCAATACGTCGGCCCCGGCGCACCTCCAAGTCGGCGACAGCGCTCCCGCGTTTGCGGCGGGACAGATCTCCGGTCCGGCGCGCGACGGGCAACCGACGCTCCTGGAAGTCTTCGCGACCTGGTGCCCGCACTGCCAGCGCGAAACGTCGATCCTCAACGAACTCTACGACAAGTACGGTTCGCGGGTTCACTTCGCGGCGATTTCCGGAAGCCCGTACGGGATGGACGAAAACAGTCCCGAGACGCCGGAAGACGTCATCGCGTTCTCGCAACGATTCAAGACGCGGTACCCCCTCGTGTACGACGGTTCGCTCGACGTTGCGAACCACTACATGCAGGCCGGTTTTCCGACCGTCGTCGTGATCGACCGCGCCGGAAAGGTCGCCTGGATTCGCGACGGCGAGATCTCCCGAGCCGACATCGCCAAAGCCCTAGACGCCACTCTCAAATAAAGCGAGTCCGCCCGGCAACGAAGAGCCGGGCGAAATCAGGCGCTACTACGGGACGACGCTTATGGCGATGCGGGTAAGCTCGCGCAGCGAGAGGTCGCTGACGAGCGCGAAGTAGAGCCCCGTCTCACGCCACGTCAAAAGCGTCGTCGGACCGTCCTCGACGTACTCGGCATCGTGGCCTTCGAAGTGCGTCGTCGACGGTTTAAGCTTGCCGAAATCGGCCGCTGCGCCGCGTGCGTTCTGAAACAACGAGAGCGTGCGCAGTCCGTCGGAGTAGAGCAGGTGCAGCGTTTTGACGCTATTGACCGTCGCTTGATCGCCGCCGACGAGGACGAACCCCTCCGGCAAGTACTTCGGTTCGACCGGCGAGAAGCCGGCGGCCCGAACGATGCGTTCGAGGTCGGTCGACGGCGTCGTGAAATCACGTCCGGCAACGACTTGGTACCCGTGCGGCGTCGCGGTCGTGAAGATGTCGGGCGGGATGGCGCCCGTGTAGCGCAGTTCCTCAAAGCGCGTTTCGGCCGCAACCGCACCGTTCGGGCGATACTCTTCCTTCTTTAGAATCAACTTCGTCTCGGTGTCGATCCACACGCGCATGACGCGTTCGCCCGTGTACTTGTTGACCAGCAGCAACGAGATGGTCGGGCGACCGGCTACCGTTTCACGCGCGCTGATGACCGGGCGGTAGTTGTCGTCGATCAGGTTCATCGCGTCGGCCGTCGCGACCGCGTTCTCGGCCGAAGGCGAGCGCGTCCGTACGACCCGGTCGTGTCGCGTGTCGAACTGGAAGGTCGTGCCGCCGCGGCTGATCGTGTAGTCACCATAGAGGGCTTCGGGCGCCAGGTACCATCGCCGGGTGCGATCGGGCGCGAGGTGTTCCACGCGAACGATTGTGGCGATTGCGTGGCTGCTCGAGAAGCGCAGCGTTTCGAGTTGGCCGACGTACGAGATGCGGCGCGGAGCGACGACGCTGCCACGCAATAAGTCGGCGGCTCGATCGAGCCGCCGAACGGGCGGTACGTGGGCGACGCTCGGCTCGGCTTTCGGCGACTTAGCCGGTGCCGGCGTCCCGCCCGCGAGCGCGCGCGCGGTTCCCCACCCGACGGCCGCAAGCGAGGCCGCCAGCCCGAGGATGCCGAGCGTTTTACGGAAGCGCATAGAGCGGCGCCGCGTCCACCGCGATTCCGAGCGGCCCGGCCGGCTCGGGGCCGGCGTCCGAGACCGTGGTCTGGGCGGAATCGAGGACGGCCGAGTTCGAACGCTCGCCAAGAGCGGTTTGCGTCTGTTCGGCGGCGTGCTCCTCGAGATAGTACATCGCGTCGACCATCGGCGGCGCGCTCGCGTTCGGGGCGAACGGATGCGCAAAAAACGCAAGCAAGGCGAGCGCGACGACCGCGGGAACCGCGAACGCCGGCCGGAACAAACCGAGCGCCGAGGACCACGCACTCGGGCGCGCCGCGCGGATCTCTTCCCAAATGCGCGCCTTGACGAGCGAGGGCAGATCGACTTCCTGGGCCGCCAGCGCGCGCCGGAGCTCTTCGCCGATTCGAACCTCCGCGTCGTACGCGGCGCGGCACTCCGCACAAACTTGCAGGTGCTCGTGCGTCAGCGCGTCCTCGCCGGCCGGCAGCGCGGAGTGCACGTAGTCTGTGATCGAGTCGATCGTTAGGTGTTGCGTCATCGTTGCGGTTCTTGCATTCGTTGGACGAGTCGGCGAAGGAGGGCCCGGGCACGGTGTAGTCGGGAGCGAACGGTTCCGATCGAGCAACCCATGATTTCGGCGATTTCTTGGTAGCTGTACTCTTCGATATCGGCGAGGATCACGACTTGCCGTTGCTCCGGCGAGAGCGCTTGCAGCGATTTGGACAACGTTTCGCCGAGCTGGCCCTCGACGTAGTCTTCAATCGGGGAGACCGCGAGCGGACGTTCCCCGGCGAATTCCTGGGGCGCGTTGTCTTCGGGGATCTCTTCATGGAAACGTCCCTTTCGTCGCCGAAGTTCGTCGCGATACAAATTGGTGACGATTCGGTAAATCCACGAAAGGAAGCTGGTGCCCGGTTGGAACGAGCGCCAAGCCCGGTAGACGCGAATGAAGGCGTCCTGCGTCAGATCGCGCGCGTCGGCGTCGTTCTGTGTCAGGCGGTAGGCGAAATTGTAGGTCGCCTTGCCGTGCTCTTCGATCGCACGCTCGAGGAACGCAGTTTGCTCCGGCGTGGGCGGCTCGACCGGCCGACGCGGCACTCCCATCGCGCCTCTCTTGGCCGGACGCCCGCCGGAAGCCCGCCGAGCCTACGCCCTTCGCAAGGTTAGCGACCCGGCCGGGCGGTCGCTCGGGGTAGGGCCAGGCCTGCCCTCAAATGGCGCGCAGATGCCTACGTCGGTGCGGTCTTGGCCTTTGGCCGCCGTGCAGGGTCCGCGGGGCCGTCCCTCCCTTCAAGGGGTCGGGGGCCGCGCTTCGAAAACCCCTCGCCCCGGCAGGCTCCGGAGCCGCCTTCCCTACCTCGCACGACGACGCCACCGAGCGATAGAACGGACCCAATGTCCACGACGACCAGCGCCAGAGCACGAAGCGAGAACGCCGACGCGGTCGGCCTCGTGGTCGCGCTCCTCGTCCGCTTCGCGGAAATCGCGACGATCAGCGCTCATCCCACGGATGGGACGATCGTTCTGTCGTTCGTGATTCGACGCCGCCTCGACCGCGCGTCCCGGTCGTCGCTGCGCGACGCGCTGGTCGAGCACGTTCGCACCCTCCACGCCATCGCCGGGTGGGAGGCGCGGGTTCTCGGCGTCACCTGCGAGGTCGACGACGGGATCACGTTCGCGCGCGTCACCCGCGACGCGGCTTCCCTGAGCCGCGACGAACTGGTGCTGCTGACGGGTCTCTTTGCCGAGCGTTTCGGCGAGGCGCTCCTGTGCAGCGCGCTCGACGTGGACGCTGCCGAAGACGAAGCGGTACCCGACGACGAATTGGTAGACTACGCGATCGAAGCGTTGCGCGATCCGTCCTTGTCCAAGAGTCTGGTCGGGTTCCGCGAAGAGAAACGCGTCCTGGTCTACTTCTCGAAGGCGCGTAAAAAAACAAAAACGGCAGGACGCTCATAGTCGACCCGGGCCGGCGCCGAATCTGATGCTCGTCGACTTTCATTCACACACGCGCGAAAGCGACGGCTCGCTCGAACCCCTCGAACTCGCGAAGGCGATGGACACACGAGGGGTGGGTCCGTTCTCGGTAACCGATCACGACACGCTAGCGGCGTATCGCCCGCTGGCCGACGCGGTTGCGAGCGGGCGCGTCGTCGTGGGGATCGAGATCAACACGACCTACCGCAGCAACGAGGTGCACATCCTCGGATACGGGTTGCCGCTCGACGACGCCGCGCTCAACGCCCTGCTCGAGAACAACCGGCTCGCGCGCGGCGAGCGCATGGCCAAAGTCGTCGCGGGCCTAAACCGGTTCGGTATCGGGCTGTCGCTCGACGAGGTCCGCGCCGAGGCCGCGCCCGGGGCACCCCTCGGCCGGCCGCACGTCGCGAAAGCGTTGGTTCGCAACGGGTACGCGCCTAGCGTCGACGCGGCGTTTCGCGGGCTGCTGTCCCGCGACCGTCCGGGCTACGTGCCCTCGATCCACGTAACGCCGATGACCGCGATCGAGACGATCGCGGGGGCAGGCGGCATTCCGGTCCTGGCGCATCCGGGCCGCTTACGTCAAGACGACGTCATCGACGAGCTGGCCGACGCCGGTTTACTGGGCCTCGAAGTGTTCTATCCTGCCCACACGCCGGGCCAGGTTGCGCGCTTCCGTCAACGCGCGGAAAACCTGGGCCTCGTAATGACGGCCGGCTCCGACTTTCACGATGCGCGCTACGGCGCGGGCGCCGTCGGCATCGAGGTCGACCGCGAGGACATCGCACCGTTCTTGGATATGGTCCTCGGCTAACCCGATCGCGCGAGCGTTCGCTCGACGGCCGCGCGGACGTGGGCGACGCGACGTGATGTTTCGCGTTCGAGCGTCGCGAGGGCGGCTTGCTGGCGGGCGCGTAGATCGTCGTCGCGCAGGTAGGCGTGGTTCACGCGTACGTTCAGCGCGGCGGCAGCGACTGCCGCCTCCGCGAAGGCGGCCGCGCAGCCCAGATCGCTCGCGAGGTTGCGATTGTCGAGGGCGAGCGCGTCCTCCGCGAGCCCGACGACGTCGGCGGCGAATTGTGCGATGCGCAGGGGCTCAGCGGCCGCGTTCGCGAGTACCGACTGCAGGCGTTCGGCTCGCACGGCGCGTTCGTTGTCACCGACGCGTGGCAGCGCCAGCGCGGCCACGACGGCCTGATATGCGCGTTCATCCGCGGCGCGCGCCCCAAGGAGCGCCGCTCGCGCTGCGTCCGCGGCGGCCGCTAGCGTCTGGGCTTGGGCTTTCGCGGCGGCGAAGCGTTCGGCACCGGCGGTGATGCGCGCGACCATCGCGACCAGCGCCGCGCCCGTCGCCGCGACGGTCGCAGCCGCGCTCCCGCCGCCGGGGGTCGGTTCGGCCGAAGCGAGCGCGTCGAGGTAGACGTCGCTCCGTGACGAGGTCGGCGTACCCGAAACGCTCACGGTCCCGGATCGGCGACGATCGTCGAGGCTTTGCGGGCCGTCCAAGCATAGACCGCCACCACGAGGATCGCGAATCCAAGGCTGCCGAGAACGGCGGCGGGCGAAGCGAACGAGTCGCCGACGACTCCAAGTGGTTCGGGTTTGCCGGTCTTCGCGATGAGACCGGCGAGGGCGACGTTGAACAAGCTTTCGCCGACGATGAAGCCGGAAGCCAACAGCACGCCGAGCCGCTGCGCAATCGCCCCGTTCGGACGCCCTGCCGTCCACCCGTTGTATGCTTTTCCGAGGAATGCGCCGAGGACGACGAACAGCGTCGCCGACATCGGTAGGTATATTCCCAGCGCAACGGCCAGCGGCGGAAAGTGCCAGCGTCCGCCGCGCCGCAGCACCTCGTCGATCGCCACGATAGCGAGCCCGATCAGCGCGCCGACCCCGATCAGATTCCAGTCGAGCTGGCCCGAGATCACCCCGATCGCGAGCGCCGAGATCAGCGAGGCTTGCGGTGCGGGTAGCGGCGCGCCGGCGATGCCGTGCATCGGTGCGCCGGCAAAACCGTAGGAGTGATTGAGCACGTCGAGGATCGGCGGAATCACGAGCGCTCCGAAAACAACGCCGGCGATCAGCGCGACTTGCTGACGCCAAGGGGTGGCGCCGACCAGTTGGCCGGTCTTGAGGTCTTGCAGGTTGTCGTTCGAAATCGTGGCGACGTTGATCACGACGGCCGTTACGAATAGTGCAAACGCGATCAAGGCTTTTGCGGCGAGGGGATCGGCCGGCCGCGCCACCACGATCAGCAGCAACGCGGCGCCGAGCACCGTCAGGATCGCAAGCCCGGAGACGGGCGAGTTCGACGAGCCGATGAGGCCGGCCATGTACCCGCATACCGCTGCGACGATCAGACCGGCGAGTACGATATAGACCAGCGCGCCGACCACGAGTGCGAAGGCTGCGCCCGCCAACGGCGTCCCGTTCAAGAACGCCACCAGGAGCACGGCGAGTGGAACCAGGCAGGCGGCGCTGATGAGCACGACGAGGTTAAACGGAATGTCGCGTTCGGTGATCGGCAAGTCTTCGGAACCGTTTGCGCGACGCGTGCGCGACGAAGCCGCGAGCGAAGACTTGATGCCCTCGATCACGGGCCTGGTCAGCCGCCCGAGCGACCAGATCGCCGCGACGCCGATCGCGCCCGCGCCGATGAAGCGCACCTGGTGGCGGAAGACGTCGTTCGCGACCGTCGCCACGTCGCCGGCGGCCGGGTGCATCGCCGTCAGCACCGGCATCAAGACGCCCCAGGCGATCACGATCCCCGCGAACATCGCGACGCCGACGGTAACGCCGACGAGGTGCCCGATGCCGACCAGTGCGAGGGATAGACCGGCGTCGAATCCGGTGATGCCGGAGCCGACGCGGAAGTCGTGCGTAATTTCGCCAAGAAAGAGTTTCGTTGCGACGAGTGCGGCTAGACCGGCGCTCGCGATCGAACTCCAGACGATGACGGCCAGTCCGGCCTTGTTCTCGGCGGCCGCCTCGCTCGTCCCCGAGGCGTCGGACGCAGCGGCCGCGCCGACCCGCAACACCTCGGCGGCCGCGACGCCCTCGGGATAGGGCAAATCGCTCCCGGTCACCATCGCCCGCCGCAGCGGAACGCTGTACATAACGCCCAGGATGCCGCCCACGACGCAGATGCCGAAGGATTCCCAAAACGGGAAACCCGTCCACCAGCCCACCATCACGAGCCCGGGCAACACGAAGATGATCGACGAGAGCGTTCCGGCCGCCGAAGCAATCGTCTGCACGATGTTGTTTTCGTAGATCGACGAGTGCTTGAACCAGCGAAGCACGGCCATCGAGATAACCGCGGCCGGGATCGACGAGGCGAACGTCAGGCCGACCTTCAGCCCGAGGTAGACGTTCGCCGCCGTGAAGACGAGCGTGATGAGCGCTCCGATGACCAGGCCCCGATACGTCAGCTCGACGCGCCGCTCGCCAGGCGGCCGCCCGCCGGCAGCTACCGTCGCCATGTGGGAACGCTCTCTTCCTTCATATGCAAGCCCCGCATTTGCAGGGCGCTCGCAGAGTCCTACCGCGCTCTTTGCAACGAAACGGAGCCGAGAGGCCTTCTGCCGAATGGCCGCTGGTTCGCTTGGATTGTTTCAAAGATCGGCGAGAACCAACCGCACCGAACGGAGACCATCTTGCACGTCATCGATCGTCCTAATGGGAACGTCAAAGACCGCACTCTAGCCGATGCCGGCCGCTTGCGCATCGAGTGGGCCGCGAGCTTCATGCCGGTCCTCGCCCAAATCCGAGCGCGCTTTGCCGCCGAGAAACCGCTGTCCGGCGTCCGCATCGGCGCCTGCCTGCACGTCACCACCGAAACCGCGAACCTGATGCTGGCGCTGACCGCCGGTGGGGCCGAGATCGCCCTGTGTGCGAGCAACCCGCTCTCGACGCAGGACGACGTCGCGGCGGCGCTGTGCGCGCACTACGGCGTCCCGACTTACGCGATCAAGGGTGAAGACAACGCGACCTACTACCAACACATCGAGTCCGTGGTGGCCTCGAAGCCGCACATGACGATGGACGACGGTTGCGACCTCGTCACGACGATCTACACGAAGCACAACCACCTGCTGGCCGATATGATCGGCGGCTGCGAAGAGACGACCACCGGCGTCATTCGCCTGCACGCGATGGAGCGTGACGGCGTGCTGCCCTTCCCGGTGATCGCCGTCAACGACGCACTGACCAAGCACATGTTCGACAACCGGTACGGCACCGGACAGTCGACCCTCGATGGGATCATTCGCGCGACCAACGTCCTGTTGGCCGGGCACACCGTAGTCGTGGTCGGGTACGGCTGGTGCGGACGCGGGGTGGCCTCGCGGGCCAAGGGACACGGCGCGCACGTCGTGGTCACCGAGATCGACCCGCGCAAAGCGCTCGAGGCCGCGATGGACGGTTTCCAAGTGATGACGATCGCCCAGGCAGCCAAAGTCGGCGACGTCTTCGTGACGGTGACCGGGAACTACCACGCGATCGCGGGCGAGCACTTCGCCGCTATGAAGGACGGCGCCATCGTCTGCAACTCGGGGCACTTCAATGACGAGCTGGACCTTGATTCAGTGGCAAAAATGGCGGTGAGCCGTTCGAAGCCGCGTGAATTCGTCGAGGAATTCGCTATGGCCGACGGGCGGCGGATTCGGATCCTGGCGGACGGCCGCCTGATCAACCTATCCGCGGGTGAAGGACACCCGGCGGACGTGATGGACATGTCGTTCGCCAACCAAGCAATGGCCGCCGCCCATCTCGCGAAACACCACAAGACGCTCGAACGTCGTGTCTACTCGGTCCCCGAAGCGATCGACGAGGAGGTCGCCGGCCTCAAGCTCGCCGCGATGAAGATCGCGATCGATACGCCGACGGCCGAGCAACGGAAGTACATGGCGTCCTGGTCGGAGGGAACGTAACGATGGCCGC
>JBDTCF010000050.1:0-16858 GCA_039923715.1 Vulcanimicrobiaceae bacterium
TAGACAGCGCGTTCGCGACGGCACGCGCGGCGTTCGGACCGCTCGACGTTCTCATCAACAACGCGGGTGCGGCTCGAGCCGCATCCTTCGTGCGGACCGACATGACGCTCTGGGCGGAGATGCTCGAAATCAATTTGACCGCCGCCTACCGTTGCACGCAGGCAGCCGTCCCGGACATGCTGGAGCGCAAGTGGGGGCGCGTTGTCAACGTCGCCAGCACGGCCGGCCTGCGCGGCGATCCCTACGTCAGCGCGTATACGGCGGCCAAACACGGGCTCGTCGGCTTGACGCGCGCGCTCGCCGCCGAGTTCGCCCCGAGCGGCATCACGGTGAACGCCGTCTGCCCCGGCTACACCGAAACGAACTTACTCGGCGAAACGCTGGCCAACGTCAGGCGGGCGACCGGCCGCAGCGAAGCTGACGCGCGTGCGGCGCTGCTCGCCCAAGCCCGGCAGAGCCGCTTCGTTCGTCCCGAAGAAGTCGCGCGCGCGGTCGTCGCGCTTTGCGACCCTCGATCGAGCGCAAACGGCGAGGCGATCGAAATTCTCGGAGAGGGACCGTGAGGGCGTCGGTCGATCTCGAGTCGCGAGCGCGCAGCGACGACCACCTCTCGCTGCGCCTCTGGCTGCGACTGCTCGCGTGCACGAGCCTGGTCGAAGGTCGCGCCCGCGCGGCGCTCCGGACCGAATTTGCCACGAGTCTAGCGCGCTTCGATCTGCTCGCGCAGCTCGAAAGGGTGGACGGCGGGCTCAAAATGGTCGACCTCGGGCGACGCTTGATGGTGACGGGCGGGAACGTGACGCGTCTGGTCGAGCAACTCGAATTCGAAGGGCTGGTCGGCCGCCGTCGCGTTCCCGAGGACGGGCGCGCGTATGCGATCCACCTGACGCCAGGCGGCCGCCGTGCGTTCCAGGCGATGGCAATTCGACACGAAACCTGGATCGTGGCGATGTTTTCAGCACTCTCTCAAAAGGAGCGCCGTCAGCTGTACGAATTGCTCGCCAAACTCAAAGGCGGTCTCGTCGCAGCGGAGGTTTCAAGCGCATGATGTCTCGCGATCGCGCGTTCGCGTCGTACGCGGCACGGCACTTCGACTGGTCGGTGCGCGACCGGGTCGGAACAATCGTGCTCGACCGGCCCGAACGCAAGAACCCGCTAACGTTTGAATCGTATGCAGAGTTGCGCGACCTCTTCCACGATCTGCGCTTCGCCTCCGACGTGCATGCGGTCGTTCTGGCGGGCGCAGGCGATAACTTCTGTTCGGGCGGCGACGTGCACGAGATCATCGAGCCCCTCACCCGCTCCGCGGCTCCCGCCTTGCTCGCCTTCACCCAAATGACCGGTGACGTGGTGAAGGCGATGCGGGGCGCACCGCAGCCGATCGTCGCCGCGGTCGACGGAATCTGCGCCGGCGCCGGAGCGATGCTCGCGCTCGGATCCGACCTGCGATTTGGAACGGCGCGCGCGAAGGTCGCCTTCTTGTTCGTCCGCGTCGGACTTGCGGGCGCCGATATGGGCGCCTGTTCGCTGCTGCCCCGAATCGTCGGACACGGACGCGCGAGCGACCTGCTCTTCAACGGCCGCGCGCTCGGCGGGGAGGAAGCGCACGCGTGGGGGCTCTTCAATCGACTCGTCGCGCCCGACGAACTCGCCCCTGCGGCGGCGGAACAAGCGCACGCGCTCGCCCACGGGCCCACTTTCGCGCACCGCATGACCAAGGCGATGTTGCACCAGGCCTGGTCGATGTCGCTCGATGACGAAATCGACGCCGAAGCGCACGTTCAAGCGCTGTGCATGCAAACGAACGACTTTCGGCGCGCCTACGAAGCCTTCGCGGCCAAACGCACGCCGATCTTCGAGGGCGACTAGCGGGTGTTCGACGCACCCACGTTCGACTGGCCCTTCTTCGAGGAGACGCACCGCACGCTCGCGCGCGAACTGTGGGGTTGGGCCGGCGCGCACGCTGCGGCGCTCGTCGACGAAACGGACGTCGACGCCAGTTGCCGCCGGATCGTTAAAGCGCTAGGCGATGCGGGTTGGCTGGGCTACTGCGTCCCGAGCGAACGCTTCGTAACGCTCGATGCGCGCGCGCTGTGCGTCATACGCGAGACGCTGGCCTACCACGAGCCGCTGGCCGACTTCGCTTTCGCCATGCAAGGGCTCGGCAGCGGACCGCTTTCACTCGCGGGAACGCGCGAACAGCAAACACGCTATCTCCCGCGCGTGCGCAACGGTTCGGCGATCGCCGCCTTCGCACTCACGGAATCCGAGGCGGGCTCGGACGTCGCGTCGCTCGCGACGACCGCACAACGCGACGGCGACGGTTGGATTCTCGAGGGCGAGAAGACCTGGATCTCGAACGGCGGCATCGCCGATTTCACGGTTGTCTTCGCCCGCACGGGCGAGGCCCCGGGCAGTCGCGGCATCAGCGCCTTTGTCGTCGACGCCGGAACGAAAGGTTTCTCGGTACCCGAGCGCCTGGTGACGATCGCGCCGCATCCGCTCGGAACGTTGCGCTTCGCGGCGTGCCGCGTGCCGGCCGAGTCACTCGTCGGCGAACCAGGCGGTGGGTTCAAGCTCGCGATGCGAACGCTGGACATCTTTCGAACCAGCGTCGCCGCCGCGGCGCTCGGCATGGCCAGGCGCGCGCTCGCTGCGGCCCTCGAGCGGGTCGACGAACGCCGCCTCTTCGGCGCGCCGCTCGCCGACCTTCAACTGACGCAAGCAGCGCTCGCCGAGATGGCAACCGCAACCGATGCGAGCGCACTGCTAACCTATCGCGCGGCCTGGCTGCGCGACCGCGGCGAGCGCGCGACGCGCGAGGCGGCGATGGCCAAACGCTTTGCGACCGAGTCGGCGCAACGTACGATCGATCGCGCCGTCCAGCTCTTCGGCGCGCTCGGCGTCGCGCGCGGGAATGTCGCCGAGCGACTCTATCGAGAGATTCGATCGCTTCGCATCTACGAGGGCGCAAGCGAAGTCCAGCAGTTAATCGTCGCGCGCGAAACGCTCGCACGCGTCCGCAACCAACGCGAGGGACACGACCAACGATGAATTCCAGCACCGTCGACACGTTCGCTTACGACAACCTCCCGCCACCCGAGCAGTGGCCCGAACTCCTCTTCACGCTCCCCCATCTGCGCTATCCGGAGCACCTGAATGCGGCAGCGGATTTGCTCGACGCGTGGGTCGCGCGAGGCCACGGCGACCGCGTCGCGATCGTCACGCCGAGGCGCACGCTGACCTACGCGCTGCTGCTCGCCGAGGCCAACCGCATCGCCAACATTCTACGCGACGAGCTGCACCTCGTCCCCGGCAATCGCGTCCTGCTACGCGGCTACAACGATGCAACGATGGCCGCCGCGTGGCTCGCCGTTTTGAAGGCCGGCTGCATCGCCGTGACCACGATGCCCCTGTTGCGCGCGAAAGAACTCACCGACGTCATCACGCTGGCGAACGTGGGAGCCGCGTTGTGCGACGCTCGCCTCGCCGACGAACTGACGAGCGCTGCGGCGAAGTGTCCGATGCTGACGCAGACGATCTACTTCTACCACGACGGCCCCGACGGATTGGAGGCGCGGATGGCCCGAACCTCCGGGGCGTTCGAAAACGTCGACACGGCCGCGACCGACATCGCCCTGATCGGTTTCACGTCGGGAACGACCGGCAAGCCGAAGGGGACGATCCACTTCCACCGCGACGTCCTCGCGATTTGCGATACCTTCCCGCCGGCCCACGTCGGCGCCGGCCCCGAGGATCGCTTTACCGGCACGCCCCCGATCGCGTTCACGTTCGGTCTGGGTGGGCTGTTGCTCTTTCCGCTGCGCGCGGGCGCCTCGACCCTGCTGCTCGAGTCCGCACCGCCCCAGACGCTACTCGCCGCAATCGCCGAGTATCGCGCTACGCTCTGCTTCGCCTCACCGACAACGTTTCGCGCCATGGCGCCGCTGGCCGCGAACTACGATCTGTCTTCGCTGCGGTTGTGTGTCTCGGCGGGCGAAACACTCCCGGCCGCGACGCGCAAGGTGTGGGAAGACGCCAGTGGCGTGCGGATCGTCGACGGCATCGGTTCGACGGAGATGCTGCACATCTTCATCGCCTCGTCGGGCGACGACGTTCGGCCCGGCTCGACCGGAACGCCCGTGCCCGGCTACGTCGCGGCGATTCTCGACGACGATGGTCGGCCGGTCGGACCCGGAATCGTCGGGCGGCTCGCCGTGAAGGGACCGACGGGCTGTCGCTACCTGGCCGATCCACGACAAGCAGCGTACGTGCAAAACGGTTGGAACCTGACCGGCGATGCATATCTTGCCGACGAAGACGGCTACTTCTGGTTTCAAGCGCGCACCGACGACATGATCCTCGCTTCGGGTTACAACATCGCGGGTCCGGAGGTCGAGGGTGCGCTGCTCGCACATCCCGATGTTGCCGAATGCGCGGTCGTCGGCGCTCCCCACCCCGAACGCGGGACGATCGTCAAGGCCTTCGTCGTCTTGCATGGCGGCGTTGCGAACGACGAACGCACGGTTCGCGCGTTGCAGGACTTCGTCAAGGCGACGATCGCGCCGTACAAGTATCCCCGTGCGATCGAATTTGTCACCGCATTGCCGCGGACCGAGACCGGTAAGCTGCAGCGTTTCAAACTGCGCGACGAAGCGGCGGTGCGCTCGTGACGACGCTGCTTCCGCCGGACTGGCCGCGACCCAAAGGTTATGCAGCCGGAACCCTCGCCGAAGGCCGGCTCGTCTTCATCAGCGGTCAGGTCGGCTGGGACGCCGGGGGTCGCTTCGTTTCCGACGAGTTTGCCGGCCAGGTCGAGCAATCGCTGCGAAACGTCGTCGCGGTCCTGGCCGAGGCGGGCGGCGGACCGCAACATATCGCTCGGCTGACGTGGTACGTCACGGACAAACGCGCCTACCTCGCGAATCAAGCCGCTATCGGCGCCGCCTACCGCGCCACCCTCGGACGCCACTACCCGGCCATGTCCGTCGTCGAAGTCTCGGCCCTCGTGGAAGACGCCGCCCTCGTCGAGATCGAAGCGACCGCCGTCATCCCAACCGCACCGGAGCCGCACGCGCCATGATCGCACCACCGCAACCCGCCACCTTTCAGTGGGACGACCCGCTCGAGTTCGACGCGCAGCTGGCCGCCGACGAACGAAGCATCCGCGACGCAGCCCGTGACTATTGCCAGGACCGGCTGATGCCGCGCATCCTCGAGGCCAATCGTCACGAACGTTTCGACCGCGAGATTCTGAACGAGATGGGCGCGCTCGGGTTCCTGGGTTCGACGATCGACGGGTACGGGTGTGCCGGCGTCAACTACGTGAGTTACGGCCTGATCGCGCGCGAAGTCGAGCGCGTCGACAGCGGCTATCGCTCGGCGCTCTCGGTGCAGTCGAGCCTGGTGATGCATCCGATTCATGCCTACGGCACCGAGGAACAGCGGGAGCGGTTTTTGCCGCGACTCGCGCGGGGCGAGATCGTCGGGTGTTTCGGGTTGACCGAACCCAACCACGGCTCGGACCCGGGCAGCATGATCTCGCGGGCCCGGAAGGTCGAGGGCGGCTGGCGCGTTTCCGGAGCGAAGACCTGGATCACCAACTCGCCGATCGCCGACGTCTTCATCGTGTGGGCCAAAGACGACGCCTCCGAGATTCGCGGCTTCATTCTGGAACGCGGGATGGAAGGCTTGACCGCGCCCGCGATTGCGGGCAAGTTCAGCCTGCGCGCATCGAGCACCGGAGAGATCAGCATGCACGACGTGTTCGTCCCGGACGAGAACTATCTGCCGGATGCCGCTGGCCTTGCGGGACCGTTCGGCTGCCTCAATCGGGCGCGCTACGGTATCGCGTGGGGCGCGCTGGGCGCCGCCGAGTTCTGCTGGCACGCCGCGCGCCGCTACACGCTCGAGCGCACGCAGTTCGGACGTCCGCTGGCGGCGACACAACTCGTTCAGATCAAACTTGCGAACATGCAGACCGAGATCGCACTCGGCCTGCACGCGGTCCTTCGCCTAGGACGCCTGATGGACGAGGGGGCGGCGACGCCGGAGATGGTCTCGATGCTCAAACGAAACTCGTGCGGGAAGGCGCTCGACGTCGCCCGCGTCGCGCGCGACATGCACGGCGGGAACGGCATTTCGGACGAGTACCACGTCATCCGGCACGTGATGAACCTCGAAGCGGTGAACACCTACGAAGGAACCCACGACATTCACGGCCTGATTCTGGGCCGCGCCCAAACGGGAATTCAGGCGTTTAAATAAGCGCGCCACGCACCGCCCGCTCTCGCGCGGCGGTTTCGCCCAAAGGAGTTAAGCGCAAGATGAGAACGATCGTTTCGGTTGCCGCCATCGTGACTGCGGTGCTGCTCGCCGGCTGCGCAGTCGGTGCGGCACCGACCCAAACCCCGCCCCGCAGCATGCTCCCAAACGCTTCCGCGCTCACGGTGGCGAAAGGGCCGCATGCCTCCAACGTCGTCATCGTCATCATGGAGAATCGCGACTACGGCCTTATCATCGGGAGTTCGCAGGCGCCTTACATCAACGGAACGCTCGTCCCGCAAGCCGCCCTCATGACGAACAGTCACGCCGTCACCCACCCCAGCGAACCGAACTATCTCGCGTTCTTCTCGGGATCGGCGCAAGGCATCACCGACGACTCCTGCCCGCATACGTTCTCGACGCCGAACCTTGGCGCCGCGCTGCTCGCCGCAGGAAAAACGTTCGACGGGTATTCGGAGTCGATGCCCAGCAACGGTTACCTCGGCTGCAGCACGAACCTCTACGCGCGCAAGCACAACCCCTGGTCGGATTTCAGCAACGTGCCTGCGGCGTCGAACCTCGTCTACACCGGATTCCCAAAACCGTTGCCCACGGTCGCCATCGTGGTGCCGAACCTCTGCAACGACATGCATGACTGCAGCACGGGGACCGGAGACAAATGGCTGTCAAAGAACTTGCCGCGGATTCTCAAGTACGACGCAGCGCACAACGGCCTCCTGATCCTAACCTGGGACGAGGCCGACCCCGACAACAATGGCAAGAACCAAATCGCGACGCTGCTGATCGGTCCGACGATCGTTCCCGGCAGCTACGCCCAAAACGTCAACCACTATGCCGTCCTGCACACGATCGAAAAACTCGCCGGAGCTGCCTGCACCGCCAACGCCTGCACGGCGCCGCTGCTCAAGGGTATGTGGAAATAAACCCGGTTTCGAACACAACAGGTCGGATCGGACGCTGGTCGGACGCCAGCCGTGTCATCCTGGTGCCACGCCCCACTTCGCACCAGGGAGAAGCATCGTGACAATGTCGACTTTTCGGTCCATTTTCGGTTCGGCAGCGGCGATCGCACTGCTCTCGGCTTGCTCCGGCGCCGGCTCGCAAGCTGCCCCACTCGCCCGCATTCCAAGCAACGTCGCCCGAAGCGCGGGCGTGGCCAGCGGCGCGATCAACTGGTCCTACAGCGTGCTTCCCAAGGCCTACCAAAACACCGAGGGCTTACGGCCGGCAGACCACCCGGTCGAGTCGCTTCCGCCGCCCAGCCCGCCACTACCGCAGAAGCTGGCCTACGTCTCGGATTTTCCGGCCAACATCGTCAACGTCTACAATCAAATAACGGGCGCGCATCTTTACACACTCGGCGGTCTGAACAACCCGCAGGGCCTATTTGTCGATCACCTCCGCAAGCTCTGGGTCGCGAACACCGGCGCCAATAATATCTTGGTTTTCCCGCGAGGTGCGACGTCCCCCATCTACCTCCTCAACGATCCCTACGGGCCTCCGGTCGACGTGACGGTCTGCGCCGGCGGGACGGTCTACGTCTCGAATCTGTACGACTTTCAAACCGGCATCGGCGACATCAGCGTCTACGCGCCCGGCAACCTGAACCCGACCGGCACCCTCACCTATCCAGGGGAAAGCTCGAACGCCTTCTTGACGTGCACGCCGAGCGGCGACGTTTATTCCACCATGACCGACACCGGCAACGTCGGCCGCGTCGTTAAGTATCCGGGCGGAAACCAAGCCGGAGCCACTCAGCTTCCAATCGCTCTGTCGTCGTCGCCGGGCGGCATCAAACCGGACAACGCCGGCAATCTCGTCGTCAACGACCAGCTCGCCCACACCGTACGGGAGTACACCACCGCAGGCACGCCGACGGGAAATTCGTTCGGTACGGGCAGCGGCGATTGGGTCGACATCGCGATCACCCAAAACGGTCAAGTCGTTCTGGGCGCTGACGCGGTCCAGCAGGTCGGACGCCGGCGGAGCCTGTGGACGGGACTCCTCGTATCGCCGCCCTACACCTCGACGCTGTTCATCCGGCCGGCCGGAACGGCGTTCGACCGCGGCCAGAACGGTCTCGGCTGAATCGGAAAAGCCGGCATGCAAGAGTGGGCCTCACACGCCCGCTCTTTGCTCAGTGCGGAGGCAGCGTTGGGGCGGGATCGGGGCCGACCCCGATCGGCATGCCAGGCGCCTGGAGAATCGGCGTGACGACGTAGTCCGGTGAGACGCCTCCCCCGAACGAACGCACCGTGTAGACGCCATAGCCTGCGTCGGCTACGAAGAGCGTCGTAAAGTTGCGATCGAAATTGATCATCACCGGATCGCACAGGGTTACGCCGGGAGTACAGCTCGGCGACGAAGCAACCACGAGCGTGCACGACATAACCCCGACGCACCGGTACACGCCCGAGCTCTGGTCGGCGTACCAAAGGTTGCCGGCGCCGTCGAAGGCCAACCCGCCGGCAGAACCGAGCGATGCCTTCAGACGAAGCGGATGCGCGTTCTTCTTGCAGCCGGGGAATTGGTCGATCTGCGCCCCGCTGCTCGTATCCACGCTCCAGAAGCAGTTCCCGCCGGCATCGACGGCGACGCCGATTCCCTGCTGCGCAAGGGGATCGGACAACGTATAGCTCGGGGACTTGGCGCCGCCGACGTACACGGCGACATTGGTGCTGGAGCCCGCCGAGAGGTTCGACACGATGGTCGTCTGCTTCGCAAGCGCGACGTCGATGGGGACCGCTCCGGGATCGTTCAGCGTCTCGATCGGATGCGTCCCCCCAGGCGCGTAAATACGAACGTTTGCTCCACCGGAATTCGCAACGTAGATGCGGCCGCCAATGCCGGCCACGACCCCGCCGGGCGCGTTCAAGCCGTGCACGATCGTCCTGAGCGGCTTGTAGCCCGGGCGGCTGAAGACGGTGCAGACGCCGGCTGAAATCGCGCAGACGACAAGCGTCCGCGTCGCAACCGGGTCGAGCTGCGCGGCGGGCCCGGCCGCGCGACTGTCGTCGACCGGCCGTCTCCGCGCGAAGATTTCGGGAAGGGCTGCGATCCAGGGCACCGTCTGTACCGGTCGTCGCGCCGATGCCGACTCCGCAGGTGCCTCGTTGCCGGGCAGAACGGGCGCGTTCGCGATCGGCACGGCACCGCAGCCGTTCAAGAACGCAACGCTCAGAGCGATGGCAAGTAGACCTCGAGCGTAGAGTGACGTTCGCATGGAAGCCCCTTTTCGGAAAGGCTAGCGGACGTGGCCGATACGAGCGGCCCGCCAGGCGCAACGCCTTGCCCGCTAAGGGTCGAGCTTCCTACCCCGAGCGAGCGCTGCCGGTGCGCCGCCGGTCGCAAGACCGTCGGCCATGGAAACGGCCAGCGCAGTCGACATCAGGGCGCCTTGAGCGATACGGCGAGCGCAGGACGCCGCGTCCATACCCCTCACAAGTGCGGCACGCAAACGGTCGCAGCCGGCTTGTTCGGTCGGACCGCGCGCAATGCCCAGCCGCCCTACCGCGGCGTCAGTGAACCCAAACAGGCTTGCGGCACGCTCGAGTTCGCCGTTCAAACCCGCAATGACGGCGACGTGTTCGATCGCCAAGACGACGACGTCATCCATTTCTTCGAGCAGCCCGAGCGCCTCGTGAGCGTAGCGCATCGCCGCCGGCAAGTCGTTTGTAGCGATGGCGTAGGCCGCCATATTGCACCGGTTCGTGCCGGCGAGCCGAGCACCGTGCCGGAGGGGGCGCATGAGGTCGTGCGCCTGCGTCGCCGCATCCAGCGCCGAAACGGGCGCACCGCGAGCGAACTCGATCTCCGCGAGAGCGTTGAGCGCGTACGCCTGCCCCGACGGCGAACCGGCCAATTGGAAGAGTTCGGCGGCCTCGGCGATGAGCGCGCGCGCTTCGACGAGGTTCCCGAGCCGCTGCTTGAGGAGCGCTAGGAGAATCAAACAGTTTGCACTATTCCGCGCTTCGGCGTGTCGTCGCGACATGGCCAGGGCCTCTTCCATCGCTTGCACACCATCCTCGATGTGACCCATCTGACCGATCAAGTGACCGTACGACACGAGCACACGTGCCAGCGTCACTTCGTCGCCGATCGCCCGCAACTCTCGAATCGCTCGCTCGCCGACGCGCAGTCGCTCCGAGCCGTCGGGCATGATCGCGAAGTACGCGCCCAACACCTGGGCTGCCAGCTGGCGCTGTTCCTTTTGTTGGAGCGCCGCCAGACATGCACGCAGCCAACGCCGACCTTCCAAATAGAGTCGCGAGGTCCACAAGCGCTCGCAACTAACGGCCAGCACGGCGCCGAGGTAGACGTCGTGGCCGAGCGCAATACTCCAGTTTAGTGCGGCGCGTACGTTGTCGAGTTCTGGCTCGATGAGTGCGAAGCAGCGGGCATCCGGCTCGGTCAGCCAGCTCGCTTCGAAGCGCTGGCCGAGATCGACGAAGTAATCGAGATGCGCTCGTGACAACGCCGCTAATCCGCCGTTTTCTTCAAGGCGTTCCAGGGCGTACCGGCGGGTCGATTCGAGAAAACGATGGCGTAGCACTCCTGCGACGTCTTCGGTGACGACGAGCGACTTGTTGACGAGCGCCGCCAGCACGTCGGCAATGTCGGCGGACCCCAGCCGTTCGTCGGCGCACACCTGACAGGCGGCCGTCAGCGACCAGCCGCCGACAAAAACTCCGAGCCGTCGAAAGACCGCACGCTCCCGCTCGGAAAGCAGGTCGTAACTCCAGTCGATCACGGCTTGCAGCGTCTGCTGGCGCGGCAGCAGCTCGCGCCTGCCCCCGGTCAAGAGTTGCAGGCGGTCCGCAAGCCGTTCCAAAACGCCGCGCGCGCCGAGCGCTTTGACGCGGACCGCGGCCAATTCGATCGCTAGCGGGATGCCCTCGAGTTCGCGACAGACTTGGGCAACGACTGCGGCGTTGTCGTCGCGCAGACGAAACCGGGCGTCGGCCAATTGTGCGCGATCCACGAACAGCCGGGTCGCCTCCTCGAGCGGCAGCGGGGGAACCGCGATCACACGCTCGCCGGTGACATTGAGATCCTCGCGACTGGTCGCCAGGATGCGAACCTCCGGGCACTCGCGCAGAATGATGGAGGTAACGGCGCCGGCATCGACGATGAGGTGCTCGCAGTTGTCGACCACGAGCAGCATTCGACGGCGTTTGAGAAAGGTCACGAGGCTCTGGAGCAGCGGCACTCCTTTCGCCGGGCTCACGCCGAGCGCCGACGCGACCGCGTTGACAACGAGATCACCGGCACGCAATACCGCCAGGTCGACGAACCACGCGCCATCGGCAAAATCGCCTAAAGCGTCCGTGGCAACGCGCAGTGCGGTGCGCGTCTTTCCGACTCCGCCGGTTCCGGTCAAGGTCACGAGCGCCGAGCAATCCACCGCGAGCCGCACCTCGTCGAGCAAAGCGTCCCGTCCGATGAACTCGCTCGTCTGCCGCGGGAGATTGTTCGGCCGCTCCGTCTCGGATGCGGCCGCTTCAAGCCCCGGGCCGCGATGATCCGCGCTCGGACGGGTCGCGATCGCTTCGGCGGCTTGCGCGGTTTCCGGCATCGGCTCGACCCCGAGTTCCGCCTGGAGGCGCTCGCGGAAGCGGCGATATTCCGACAGTGCTCCGGCCGCATCGCCGAGTTCGCGTCGCAAGGCCATGACTTCGCGCAGCACGTCCTCGCGCCACGGATCGAGACGAAACGCTTGACTGGCATACTCGAGCGCGTCGCTGCGTTCGCCGCTGGCATGGCTTCGTGCCGCCAGCGCCGACAGCATCGCGAGTTGACGGTCTCGGAGCCGCTCGCGATGCGCTTCGATCCATTCGTCGTCGGCGAGCGATTCGAGAAACTCGCCGCCATACAGCGTGACGGCTTCGGCGTAGCCCTCTGAGGTCGAGCCGAGCGCTTCGAACCGGACGGCGTCGACGAAGCAACGATCTCCGCCGGCCCACTGAAGGGTCACACGATCCTTGCGCACCCACGGCTCGCGACCGGCGTGCGGTACGGCGCCTTCGAGCAGCGCCAGGTGGCGCCGCAAGTTCGCAAGGGCCGCCTCCTCTTCGGAGTCGGGCCAGAGCGCGAACGCTGCGCGCTTGCGCGGCATTGGGTCCGGGCTGATCGCAAGGTACGCTAGCAGCACCAGCGTTCGCGGCGGAGCTCGAAAGGCGACCGCCTCACCCTCGCGGCTTATCTTGGGAACGCCGAGCAATCGGATCTCGAACCGCGGCTCGGCCTCGGGAGCGCCGCGACCGTGAGCGATCGCCGAGGAGCGGACCGCGGCCTTCATCGCCGTGCGCTACACGTAATTCCGCAACGTCAGGCTGACGGTTTTCGTCGTTCCGTCCTTGACCTTCAGCACGACCTTGTACGACGTGCCTGCCGGAGCGAGCAACAGGTCGCGAATTGCTCCCAGACTCATGGCGGTCGCATCGCGACCGTCGATCGAGACGAGCGCGTCGCCACGCACGATCCCCGCTGCGGCTGCCGGCGTACCCGGACGCGCATCGGCGACAACAATTCCGGCCTTCGTACGAATGAGAAACAACCCAGAGCGATCGTAGTCGTCCCTCGTCGGACCGTTCGCGTTGGCAACCATCGTCAACGTTTGGCGCGGGTAGTCGAGCGTGAGCGCGAAGCGCTTCCAGATGCCGCCGCCGACGTTGCCCGCCACGAACGGGTCGGCAAACGCACCCTTCTGCTGCGAGCTAAAATCCGCGATGGTGTTGGGGAACGACAGCGGTCCGATGTCGAGCGTCGTGCGCCCCAAACGCCCCAGCGCCGGACCCCCGACACCAAAACCGTTGACTCCGACCGCGTTTGCATTCGGCGGAACGATCGAGGGATGCGCCCTTTCGAACGGCGATGTGACGCTGACCGACAAACGGCTGCCGGTGTCGACCGTGCACGCGCCGTCGAACCCGTCGATTTTGCAATCGAGCATTGGGGTCGTGCCGTGGAAGCGGAACGACAATGAGGTTGAATCGGCCGGCGCTTCGGCGGCCGCACCCGGCAGCGCCAGAACGATCCGGCGGCGCCCGTAGTCGAACGTCGTGACGAAACGGGCGATCACACCGAACCCGATTAAACCATCGATCGGTTCCCCACCACCGACGCCAAACCCGGCGCGCACGGGGGCGATGCTGAACGTTTGATCGTGAATCGTCGCGTCGCCGATCGACAGCGTTGCGACCTTTGCGAAGCTGAAGCCCTCCGTTGCCGCCCCCACGCCACCACCTTGAACCTGGCCCTTGCCGATGATTCCAAGCGACTTCGCCACGTCCGTATCCAGCAAGTAGTCGGCGCCGGTGTCGAAGATGAAGCGGAAGGGTCCCTTCCCATTCAACATGAGATTGACGTACACGTGATTCTCGATCAACTCGAAGGGAATCGTGGTCGAGGTTCCGGGCGAGATCGAGAAATCGTGCGCGCTCGATTCCGGTCGTTCGAGCCGCGTCTGCGCATCGGGGGCGTTTGTAGCAACGCTCGTAGCTTTGAGCGAGAATGCGGCTTGTTCGGTCGAAGACCGTTGCTCGAACGGAATCTTCAAGCCATCGATCGAGCGGTAGTCCGTCAGGGTCGTGGTCACCGTAGTCGAACCGATTGGTTGCACGACGCGACTGGGGAGATGCGTCGCACGCTCGATCCAGACTTGGAACGCGAGGCCATGGGGCGGGGTAACGCTCAGCACGTCGTAGGTCAGACCGCTTTCGCTCTTCGCGGCGTCCAGTGCAACCTTCGCACCGCCGCGATCGGGGGCCCAGAGGTCGTAGCGGTTCAGGTAGGCGAGATCTTGGTTCGCGTAACGCGCATCGGCGCTGTCGTCGTTCCACACGATCCCGCTTCGGTCGCGCGTCCAAGAGTGCGTACCGTCGAACCCGCTGTCCTGGGTGAGCGGTCCCGCGTTCGCGTATTGCGCGAACGCTCCGCTGCGGACGTCGATCCACTGCTCGCCCGTCCCGGGAACGCCGGCGACATCGACCGTGCCCCGCTCGACAATCGTCCGGACGCGGCCCAGCGCGGCGTCCAGACCCAGCGCCATTCTCGACGCGGCGAGAACGGCAGTTACGTCGTCGGGATCGGACGCACTGACCGGCGGAGAGAACGCCGCGGCAAGCCAGCAGGTCAGCACGCAGGCGACGCCTGCCCCGGCCAAGGATACGCGCAAACTTTTCATGAGGTCCCCTCCGTTCGCCGCGCACCGAATCGTTCCGGCTCCGCGCGACGCTCCGGCGCACGACAAAAAACCGCGCGCGCATCGAGGTGTCTCTCGATTTCCCAAGCCACACGCCGGTCCGCGAGACGCACCCCGAGTTCCACGTTCACGTCGTACCGATCGCTGGCGTGTCGGGTGTAGGGCGACCCTCGGTCGAGGGTTGGTAGCGCCGAAGCTATCCCAGGAACGTGCGGACGGTGTACGTCAGCGTCGTCGAGCCGCCGGCGGGGACGCGCACCGTCCAGGTCGCCGTCGAAGCCGAGGTTTTCGCGTGTTTTGCGCTCTCGTCGACGATCTGCCACTCGCCGGGAACCGGCTCGACGATCAAGACGTCGACCGCAGCATCCTTCGCGTTGCGTAGGACGATTTGGTACGAACTCTGATCGTACGGCCGGCCGGCGATCAACACTCGCTCGCGAAAGTCGGTTTGCTTCTTGCGCGCAGATACGTCGAAACTGTCGCCCAGCCGCAGTCGCACGGACTCGTTCTTCGGCGTGTGGTCGATCTGGTCGGAACCAAGAAATAACGACGTCCCATTCGCGTCGTGCTTATAGAGACGAACGATCCCCGCCGGCAGCGGCATTCCCAATTCGCCGCCGCGATTTTCGAAGCCGAAGTAGACACCGACGGGGAGCCGGTCGCCAAGGTCGGGTTGCGCCTGCGTGTAGTAACTTTCCGCACCGCGCAGCTCGAGCGTTTTACGGACCGCAATGCGATGCGCGGAGAGAAGCGCGATTTGTTTGGTTTGCTTGTCGGCAATCGACGTCGGTCGCGAAAGCGAATACAAGTGGTATTCGAAGAAGTTCTGCTGGGCAAACTCGTCGGAGGTCCTAGCGGACACCTTTCCAAGCGCCATCATCTGGTTCGGCGTCGGAGGCTGAGCGACGTTTACGTTCCCCGCTACAAGCTGCAGGCGCGCGTCGTTGAAGCTCGTTCCCGTGTCGTTCGAAAGGGTGACGAGACCGCTCAGATCCATCCGGTCGTCGCTAGCTGAGACCAGGCCCACGTAGTCGGCGCGCCAACTTAGGCCCCCGGTAAGATAGCTCAAGTCGAGCGTTTGGGGCTCCGCGGTCGTGCTCGTCACGTCGAGAACGAGCGTCGGGCGTTCGCGGAGGTTAGACGGAATCGCGGGAAACACGATCCTACCGTCAACGCCAGTTTCAACGCGGTCGGCGTACTGCAGAACTACGCCGTCGTTCGTACTCAAGACCCGCGCCGTCTCTCGAACGGCGCGATTCGTCCCTACGGTAGGGTGTACGACGGTCACGTCGCGGCCGACGTACTTCTGCAGCAACGTCGCCGGCGAGAGCAAATCGTAGTTAAAATTCTGTTCGACCACGCGGACGGAACCGGGCACCGTGGGGTTTTCGAGCAGCACGCTCGTCGCGTCGATCTTCCCGCTGACGTCGGCCCACGCCAGATGATTGAGCCCATCACCAAGCCTCACACGGCGAACGTCGTGAACGAGCGCGAGTCCCGCGTTGTAAACGGTGAGGCCGACCTGCCGCTGGTCCGCCAGGGTGCTGGTCCGCTCGCCGCTTCCGGCGGAAAGCGGCGCGACCGCCACGAGCGCAAACGCCGCCACAAAAGCCGAGCCGAGCAATACGCGTACCATATCGATCCCCCTTTGTTACCAAGAATGCCGACGGTGCAACTGCTGTGACGACGTTCGCCGGGCTCGACGGCGACCCGCCCCTATGCGGCGGCGGCCACGCGTTTCTTCTCGGCGCGGTCGGCCGCTTTCGGGCTGGCGATCATCAGCGCGACGCCGGCCACGATGACGATTGCGCCGAGGAGCGTTCGGGTGGTTAACGCCTCGTGCAGGAGCAGCGAGCCGATCGCCAGGGCGACGACGGGGTTGACGTACGCATACGTCGAGGCCAGCGTCGTTGCCGCCTCGCGCATCACGTACAGGTAGCAACTGTACCCGATCACGCTTCCGCAAATTACGAGGAATGCCAGCGCGCCGAGCGTGGCCGGGCTAAACGATGCGGCCGAGACGCGCTCGCCGGTAGCGATGGCGACCGCCGCAAGCACCACGGCGGCAACCAGCATCTGCATCGCGCTCGCCTGCAGCAGGTCGACGAACGCGAAACGGCGTTGCAAAACCGAGCCGAACGCCCACGCGACGGACGAAAACACGCCCAGCGCGGTGGGCCAAAATGGAAAGTGCACCGCGCCGTGAGGAGCGATCAGATACGCCATCCCGCCGAAGCCCAACGCTAGTCCGAGCGCGGCCGGCAAGGTCAACCGCTCGCCGAACAGCACCGCGGCGAAGATCGCCATCCAGAGCGGCGCCAGGCTGAAGAAGAGCGAGCCGATGCCGCTCGGAATCGTCTGCAAACACCA
>JBDTCF010000051.1:0-4134 GCA_039923715.1 Vulcanimicrobiaceae bacterium
GCCCGTCAGTTCGGAAAGCGCGTCGATTCGTACGCGCACGTCCTCGCTGCGCTTGGTGTCGTGGGTCGACGTCGACGAGAGGGCGTAGGGCAACTTCGCCGCCCGTTCCTTCATCGCACGGTGGAATACGTTCGGCGAAACGCCGAAGCGTCGAGGGTCACCGCCCACCTCGTTGAGCGAAACCAAGCGTACGTAACGGTAGAAACTGGTGTCCTCGAGCGCCTTGGCCATGACCGGCGCGGTGTATTGCTGAAACTTCATCGCGAAGTGCAACACGTCGCGCGGACGATATCCTGCGTGCGCTTCGCGCGCGGCGTCCGTCGAGAGGATCGAAGCGACGAAGTCGTAGACGCTCCGGTCCGGCGTCTCACTCCGTTGTTTGGCCATGGCGACCGCCCAGTCGATATACTTGCGATCCTCTGGACCGGCCCCGTCGCCATCGACGTACGTTCGGTACACGGGAAACGCGCAGACGACCTCGGCCAGAGCGTTGCGTAGCCCGCTGCGGGTGTAGTCGCTCGAGCGGACGTCGGACTGCGCGATACGGTCGAGTTCGCCGGTGAGGACGTTCAGTTCGCTCGCCAGATTCACGTCGACGATGAGGCGCTTGCAGGCGTACAGCACGTCCTCGAATCCGAGGGTCTCGCCGGTGAACGCACGATACATGAGATCGACTCGAGCCTCGTTGCGTGCGTCGACGAACAGTCCGTTGAGAAGATTGGCGAACTCGTAGCCCGTCGTACCCGCCACAAGCCAATCCCCGCGCAGGTTCTCGTGTCGCGCTAAGATCTTCTCGACGATCAAGTAGAGCGGGTGGTTCATCGCGACGGCACGCGCGCGCAGCAGCGTACAGTACGCCTTCGGGTCGAAGAGGCCGTCGATGTGATCGATGCGCAAGCCCTGAAGACGACCCTCTTCGATCAGCCGGAACACGAGTTGATGGACGACCGCGAAGCACTCGGCGTATTCGACCCGCAGCCCGGCGAGCTCGTTGATGTCGAAGAAGCGACGGTAGTTGATCTCGTCGAGCGCGACCCGCCAGAACGCGGGCCGATAGGACTGCCTGCGCAGAAGGCGTGCCAGCCGGTCGCGGCTCTGCGGTTCGTCGGCCGATCCTCCGAACGCGTGGGTGGCGGCGTGGAGCGCCGTAAGAGCACGCGGTGCGAGCGCTGCGTTGGCGAGCCGTCGTTTGAGATCGTCGGCGCGCGCGCGCAAACCCGCAACGCGCCGCGACGCCCGCGCGCGCCAGTTTTCCTTTGCGAACGCGGCGGCGATGCGTTCCAACTCCTCCGCCGCAGCCGGGTCGTCGTCCGCGCGGCGTGCCAGCGCGGCGGCCAGGCTCACGATCTCGCCGTACGTGCTCGGCGCGAGTGGAAAGCGGTGTTCCTCGTACCAAACGCCCAACGTCCCGGCCTGCGGATCGAAGCGCAGGGCGATTTCGCCGCGCTCGAGAGCCGTTCCGAACGACGAGCCAAGAAATGGGAGCAGAACCTTATCGCGCAACTCGCGTTTCGGCGGGTTCCAATCGATATCGAAGAAAGCCGCGTACGGCGACTGGCGTCCCCATTCGAGGACGTCGCTCCACCACGGGTTTTCGTTGCCGACTCCCATATGATTGGGGACGAAGTCGAGCATCAGACCCATCCCGTGCCGGTGGAGGGTGTCGACGAAACGCTCGAACTCGACGCGCGTACCGATCTCCGGGTTGATCGCGTTATGATCGACGATGTCGTACCCGTGAGTGCTTCCCGAACGCGCCGCGAGGAACGGTGAAGCGTAGACGTGACTGATTCCGAGTTCGTCGAGATAGCCGACGAGACGTTCGGCGTCGACAAACGTGAATCCGCGATGGAACTGCAGGCGGTACGTGGCGCTCGGCACCGTGGGCGGAGCCGAGAGGCCGCGCGCGCGATGCATTGTCTCCGCGAATGCGGCGAAGCGCACGTCGCGCGCGAGATCTTCGAGCGCGCGCGGCAGCCGGCGCCGCCAGTTCGGATGTTCGGCAACGGTTCCGGGCACGTTTACCTGATCGACGACGCCGAGCACGTCTTCGAGCGGCGCCATCAACAACCGGGCGGGCGAGCGCGCGAGCATCCGATAGGATGCCGCGATGACGTCGTCGACATCCGCGCGCCGGATTCCCTCAGACGATCCACCGCGCAACCGTCCGGCGATCTCAAGAGCGAGATCGCCGCCGGCGACGAGCGCGTCGAGCAAGCGGTTGCGTTCGCGCTCGCGTTCGTCGCGAGCCGACTGCCGAGTTTGATCGGGCGGCAGCAGACCCAAACGCGCACGCAGGTCGAGGTCGCGGCCCAGCCAGTACGCGGCCAACGTCGGCAGGTCGTGCGTCCCCGGGCTCACGAGCGAGAGCGGCGGATAATCCTCCGGCCGCCGGTACGTGCCGTCGGCTTCGCGCTCGAAGTACAGCAGGCGGTACGAGAAGATGCGCGCCCACTGCAGCCGTTCCCGGAACCCTTCAGGGACCGTGCCGAGGTCTTCGCCGACGACGAGGCAGCGGTTCCGAACCGATTCCAGCGCGACGATCGCGAGCAGATCGGAGAGCGGATAGCGCACGTAGGCGCCGGCCGCGGCTCCGCCCCCGCGCGGAATCCAAAACAGGCGCTGGAGCGCCATGACGTGATCGATGCGCAGCGCGCCGGCATGCCGCATATTGGCGCGGAGCAGCGCGACGAAGGGTGCGTAGGCGCGCGCCCGCAGGGGCAGCGGCGCCATCGGCGCGAGTCCCCAGTTCTGGCCGCCTGGGTTGAGCGCGTCCGGAGGAGCGCCGATCGTAACCTCGGAGCGCATGACGTCGCGCTCGCACCAGGCGTCGGCGCCGTCGGCCTCGCCGCCGATTGCCAGATCGCGGTACAGGCCGACGTCCATTTCGGCGCAAGCCTCCGCCGCTTGCGCGAGTTGCTGTTCGGCGTTCCACTGCAGGTACGCGAAGAACTCGATGCGTTCGCGCTCGGCGCGCGCGAACGCGGCGACTTCGGGCGAACCGAGTTGGCGATAGGCGAGCGGCCAGTGCGACCACCCCAGCGCCCCCTCGCGTGCGAAGCGCTCGCGCAGGGCCTCGAACAGGCTCGCCCGTTCGAGGCCGGCTCCGCCACGTTCCACAAACGCACGAAACGCGCGCACCCGGGGCGCAGCTGGATCGAGCGCAAGAAACGCTGCGTAAAGCAGTGCCAGAACCTCGCGTTTGCAGGCGGCGACGCGGGCATAATCGACCAGGCGCGTCGCGCGCAGTTCGGCGAGCCGCCGCGCGAACGAGTCGCTTGCGACCAGCCGCCGCGCGGATTCGCAGGTTGCGAATTCTGCAATCGCTTCGACGTCGAGATAGAGAGCGTTCAACGACGCGCGGCTCGAAGGTGCGTAGGGGCTTGCCTCGGCCGGGTTTGCCGAGTCGAGCGCGTGCAACGGGTTGACGCCGATCGCCGCCGCGCCGGCGCGTCCCGCAATCTGGGCAAGTCGGCGCAAGTCCTCGAAGTCCCCGATGCCCCAGTTGCGTCGCGAACGGAGCCCGTAGAGTTGCACGGCGAGGCCCCAAAGGCGCGCGCCGCGTTCGATTGGCGGGGGCAGAAAGGCGCGCGTCGGAGCGACGATGAGCGTTGCTTCGGCGTCGTCGAAGGCGAACCGGTGGTAGCCCAGCGGGAGCGCGAGCTTCAGTTCGAGCGTGCGGCGCTCGAACGTGACCCCGTCGATCTCGCGCGTCTGCGTCGGCGCAAGGTCATCGCACGAGATGGTGCCCTGGTGGACTTTTGCCGATTCTTCGACGATCGACCAGTGGTGCGGCTTGGCCGCCTCTTTGTGGGGCAACACGAATCCGATGCGCAGCGTGCTCGGCTCGGGTGC
Source organism: Vulcanimicrobiaceae bacterium (assembly GCA_039923715.1). Taxonomy (GTDB): domain Bacteria; phylum Vulcanimicrobiota; class Vulcanimicrobiia; order Vulcanimicrobiales; family Vulcanimicrobiaceae; genus JBDTCF01. The sequence goes on from JBDTCF010000051.1 coordinate 3,856, forward strand.
GACGACGTAGACCGGCTCGAGGACGCTCTGCCAAGGCTCTGCGTCCAGCCGCTCGCCCGCGGCGGCGATAGCCTCGGGCGTCCCAACCTCGAAGCCCATGGCCCTCAAGAGCGCGGTTTTGGTTTCGTCCGATACGCGCGTTTCGCGTCCGTAGAAATCGCGGTGAACGCTTTCGATTCCGGCCAGGTCGGCTAGCCGTTCGAGCGCGCCGCGTTCCGGCCTCACGGCGTTCGGTGCCACGCCACCGACCAGGGCGGAAGGGCTCCGCGCGCGAGCGCC
>JBDTCF010000052.1:0-23389 GCA_039923715.1 Vulcanimicrobiaceae bacterium
AACGCCGTCGTTCATCGTCACCGCGAGTGGCTGCGCACCGCCCATGCCGCCGACCCCCGAGGTCAGCACCAACCGACCGCGCAGCGAACCGCCGAAGTGTTGACGCGCCAACTCCGCGAACGTCTCGTACGTCCCTTGCAGGATGCCCTGCGTGCCGATATAGATCCACGAACCGGCCGTCATCTGGCCGTACATCGTGAGGCCCTGCGCTTCGAGTTGCCGGAATATCTCCCAATCGGCCCACTTCGGAACCAGGTTCGAGTTCGCAATCAGTACGCGCGGGGCACGCTCGTGAGTCCGCCAAACCGCAACTGGCTTTCCGCTCTGCACGATCAGCGTCTCGTCGCCGCGCAAACGGCGCAGCGTTCGCACGATCGCGTCGAACGCGGCCCACGAGCGTGCCGCTCTTCCGCTGCCGCCATAGACGACGAGATCTTCGGGCCGCTCGGCGACTTCCGGATCGAGATTGTTCATCAGCATGCGCAAGGCGGCTTCCTGAGGCCAACCGAGGCACGAACGTTCGGTTCCACGTGGAGCGCGAACGACACGGCCGGCGAGGGCGGTCATGCGAGCGAGCCTCCAATGGCAGTTGCGGCCGCGGCCGCGAGCGAACCGTCGGCGAGCAACGCGCGCGCGGCGACGATGTCCGGCGCGGGCGACCGGTCCGTCGCGAGCGGTGCGATCGCTGCGCGCGCGCGTTCGTACGCGGCCGCCGTGCCCACTCCGGAGCGCAGCGGCCGCCGGAAATCGGTTGCCGCCAGGCCACCTAAGAGTTCGCAGGCAAGCGCGCCTTCGACGTTGTCCAAAATCCGGTCGAGGGTCCGCGCCGAGATCGTTCCCATGCTCACGTGATCCTCCTGACCGGCGGACGTCGGAATCGAGTCGACGCTCGAAGGAAACGCCAAACCTTTTGATTCGCTGACCAAAGCCGCCGCAGTATACTGCGCGAGCATCAACCCGGATTCGAGCCCGGGCTTCTGCGCCAGAAACAGCGGCAAGCCACGTTCTTCCCCGTTCAGCAGCAGGTAGAGCCGCCGCTCGCTGATGCTCGCGAGCTCGACCATGGCGGCCTTGAGGAAGTCGCACACGAGCGCCACGGGTTCGCCGTGAAAGTTGCCGCCGGTGAGAAACTCGTCGTCTTCCGAAAAAATGAGCGGGTTGTCGGTAACCGAGATCGCTTCGACTTCGACCACGTTGCGCACGTGTCGGGCCGTATCGCGCACGGCGCCATGGACGACCGGGATGCAGCGGAACGAGTACGGATCTTGCACGCGTCCACACTCGCGATGCGACTGCATGATTTCCGAACCTGCCAGGAGCGCGCGCAGGTTCGCCGCGACGCGGCCCTGGCCGACGTGGGGCCGCAAGGCATTGATGCGGACGTCGAAAACGCGGTCGGTACCGAGGAACGCCTCGAGCGAAAGGGCGCCGATCACGTCGGCGGCGGCCAGCAACCGCTCGGCGCGCAGCACGGAGAGCGCCGCGATGCCGGTCATCACTTCCGTCCCGTTGATGAGCGAGAGCCCTTCTTTGGCCGCCAGCTCGAGCGGAGCGAGCCCGGCGCGCCGCAATGCTTCGGCACTGGGGAGTCGCTCGCCACGGTACGTCGCCTCGCCTTCCCCGATCAGCGTCTGCGTCATGTGCGCCAACGGCGCGAGGTCGCCGCTCGCGCCGACGGAACCCTGCGAGGGGACGACCGGCGTCACGCCCCGGTTGAGGATTTCAATCAGCAGGTCGAGCGTCTCGGTTCGGATTCCCGAGTGCCCTGCCGCGAGCGAGCTGACGCGCAACACGCCCGCCGCCCTCACGTGCTCCTCGGAAAACGGTGCTCCCGTCCCGGCCGAGTGGCTGCGTACGAGATTGCGTTGCAAGGCGGCGGTGTCGGCGCGATCGATGACCACGTTCGCCATACGCCCGAACCCGGTCGTGACGCCGTAGATGATTGCGCCGAGTGCGAACTGCCGCTCGACCGTCGCCCGCGCGGCCGCGACACGCTCCCGTGCGGGCAGTGTGACGATCACCGGCGCACCCCCGACCGCGATCGCCTCGATCGCTTCGAGCGAGACGTGTCGGCCATCGAGTTCGACGGGCGCGGGGACCCTCGCCGTTCGTTCCTGTAGACTCACGCCGGACCGCTTCGCCGAACGGTCCCGAGCGCCCCGGCGCGCGCGAGACGCCGCTCGAGCGGGAGATTCGCCGGCCCGGCCCGGAAAAGGCACTCGTGAACGATCGACCCCTCGGGCGCGTCCTGGTTACGGGAGGCGCAGGCTTTATTGGCAGCGCGCTGGTCTGGGAGTTGAACCGCCGCGGCGTGGAGGAGATCGTCGTTTGCGACGTGCTCGACCGCGGTGAAAAGTGGAAGAACCTCGTCGCGCTGCGCTTTACCGACTACCTCGAAGCGAGCGACCTACTGGGCGCGCTCGAACGTTCCGCGACGTTCCTCGACGCGTTCGACACGATCTTCCACTTAGGTGCGTGCTCGTCCACGACCGAAACCGATTCCGCCTTCTTGATGCGTAACAACGCCGGCTACACTCGGACGCTGGCCGAGGCGGCCGCCGCGCGCGGGCGACGGTTTGTCTACGCTTCTTCCGCTTCGACCTACGGAGCGCTCGAAACCGACCTCTCCGAAGCGCGCCCACTGCGGAGTTTACGGGCGTTGAACATGTACGCCTACTCGAAGCAGTTCTTCGATCTGCACGCCGAACGGACGGGACTCCTCGAACGCATCGCAGGGCTCAAATACTTCAACGTCTACGGTCCCAACGAGGCGCACAAAGGCGACATGCGCAGCGTAGTCGCCAAAGCATACGAGCAAATCCAAGCCGACGGGGTCGTTCGCCTCTTTCGCAGCTACCGGCCCGACTTCGCCGACGGCGAGCAATGCCGAGACTTCATTTACGTCAAAGAGGCCGTTCGAACGACGCTCGCGCTCGCCGCCGATCCGAATGCCAACGGACTCTTCAATATCGGTTCCGGAACGGCCCGGACGTGGCTCGATTTGGCGCGCGCGACCTTCGCTGCGCTCGGGCGCGATCCGCGCATCGAGTTCGTCGAGATGCCCTCCACGCTTCGCGCGAAGTACCAGTACCGCACCGAGGCCGACGTGGGGCGGCTGTTCGCGGCCGGCTACACGGATCCGCCAACCTCGCTCGAAGCCGGCGTCGCGGACTACGTTCAACGCTACCTCGTTCCCGAGCGCCGGCTCGATCCGGCACTTCCTGAACCCGCGGATGCAGCGCCCGCCCTCCAACGCCGATGACGGCGTCGGATTCCGCGGCTCCCTCGGAGGCCACGGCTCTCCAAAAGCGGCTGTCGTGATTCACGCGCGGATCGGGCGCAGCCTTTAGGGAATTGCGGTGACGATGCCCTGGCCTAGGACGCGCAGCAACCCGTCGTTCAGCGTTCCCGGATTGAACACGAGTACTAATTTGCTGCCCGTTGCGAGGCAGCCGTCCTGCGCGTGGCCGCCGAACGCGCTGACGGCGACGCCGTTGCCGGCCGCCGCGATGCTGATGTCGAGGGTCGACGTCCCCTCGGGATCGATGCCGAGAGCCTGTTTGCCCTCGATAAGATAGGGTTGCGCCAAGTACGTGAACGCCAGGACTTTCGCTCGACAGTCTTCGACGAACGTTCCAACGTACGCGTGCGTGTTCGGATCGGTGAGCGTCGCCGCCGCCGTTACCGGCATCGACTGCGCACGCGCGGGTGCCGAAACCAGTCCTATTGCGATTGCGAGAACGACGTAGAAAACCGAGAAACGAACGAGCATACGGGCAGTCCCTCCAGAGTGGCGCCGCGTGGCGGCGTTTCGCACCCTTCCAGCAGCACGCTTCGGCTTCCCGGTTACGAGACGAGGTGCAGCGCCTGATACTCTTGCAGCGAGCGCGGCGGGCCGGTCATCGACTCAAGCGCGCTCGCCAGCGCGCGTGCGGTATCTAGGCTGGTGAGACACGCGACGCTCGCTTCGACCGCTGCCCGGCGAATGCGGTAACCGTCGGTAAGCTCGCGTGACGCGGCCGCATCGTTGATCACCAGATCCACCGAACGCGCGACGATCGCGTCCAGCACGTGCGGGGAACCTTCGACGATCTTGTTGATGCGTTCCGAAGCAATCCCCGCGTCGCGCAACGAGCGATGGGTTCCCTCGGTGGCGACCAGCGTGAGCCCGTACTCGGCGTAGCGGCGCAAAACCTCGACCGCCCCTGCTTTCTCGGAGTCCGAGATGGAGACCAAGACGCGGCCGCTCGTTCGGCCGTCGGCGGGTTGCGGAATCCGCAGGCCGGCCGCGATGAACCCTTTGCGCAGCGCGCCCGCGAACGTATCGTCGATCCCGAGCACCTCGCCGGTCGACTTCATCTCCGGCCCCAGAATCGTCTCGACGCCGCTCATTTTCGCGAACGAGAAGACCGGCACTTTGACGACGACGAAGGGTGTCGCCGGTAAGAGGCCCGTTCCGTACGGAAGGTCGCGGAGCGACTCGCCCAGCGCAACGCGCGTCGCCGCCGCGACCAGATTGACGCCCGTGGCTTTGGAGATGATCGGCACCGTCCGGCTCGCCCGCGGGTTCGCCTCGATGATATACAGTTCGCCGTCGTGGATCACGAACTGGATATTGATCAAACCGCGGGTCCTTAGTTCGGCCGCGATCGAGCGGGCAACCTCGACGATGCGCGCCTGCATCGCGGCGTCGAGGGTCTGCGGAGGATAGACGCTGATCGAGTCGCCCGAATGGATGCCGGCGCGCTCGATGTGTTCGAAGATGCCGGGAACGAGAATGTCGGTGCCGTCGAAGACGGCGTCAACTTCGACTTCGAGGCCCGGCAGGTACTTATCGACTAACAGCGGGACGCTCGCGAGGATGGGCGGCGCGGCCTCCGCGTACGAAGCAAGTTGACCTTCGTTATAAACGATCTCCATGCCGCGGCCACCCAGCACGTACGACGGCCGAACCAGGACCGGGAAACCCAACTCACGCGCGATCGCGCGCGCCTCGCGAAAGCTCTTAGCGGCACGGCCGCGCGGCCGCGCTACACCCAGACGCTCGAGCGCGGCTTCGAACTGGTCGCGATCCTCGGCCATATCGACGCTCGTCCGATCGCTGCCGATGATTCGGACGCCGCGTGCGGCGAGTTCCGCGGCCAGGTTGATCGAGGTTTGACCGCCGAAGGCCAGCATGACGCCGGACGCGCCGGTCGCATCGTATGCGGCTTGCACCTCGTCGGCGCCGGGCGGCTCGAAGACGAGCACGTCCGAGATGTCGAAGTCGGTCGAAACCGTCTCCGGATTGTTGTTGACGACCACGGCCGCCCGGCCGGCTTCGCGCAGCGCCCAAGCCGCGTGCACGCAACTGTAGTCGAACTCGATTCCTTGCCCGATGCGGATCGGCCCACTTCCGACCACCACGACCGCGTCGCGTGCCGGGCGGCGCATCTCGTCGCTCTCGTACGGCGATAGGTAGTAGTAAGGCGACCGCGCCGGAAACTCCGCGGCCGCCGTGTCGACCATACGAAAGCTCGGACTTGCGAGCGGAGCCGCGTCGATGCGGCCGTCGGTCAGCACCGCAATGCTGCGGCGCGAATAGCCCAACTCGAGCGCGCGTCGGACGTCGGCCTCTTCACCCGCCAGTCGGATTCGTTCCTCGAGCCCGACGAGTTCCGCGATCTCGTGCAACCAGAAGGGATCGATCTGCGACGCACGCGCGATGCTCTCGACCGGGACGCCACGGCGGAGCGATTCGGCAATCGCAAACAACCGCTCGTGCGTTGGCTCCACGATTGGGGCGGTCAGTTCGTCGTCGCTCCACTGCGCGAGCGGCGTACCACTCAACGTCACGCGCCCAAGGTCGAGGCCGCGAACCGCTTTCATCAGCGCGGCAGCAAAGGTACGCCCGATACCCATCGCCTCGCCGGTCGATTTCATTTGGGTCCCCAGGCGCGTATCGGCCCGAGGAAACTTGTCGAAGGGCCAGCGCGGAATTTTTACCACGCAGTAATCGAGTGTCGGCTCGTAGGCCGCCTTGGTCACTCCGGTCACGGGGTTCTCGATCCGATCCAGCGTCTGGCCAAGCGCGATCTTGGTTGAAATCTTCGCAATCGGATAACCGGTCGCTTTCGAGGCCAGCGCCGAACTCCGGCTGACGCGCGGATTCACCTCGATGATCGTGTACTGCAAGCGCTCCGGGTGGAGCGCAAACTGGATGTTGCAGCCACCCTCGACGCGCAGCGCGCGAATGACGTTGAGGCTCGCGGTTCGCAGCGTTTGATACTCGACGTCGGAGAGTGTTTGAGAGGGGGCGACGACGATCGAATCGCCGGTGTGAACGCCAACCGGATCGATATTTTCCATGTTGCAAACGACGATGCAGTTGTCGGCGCGATCCCGCAAGACTTCGTACTCGAGTTCCTTCCAACCGAGCAGCGAGGTCTCGACGAGCGCTTGATGGATCAGCGAAGCAGTCAGTCCGCGCTCCAACGTTTGACGAAGTTCCGCCTCGTCGCGCACGATGCCACCGCCGGTTCCCCCGAGCGTGTACGCAGGTCGCACGACGAGCGGGTAGCCGCTGCTCCTCGCGAACGCGACGCCGCTCTCGATGTCGGTAACGATCGCACTGGGGGCAACCGGCTCGCCGATCGCAAGCATCGCCTCCTTGAAGCGCGCGCGATCTTCTGCGATTTGAATGGTCTCGAGGGGTGTCCCGAGGAGTTCGACGCCGAAACGCTCCAAGGTCCCGGCTTCGGAAAGCTCGACGGCGAGGTTTAGGCCGGTCTGGCCACCTAGCGTCGGAAGCAGCGCGTCGGGGCGTTCGCGTTCGATGATCGCTGTAAGCGATGCGACGGTAAGCGGCTCGAGGTATACGGCGTCGGCGATCTCAGGGTCCGTCATGATCGTCGCCGGATTCGAATTGACGAGGACGACCCGATGGCCCTCCTCGCGTAACGCACGGCACGCCTGGACGCCTGCGTAGTCGAATTCCGCCGCTTGACCGATGACGATCGGACCCGAACCGATCACCATAACGCTGCGGCTGGACACGAACGGCCAGATTAGTCGGTCGCGCGAGGTACTCCCGCCGTGCGGCTACGGTGAGAGGCGCTCGATCCGCCACGCGGCGTCCTCGCGCCGATAGCAGAGCCGGTCGTGCATGCGATTGGGGCGACCCTGCCAAAACTCAAACCGGCTGGGCACGATGCGATAGCCGCCCCAATAGGGTGGCCGATCGACGTCGCGTCCCGCAAAGGCGCGCTCGCAAAGCTCAACTTGCGCATCGAGGATGGCGCGGTCGGGTACGACGGCACTCTGCCGCGAGGCCCAAGCGCCGATCCGGTGGCCGCGCGGCCTGCTCGCGAAATATGCATCGGATTCGGCCTCGCTAAGCGGCGTCGCGCTCCCCTCGACGCGGACTTGCCGTTCGAGCGGCGGCCAATAGAACGTCAGTGCGACCTCGGGGCGGGCCGCCAGCTCTTGCGCCTTGCGACTCTCGAAATTTGTGAAAAACCGTAAGCCGCGCTCGTCGAAGCCGCGTAGCAGGACGATCCGGGCCGAGGGCTTCCCGTCGGCGGCGACGGTGGCGAGCGTCATCGCGTTCGGCTCCGCAACGCCGCCAGCGCGCGCTTCCTCGAGCCACGACCGAAACTGAGCGAGCGGATCGATGGGGAGCATCGACTCGTCGAGTTGGCCGCGTTCGTACGAAATCCGACTCGTCGCCAGCACGTCGTCTTCATCCATGCGCCCGTCTTCAACGCAAGCGCGTGCGGTACTTCCGAAGAACGACCGAAGGGCATCGCCGTAACGACGCCCTTCGAAGTGCCTCTCTTTTTGCCGTTAGCGGGGCGAGGTCGATTCGTAGCGCTCGGCGGTGAGTAGCTCGCTTTCGGCCGCACGCAGTTGCGCGATCGCAGCGACGCGGTGACCGCCGTAGTCGCTCGCATCTCCTTCGAGGCGCCGGATCATCCGCGTAACCGCGCGCTGCGCATCCGCAATGCTGGCGTCGCTTTGCTGTTCGTCGCGGCGTGGGTGATTCACTCCGACGGGCGCGTTGGGCCCATTGTAACCGGTATTGCCGGTCCCGTACCCGCGAGCGCGTGCAAACCTTTCCGCCGCGAGCAGCTCGTTGTGCGCGTCGTGCAGGTGGTTCAAGGCGGCAACGCGGTGCCCGCCGTAGTCGCGGTCGTCGCGTTCGAGGCGCGCGATCATGCCGCGCAAGTGGTGTTCGGCAGCCCATACGCGGTCGTTGCTGCCTTGCTGATGGGGATGGGGATGGGGCACGGTCACGGGAATCGGAACCCCGACGGTCTGGGCGCCCGCGATCGTGCAGGTTCCCGTCACAGCCGCGATAACGGCGCTCCCAACGAGCAGACGTACGTTCATTCGGAGGTCTCCTTATAGATGATGGCGTCTAAGAAATCGGTGCGTTTCTCATCCGGCAAACGCGCCGAGCCAAGAACGCGTTGCAGAGAAGCGCGACATTTAATTTTGCCTTTACCGACCGAACCCGACGGGCTCTCTAGGGCCAGCGCCCGGCCGCGAGCCCGGCGAGTAGCGTGAAAGCGATGAGGCTTCCGCCGCCGAGCGCCACGGCGAGCCCGCCGTCTACTCGGCGCCATTCCCAAACGGTCGAAGCCGCGAGCGCGCGAAACGCCCGTCGCAACGCACCAGCGTCGCCGACCCGCACGTACGTGCCGCCGGTCGCCGCGGCCATCGCGCGAAGCGTGCTCTCATCAAGGCCGTCCGGTTCGGTCGTTCCGGGGATCAGCAGCCCGCTGCCATTCGTCCCCATCCCGACCGCGTCGAGGGCAATGCCGGCGCGACCCAACGAGCGCGCGGCCTGGAGGGGATCGACGCCCCGATTGTTGACGCCGTCGGTCAACACCACGACGACGCGGCGGCCGTGCGTGGGGAGTCCTTCCCCCGCCAACATTAATGCATCACCGAGCGCCGTTGCGCCGTTCGGCGCGGCAACGCGCTCGAGCGCGCCGCGCACCGCCTCACGATCCTCAAGGGGGGGAATGACCACGCGCGCGTCCGTCGCGAACGTGACCACCCCGACGCGCGTGCCGGGCGGGACGTCGTCGATGAAGGCGCGCGCGGCTGCTTTGGCCGCCTGCAAGCGGCTCGGCGCGACATCCGTTGCGGCCATCGAACCCGAGGTGTCGATGCACAGTACGATCGTTCCGTCTCTGATCGGCACGCGAACGACGAAACGCGGCCCGGCACTCGCACATCCGAGCGCCGCCACGCCGAGGACAAAGGCGGTTCCAAGCGCGACCGCGGGCAAGCGGCTTGGACGCAGCGCCTCGAGCGCGAACGAAAGGTTCGAGTACGCGAGCGAACGGACGTGCGTTCGGCGTTGGCCGATCGCGTACGCGAGCGCGAAGGCTATGCTGATCAGCGCGGCAAGCGCGAGACGTTCGGGATGGGCGAAGCTCACCCGCGCACCCCGCAGGTCACGCTCGTGCGAAGCGTCTTCGCAAGTGCTCCGGGAGGCTCGCAGCGTCGCCCACGACCGCACCGAGGTCGACCCGCAGACCGCTCCGTTCGAGCAACGTCACCCCCCTCGCGGAGAACAAGAAGTCGACGAAGGCGGCGCCGCCGTCCGGATTTCGCGCGACGTTGGGGACCGTCACGCCGTACACGATCGGCGTTCCCTTGCGCACGACACCCTCGATTTCGACGCTCTTCTCGCCGTATTCGGCTGCCCGTTTCGGATCGCCGAGATTTGCTTGGGCCGGGAGTTCGACCGCCGGCAACCGTCGCGCGGCGCTTTCCGTCGCATACAGGAAGGCCGCGTCCAGGTCGCCGGATTCAAGCCGCGCTTCGAGCGTTTCCTCCGGAAAGACCTGGGCCGGGTTGCGCGCCTCGCCGAGAACGCGCGCTTCGAGTCCGGGACGTTTCGCGACGCGCTCCAGAAGCTTGAGCGCGACGATGGTGCGATACCCCTTCGGATCCAAGGCGGGGTCGGTCCGCCCCAGCCGTAACCCGGGTTCAGCGAGGACGTCGGCAAGGTCGCGCCGGCCGCGTGCGACGTCGACGAACGCCGGGGCGAACGCCGAGGACGGAGCGTAACCAACGACGAGTCGCGATTCCGCGAACGGCACGTACCAGCGCACGAATTCGCCGTGCTGCGCGCGCAGCAGGTCGTCGAGGACCGCGAGATCGGCGCTGACAAACACATCCGGACGCCGCAGGCCTCCCTGGATCAGCTTCGCAAGCGCGACGCTCCCTTTTGCTTCGCCGTGAAACGTGTACCCCGTCTTCGCAAATGCCGGTCCGATCGCTCGCTCGAAGGCCGTCACCAGCGACCCCGCATAGGCAACGTCTACCCCAGCGCCTTCTGCACGGCCGGCGACGGCGATGGCCGCCGCAAAGCTCATCATCGTTCCGCCCACGAACGAGCTTCTCGTCATCGCCTAACCTTCGGCGAACGCGCGTTGCAAGGCCTCGTTCGCGTCCTCTCCGAGAACGGCCGCGCGGATCCCGAGGCCGCGCAGGCGCGCGCGCGCGACGGCCTCGCGTGCAGCGGACGCTGCGAGGTAGCGCGCACGTTCGCGCGCGCCGACGAACAGTCGACGCGTTCGAGCATCCTCGGCATCGCGCAGCCGAACGAAGCCGGCAAGACCTAACCCCGCGAACCACGGATCGCGGACGATGAGGGCGGTGCAATCGCACCGTCGAGCGAGCGAGCCGAGTCCGCCCGCAAGCTGTTCGATTTCGAAAAAATCCGAGACGAGCAACAGCGAAGCGTCCGTCGGAACCAGCGCGCACGTCGCGGCGAGCTGGCCGGCGAACGAGCCGAGCGCGTGGTCCTCGAGGGCGAGGCACGCACGCGCTGCGGAGCGGCCCCGTCGTTCTCGCGGCGCGATCAGGCGTTCGTCAACGATCCGCGCGCAGCGGTCTGCGCCTTCGGCGAGTCCGAGCCACGCGGCGCCCGCATCGAATGCCCGCGCGTAGCACGACCGGTCGCGACCCACGCGCATAGAGGGCGACCCGTCGAGCGCGACGGCGAGGTACAGGCCGTGCTCTTCGTACATGACGCGGGTCTGCAGCGCCCCGACTCGCGCCGTCGCGGCCCAGTCGACCCGCCGGGGATCGTCCCCCCCGACGTACCCGCGCAACTCGGCGAACTCATAGCCGTCGCTGCGAACCGGTCGCGCCCGGCCGGCGCCGGCGACCGCCGGCCGCCGCCGCATCAGCAGCGCGGCGCGCAGCGACCGGCGCATCGCTAGGGGTTGGGAAGGATGGCGTATGTTACAGTCAGGGTCGCTTGCACGGAGACGTTCGAGGGTTCGATATTGGTCGGAACTCCGGCGGCCATCGGCGCCGCCGCAAACATGCGCGATGCGATCGGCCCTGGCGAATACCCGCTCTGCACTTGGCGTAGCGAGCCCAGGCGGAACCGTCCGGTCGCCGCCAGCGCTTTCGCCTGGGCGTCGGCGTCGGCCAACGCCCCGGCCATTGCATCGTTGAAGGCGCTCCGCTTATCGCTTAAGCCGAAGTCGACGCCGTTCACGCCCGTCAGACCGGCCGCGACAGCAGCGTCGATGGCCGCACCGACCCGGTCGACCCGGGTCACGGTTACGCGTACGTTGCGCGACACGATGTAGCCGTAGCGCTCACCCGAACCCGGGGCGACCGGCGTCAGCAGGTGGCGCGGCCCGCCGCCGGGCGGCTGGGGCGGCGGGTTGTAGTTCATCGAGTAACTCTGGCCCTCGATGTTGCTCTTGTCGATCCCTTGCTTCGCCAGCGCCGCCTGGACGGCCGCGAAGCGCGCGTTGTTCTGAGACTGCGCCGCGGTTGCCGAGGGCGCGTTCGTCACGATCTCGGCGCCAAACGTCGCTGTATCGGGGGCTCGCGTTACCGACGCACTGCCGGTAACGGTCAGCGTCGGCTCGGTACCGGCCGGCGGGTCGGCGGCGGCAGCGGCGAGTGGGAGAACGGCAAACACGAGCGCGAGACATGCAGCGGACGTTTTCATGCTTCCTCAACGCGAGCAAGCGCCGGAACGTCGCCGGCAGCAACCGGCCACCCTCGAGGCGAAGGGGCTGGGATGGACAACCGGCCCCCCGAGCTCCCCATCGAAGCGTTGCGCGAACGCGCGCCCGAAAGCGGCGACGCGATCGAAGCACTCCACGCCGAACTCGGCAAGGAGCGTCCCTCGCAGGAGACGATCGCCGAACACGTCGACGCCCTTCGCCGACAACCGCGCATCGTCACGCTCATTGAGAACTGGTTCGACGATCCGCGCACGCAAACGTTCCTCAGCGAGCTATCGGCCACCGGCTTGTAAGCCTGCTCCAAACTTCATCAAGCGGCCGCGCTATGTGCAGCACCGCCCGCGCCGGCTCGCTGCACCGGCCGAGGGCGGGTAACCCAACCCGCGCCTATTCGATCGCCGCGGCGACGGGTCCCGAATGAGAACGTCGCCGTGGCATGAGCAGAATCAACGGCATCAGCAAGAAGGTGAGCGCGCCCAGAGCAAACTGGCAGTCCGCGTACGAGAGCGTCGTCGCCTGCACGACGATCTGGCGGTAGAGTTGCCCGAGCGCGCCTGGTTGTGCCAGCAACTTCTGTAGCGGAACGCTAGCCGCGGTCGCATGCCCGACGAGCACTTCCTGGTGGAAGGCCGCGCGACGGGCGAGCAGCGTGATGAGCGCAGCCGTCGAGAACGAGCCGCCCAGTTGTAGCGAAAGGCTTTGGAAAGCGGTCGCCTTGGGCGCGACCTCGGCCGGAACGCCGCTGAGCACCGCGATCGAGATGGGGACGAATAGCATCGAGAGCCCCAAACCGCCGAGAATGGCCGGACCAAGCATCGAGTTGAAGTCGCTGTTCGAGGTCGTTACGTATCCAAGCCAGAGTTGTCCCGCGCCGACGCAGGCGAATCCCACGACCAAGAAGAGGCGCGTATCGACCCTTCCGCCGCCTGCAAAACGCGCGATGAACGGCGTGAACAGCGCGATGAATATCGCGCGCACGAAGATCACCTCGCCGCTCAGCGTCGCGGTGAAACCCAACACGCCTTGCAGGTACTGGGGCAGGATGACGATCGCGCCAAAGAGCACCGCCCCGATCGCAAAACTGAGGGCCGAGCCCGATGCGATGGCGCGATATTTGAACGCGCGCAAATCGACGATCGGCCGGCGTGCTCCGAACAGTTCCCAGCCGACGAATGCGCCCAGACCGCAGAGAGACAACAGTCCGAACGTCGTGATGACGGGGTCGGTGAACCAGTCGTTCCGTTGCCCCTCGTCCAGGATGTACTGCAGAGAACCCAGTCCGAGCGCCAAGAGTCCGAGCCCGAGCGCATCGACCGGAATCGAGCGTGGCTCGTTCGGGTTGCGCAAACGCGAGAAAATGATCAGCGCGGCCAGCGTCCCCGGGACCACGTTGATGAAAAAGACATAGTTCCAGGATACGTTGTCGGTCAGCCAGCCACCGAGCGTCGGCCCCACCGACGGCCCCACGATCGCCCCGAGGGCGAACATCGCCTGGCTGGCGCCGAGCTTGTCGCGCGGAAAGGTGTCCCGCAGCGTCGCTTGAGCCGTTGCGACCAAGCCGCCGCCGAACAGGCCCTGGATGACGCGCCAGGCGATCAGCTGGCCGATCGAACTCGCGGTTCCGCAGAACACCGAGGCGATCGTAAAACCGACGATCGCGGTGCAGTAGTAAGCGCGGCGACCGAAGCGCAGTTGCAGCCACGGCGTCAGCGGGATCACGATGACGGCCGAAATGATGTAGCCGGTAACGACCCAAGCGCCTTCTTCCTGGGTCGCGCCGAGGTTGCCCTGGATCGTCGGCAAGGCGACGTTAACGATCGTCGTGTCGAGCGTCTGCATCAGCGTCGCCAGCATGACGCCGGCCGTGATCAGCACGAGCCTCCCCCCGTGCTCGACGACATCGCGATCGTGTCCCGGTTGAACTGCCAATGTTGCTCGCTCCCTCGTTCCTCGCTCCGCACCGACCACGCACCGCGCGTCGCGGTTGCAGGCCGCCCAGGAAAACCCGATGATGAAACGGTCGTAACACGAAAAACGTCCTTGCCGCCGGGCTCCGGTCGCAGTAGAATCGCAGGCGTGAGAGTTGCTTCCCAGGAACCTTTCGCGCTCGACGCCCTCTACGGACGCGTCGCCCACATCGTGACCGAGGTCGAATGGGCGCTCTACGCACCGCAGATCGCGCAGATCGAGCGCCTCAAACGCTCGCGTCGCGCCCTCGTTCTTGCCCATCACTATCAGACGCCGGAAATCTACCATACGGTCGCCGACGTGGTCGGTGACTCGCTGGCGCTGGCGCGCGCGGCGCAGGCGACCGACGCGGACGTCATCGTGATGTGCGGCGTGCACTTCATGGCCGAGACGGCCAAACTGCTCAACCCGGACAAAGTCGTCCTCTTGCCCGATCTCGCGGCCGGTTGCTCGCTGGCCGCTTCGATCGACGCCGACGACGTGCGCGAACTGCGCCGCCGTCATCCGGGCGTGCCGGTGGTGACCTACGTGAACACCTCGGCTGCGGTTAAGGCAGAATCCGACGTCTGCTGCACGTCGGCCAACGCGGTCGCCGTAGTGGAGTCGCTCGGAGCGCCGCGTGTCATCTTCTTGCCGGACGAGTATCTGGCGAGCTACGTAGCGGGACAGACGCCGGTCGAGATCATCGCCTGGAAAGGGCACTGCGAAGTCCACGAACGCTTCACGGCGCGCGAGATCGCGAGCATTCGCGAGGACAATCCCGGCGTGACGGTGCTGGCCCATCCGGAATGTCCGCCCGACGTCCTCGCCAACTCGGATTTCGTCGGATCGACGACCGGCATGTTGCGGTTCGTCGAAGAGCGGCGCCCCCGCAGCGTTGCGATGATCACCGAATGCTCGATGAGTGACAATGTCGCCAGCCGGTTCCCCGAAATCAGTTTCGTGCGGCCGTGCAACCTGTGCCCCCACATGAAGCGCATCACGCTACCGAAAATCGCGAGCGCTCTCGAGTTGCTCGAGCCACGAATCGAGATTCCGCCTGAGATCGCCTCGCGCGCCCGCCGGGCGGTCGAGCGCATGGTCGAGATCGGATAGCGATGAACGGCGCCGATGTCGTCGTTGTCGGAAGCGGCCTCGCCGGGCTGCTGTCGGCCCTCGAGCTTGCGCCCGCGCGGGTTACGCTCCTGACCCGCGCCGGGGTCGGCGACGCCGCCGCCTCGGCCTGGGCGCAGGGTGGGATCGCGGCCGCCGTCGGCCCCGACGACTCGCCCGAACTGCACGCCCGCGACACGGTCGCGGCCGGCGCGGGCTTGGTCGACGAAGCCCTCGCGCTCGCCATTGCGCGCGAGGCGCCCGAGGCACTCGGACGGATGGCCAGCTTGGGTGCGCGTTTCGATCGCGACCCGGACGGTGCGTTCGCCACCGGGCGCGAGGCTGCTCACTCGCGCCGCCGGATCGTACACGCCGAGGGCGATCGCACCGGCCGGGAACTCCTGCGCGCCGCGACGTCGGCCGCTCGTCGCGCGGACCATATCCGCATCGTCGAGGGGGCCACGTTGCTCGACCTGATCCTCGCAAGCGACGCGATCGCCGGCGTTCGCTTCTCGGTCGCGGGCTCGGCGCTGACGCTGCGGACCGGGCGGGTCGTGCTCGCAACGGGCGGACTTGGAGCGCTGTATCGTTACACCACGAACCCGCGCGAGCAGTGGGGCTCGGGGCTCGCGATCGCTGCGCGGGCCGGTGCCCTCCTGGCCGACCTCGAGTTCGTCCAGTTCCATCCCACCGCGCTCGACGTTCCGCTCGACCCCCTACCGCTCGTTTCGGAGGCGGTCCGTGGCGAAGGCGCTCGTTTGGTCGACGGCGCCGGCCGGCCGATCGTACCGCTGGACGAGCCGCGTGGTGACCTCGCACCGCGGGACATCGTAGCGCGGGCCGTCTTCCGCGCGATGCGGCATGGCGAGGCGACCTTTCTCGACGCGCGCACCGCCCTCGGAAACGCTTTCCCCGAGCGCTTCCCGGGCGTGTTCGCGGCGGCCCGCGCGTACGGCATCGATCCCCGCGAGAAACCGATCCCGGTGGTTGCGGCGGCCCACTACCACATGGGAGGAATCGCGGTCGACGGCACGGGCCGCACCTCGATTCCGGGGTTGTGGGCCTGTGGCGAAGCGAGCGGGACGGGCTTTCACGGCGCCAACCGGCTCGCCAGTAACTCGCTCCTGGAAGCGCTCGTCTTCGCCGGCCGCGTCGCCCGCGACGTCGGCGCGAGCGTAGCACCGAAACGCTCTCCAGGCCAACGACTCGATTTCCAACCGCCCTTCCGCGGCACCGACGAGGACGCGGCCGCCGTTTTACGAATCCGCGAGCGCATGTTCGCCGACGTCGGAATCGAGCGCGACGAACGGGGCTTGCGAGCGGCGATCGAAGCGTTCGTCGACGAGCGCGGCCGCACGCGCGCGCGCGTTCCCAGCGAGATGGCGCTGGTCGGCCTGCTCGTCGCACGCGCGGCATTGCGGCGCCGCGAAAGCCGCGGGGGACACTTTCGCCTCGACTATCCAACCGCAGCGCAAACGGCCGAACACTCGTTGTCGCGACTCGAGGACGATCTCGAGATTCGGATTCCGGCGTGACCCTCGCACGTGCCGGCCGCGCGACCGCGCCGAGCCGGCTCATCTACGGTCCGTTGGTCCGCGCGGCGCTGCGCGAAGACCTGGGCGATGCCGGCGATGTCACGACCAACGCTATCGTCCCAACCCTCGCGCGCGCGTCGGCGACGCTCGTCGCGCGCGCGCCGGGACGGATCGCCGGGCTCGAGGCTGCACTGTTCGCGTTCCACGCCTTCGAACCGGCGCTCGCAATCGACGCGTTGCGGTCGGACGGCGACGATATTGCGGCCGGCGAGACGCTCGCAACGGTTCGCGGCTCGGCGCGAGGCGTGCTCGGCGCCGAGCGAACGGCGCTCAACCTGCTCGCGCGACTGTGCGGAATCGCGACCATGACGGCTGCCTACGTCCGCGCAGTCGCGCCGTATCCAACGCGAATCGTCTGCACGCGCAAAACCACGCCCGGCCTGCGCGCACTTGAGAAGTACGCCGTTCTCTGCGGTGGTGGCGCAAATCACCGTTTCGGACTGTACGACGCGGTGTTGATCAAAGATAACCACATCGCCGTGGCAGGTGGAGTAGCTGAGGCAATCGCCGCCGTGCGCGCCGGCGCGGGGCACTTGGTCGCGTGCGAAGTCGAGGTCGATACGCTGGCGCAACTCCACGAGGCGCTCGCCGCCCGGGCCGATGCAATCCTACTCGACAACATGACGCTTGAAGCAATGCGCGAAGCCGTCCGCCTGACGGCGGGTCGTGCGACCCTCGAGGCGTCGGGCTCGATTGACCTCGAGTCCGTCGGCGCCGTCGCGGCGACCGGGGTTGACCTCATCTCGGTCGGCCGGCTTACCCACAGCGCACCGGCGCTCGATATCGGACTCGACATCGTTTCATAGCGTCGCTGTCGTGGCACCCGACTCAGGTAAATGACGCGGGCTCTCCGAGGGCGTATGCTTAGTGCGAGCCGCCGTTCGTTTGGAGGGATGGGTGGAAACCAAATCGGGGCCCGGCACCGATGCCGAAGCGAAACTGTTGAGCGCCTTCGTCGTCTCGTCGACGTTTTGGCTGCTGTTCGCGACCGCGGTAGGACTCCTGCTGAGTTTTAAGTTCCCCTATCCGGACCTGGCGACGAGTCCCTATCTCTCGTTCGGGCGCCTGCGCGCGATTCACACGAACGGTACCTTCTACGGATTTGCGTCGATCGCGCTCGTCGGCCTGACGTTTTGGGTCGCGGCGCGTTCTTCGGGAGTAGCGCTGCAGCGGCGAGGCTTGGCCTGGGCTACGCTGTGGGCGTTCAACCTCGCGGCGGTGCTCGGCACGATCTCCCTGGATCTCGGCATCAACAACGGCGATCAGGAATATCGCGAGTGGGTGTGGTGGGTCGAGATATTCTTTCTCGCCGCCGTCGTCTTGGCGCTGATCGTCTTGGTCTCGACGGTCGCGAAACGCGCCGAACGCGAGATCTACATCGCAAACTGGTACACGATCGGCGGCTGCGTCTTCACGGTGATCCTGGGCACGACGGCCATCCTGCCGTGGTATCAGCACGGCCTCGGCCAGGTCGCGGTGCAGGCGTTCTACATGCACAATGCGGTGGGCATGTGGTTCACGTTCTTGGCCCTCGGACTCACCTACTACGCGCTTCCCAAACTCATGAACCGGCCGATCTATTCGTACGCCCTCGGCGTCCTCGGGTTCTGGACGAACCTCGTTTTCTACCCGATGATCGGCGCTCACCACTTCCTTTTCTCGCCGCTGCCATGGTGGTTTCAAACGCTCGCCATCGTCTTTTCGGTCGGAATGCTCGTTCCCGTCTGGGCCGGTAGCGGAAACTTTTTCTTGACGATGCGCGGTCGTTGGGAACTCGTGCGACGCTCGCAAGCGGCTCCGTTCGTCTTCGTGGGTGTGCTCTATTATTTTATCGGGTCCACGCAAGGAACGGTCGAAGCCTTCCGCGGCTTGCAGGCGCTGTGGCACTTCACGAGCTTCACCGTCGGGCACTCGCACCTCACGATGTACGGTTTCATCACCTTCATCGCGTGGGGCGGCATCTACGCGCTTCTACCGCTCGCGACGGGCAAGAAACCCTCGGTGCTGATTACCGGCCTGCACTTCTGGTTCGCGTTTCTCGGTGTAACCATCTACGTCATCGCGCTCTCCATCGCCGGAACGATGCAAGGGATCGCCTGGGCCTCGGGCAATCCATTCATCGCATCGGTCGAGAGTGCGGCTCCCTATTGGCTGTGGCGCGCGGTCGCCGGTACGATGATGTTCGCGGGGCACGTCCTGTTCGCGTACAACGTCTACCTCATGACCGGCGCGCGTCCTGCGCGGCCGGCTGCACTCGCGGTGTCACCCGCGTGAAACGCTCCGGCATGAACGACGTGCGGATACTGGTAGCGGCCTCCGCGATCGTCTACGGCATCCTGGCGCTTGCAATGGCAGTCTTTCCCGGATTGATTCTCTCGCGGACGGCACCCACGCCCGGGCTTGCCCCGTTTACCGCGCAACAGCTGCGAGGGCGCGACATTTACGTCTCCGAGGGCTGCGCGTATTGCCACACGCAACAAGTGCGTCCGCTCGCCCAGGACCGCGTCTTCGGCCGGCCCGCCGCCCGTGGCGACTTCGCGTACTCGACCCCCGAACTGCTGGGTTCCGAGCGGAACGGACCCGACCTCTCAAACGTAGGCGCACGGCAGCCGAGCGCGATCTGGCAGTATATCCATCTGTACCAGCCACGGTCCCTCGTGAGCGCTTCGATCATGCCGTCGTACGCGTGGCTCTTCGAAGTGAAGGCCCACGCCGCGCCGGGCGACCTCACCGTGCCCGTCCCCGCCGCATACGTTGCGCGCGGTCACGTCGTCGTTGCAAGTCAGGACGCGCAAGCGCTCGTCGCGTACCTGCTCGCGCTCAAACAAGCTCCTCTGCCGAAGGCAAAACCCTGAACGGGATGATGCCGCCGGCGGGCGGAGATCCGCTCGGCGCTGCGGCCGTCGTCGTGGGGACGCTGGCGACGGCGTTCGCATTCTATTTCGCGATTCGGGCCACGTTCTGGCCGGGCGAAGCCGCGCCGGACCACCCCAAGCGTTCGATCTTCAAGGAAGGTCGCTAAATGGACGACCTGCGGCGCGATCCGGTGAATGCGATCGCGATTTTTCTCGACGACGACCCGGTCCCGCTCTCGACGCACCGGCCGCCTGCGGTCGCCACGCTCGATACCTCCAAGCTCCCCGACGGTCCGCACGTCCTCCGCATCGAGGCCATCGACGCGCTCGGAAACCGCGGCGTCCGCACGATTCCCTTCGTCGTCGCGAACGGACCGGGAATCACGGTCACCGGCGTACGAGCCGGCGAACGGGTACGCGGCGAACTCCGGCTCGACGTCAACGCGTTCGGTAGCGACGAGCCCTTCGATCCGGTGCGCGCCGAGTCGAGCGGACCGATTCCGGTCTGGACGTGGGTGATGATGGCGCTGATCGCGGTTTGGGCGGGGTGGTACGGTCTCGAGTTCTTCGAGACGCCGGCTGCTTTTGCGCTCACGCCGACGTTCGCGACGAACCCGGTCGAACTCGCGGTCCAGCCTGCTGCGCCGAACGTCGCCCCGAGTTTCTCGGGCCACGGCGCCGCGGCCGGCTTCGACTATGCGGCGACCGGCACGCAGCTCTACGTACAAAATTGCGCGGCTTGCCACGGGGCTGCAGGGGCAGGAACGCCCGGCGCGTTCCCGCCGCTCGCCGCCAATCCGGTGGTGACGGCCGAGAGCCCCGAGGAACATGTGCGCGTGGTTTTACACGGCCTTCACGGGAAGGCCATCGGCGCAACGAGCTATGCGAGTCAAATGCCTTCGTTCGCACAGCTCGATGACGCCGATGTCGCCGCGATCGTCGATCACGAGCGAACCTCCTGGGGAAACCACGCGCCGACCGTTACGCCGGACGCCGTGAAGAAACTACGCTGAAACGCCGAGCGCAGTCGGTTCCTTCCTAGTCCGCGTCGGGAACCTTGTACGAGGGGCGCATGTGGCTGAACCGCTCGAACTCGTCGGGACTCGCGAACGGCGTGAACGGCGTCGGCGCCTGCTTGTAGTTGAAGACGTCCTTGCCGAACGGCGCGGCCCGCGTATCGCTCGCTGCGAGCGGCGCCAGGCGCCAGGTGCTTTCGATGTACTTGAGGATCGAACCAAACTCGTAGTGCGTGTGTGCGACGTGGTTCAGCCGCGCATACGGCGAGATGGCGATGAGTGGTACGCGATAACCCAGCCCGTCGAAATCGACGTATTGCGGTGATTGCGGATCGTACCACCCGCCCCAGTCATCCCAGACGACGAAGATCGCGGTCGAGTTCCAAAACTGACTTTTCCCGATCGCGTCCACGACCGACGTGACCCAGGCGGGGCCGCCGTTTGAGCCCTGATACGCGTTTCCCGAATGGTCGGAGTTCAGAAGGTCCGGGACCACCCACGTGACGTTTTCCAGCGTCCCGCTCTGAACGTCGTGGATGATGTTTGTCTCGGGCGAGATCACGTTCGTAGCCCATTCGGGCCCGTTGCGTACCTGACTGATCGCGTCGAAGGCCGACCAAATGCCGCCGAGCTGTAGCGGACTCGTCGCGGGAGCGTAGTAGCGCCAGGTGAGGTGGGCGGCATCAAGCTCCGTCGCGATGGTGGGATACGTGAAACACACGCCTTGCTTGGGCCCGAGCTGCCGGTTTGGCGTGATCGTGTTGATCATTTGACCTGTGGGGGCATCGCAACCCCACGGTTGCATGTTCGGAATGTCGACGCTGTTTTGGGCTTGTCCAGCGATCAAATACTGATGTGCCGTGAAGCTGGCGTCGATGTTCGACTGAAACATCTCGTCGCCCAACGTATACTTCTTGGCCATCGCCCAATACTGACGCGTTTCTTTCCTGGGAACGAAAGCATACATGAAGGACGCCAGCGGAGTCGCGGTCGGACCCGGCGATGGCGTCACAACGGGCGACGGAATGTAGCGTTCAAGGTTGAAACAGTCCGACTTACCGCCGTCGTAGGCGGCATTGAAGTCGACCAGGCCGTGTCCGACATCAAAGCCCGCCTCGAACGGGACCGCCGTCACGTTGACGTGCTGGGTGTTCCCGTGACCGTCGCATTGCACGCCGGTGTTCGACGTCATAGCCCCAGGAAATCCCATGAAGAGATTGTTGAAGCTGCGGTTTTCTTGAATGATGATCACGATGTGCTGGATCTTCCCGGCACGCGCGCGAACTTGTCCACCGTCGCTTTGTACGAGCGCGCGGGACAGCGATTGCGCCTGGCCCGGGACGGGTGACGACGACGAACCGGCTCCGCCGCAAGCGACGAGCGACGCTACAACGGCCAACAAAGCTGCGCCGCCGAAAAAAGTTTTGGAACGTGCGCGTTCGCGCAATCCGAGTGACATTAGCGGTTCTCCCGAGTGACGTGATGCGCGCGTCGATGCCGCGGACGAGAGTGACCCACGCTACGGTGCCAGTACGCGAGGTACGCGCTCGAAGCCTACCAACACGAGCAACCAGCCGAATCTCCGGCCGGCGGCGCGACCGTCACGGAGAAGCCACCGACCCGATCAGACCGGCGACGAGGGCGTCGGGGTCGATCCGTTCGGCAAGGGCGCGGTCGCTCAGCACGACGCGGTGCCTGAGTGCCCGAAGCGCGAGCACCTTGACGTCGTCCGGCGTTACAAACGTCCGGCCGTCGAGCAAGGCGCGCGCGCGTGCGGCGGCCACCAGCGCCAGGGTCGCGCGTGGGCTCGCACCCCGCTCGAGATGTTCGTGAGCCAAACGCGTTGCCGCCACGAGTGCGACGACGTACTCCGCAACCCGCGCTTCGACGTGGAGTGCACGAGCCGCGTGCCGCCACCGCAAGACGTCGTCCAGCGAGACGACCTCCCTCGGGAGTTCGGGCGGTTCGCCGCCGAATCGACTGAGGATCGCGAGTTCCTCGGCGCGATTGGGATAGTCGAGCGCGACGCGCAACAAAAATCGATCCATCTGTGCGAGCGGTAGCGCGTAGGTGCCGTCGGCGTCGAGCGCGTTCATCGTCGCCAAAACGACGAACGGCTCCGGTAAACGGTGCGTGCGCGGGCCGATCGTTACTTGGCGCTCCTGCATGCCCTCGAGCAGCGCCGACTGCACCTTTGCCGGCGCACGATTGATCTCGTCGGCGAGCACGACGTTCGCGAAGAGCGGCCCGAGGACGGTCGCAAACTCGGACGTTTTCTGATCGAAGATCCGCGTCCCGACGATGTCGCTGGGAAGCAGATCCGGCGTGAATTGAATGCGCTTGAAACGACCGCCGACGGCGCTCGCCAACGCTCGCGCCGCGAGTGTCTTCGCGACGCCTGGGGGGCCTTCCAACAGCACGTGCCCGTCGGCGATGAGCCCCACGACCAGGCTCTCGCAGACGGCACGTTGTCCGACGATCGTTCGCCCCAGCGCCGCCAGCAGAACGTGCGGATCCATTACCGAACCGTTCTCGCCCGCGACGATCAACTACTCGCTAGCGTGCTGCGCGATCGACTAGCGGTGCGGAGGTCCCTTGTAGCGCAGAACGTTAGCGAGGTTCTTGCCGCGAATGATGCCCGCGCTGTGGTATGCCAGACCCCACGAATCGATCGAAGACATGTCGGGGAAAATGCACGCTTCCAGCGTCTCGTCGATCGCGCCCTTAAGGTACCAGCCTCCGCCCGCACCGGTGGTTCCGCCGAACTGGTCGGAGCCGCCGAGGAGGGAGCAGTAGCACGACGCCGGATTGCCCTGGCAACTGCCCATCGCGGGTTCGGCGTAGTACGCGAGCGCAGCCAGCGTCGGCTG
>JBDTCF010000053.1:0-6586 GCA_039923715.1 Vulcanimicrobiaceae bacterium
GGCGTGCATAGGGCGAGATGACGATGAACGGCACGCGAAACCCCAAGCCCATGCGATCGAGTTGGGGCGGCGCGACGTGATCGTACCAGCCGCCCCAGTCGTCCCACACCACGAAGATCGCGGTCGAATTCCAATCCGGTCCGCGTCCGATCGCGTTAACGACCGATGCGACCCACTCGGGACCGAAAGCGCCGGTAACGGCAACGTCCTTGGAGGACTTGCGGCGCGGAAACGAGTGATCCGAATTGCGCGCGGTCGGGACGACCCAGGAAACGCTCGGCAACGCTCCCTGGTTGGCATCTGCGATGACGCGGGTCTCCGGCGACACCACGTTGCTCCACTCGCTTGAAAAGCGAATGTGCCGAATTGCGTCGAACGCCGACCAAATGTTCCCCAAACTTCGAATCGAGGGAGCGTAGTACTTCCACGAGATGTCGCGAGCGTCGAGTTCGTCGGCTAGCGTCCGGAAATCGAGACACGGATAAGGGCCCTTGGATTCAATACCTAGCGGCCCGATCACGGAGACGGTCGCGTTCGACGGCGAGTCGCAACCCCACGCGAAGCTGCTCGTCTCGATGTGGTTTGGATTGTTGGCCGTGAAGTCCGACTGACCGGCGATCAAATACAGGTGGGCCGGGAAGCTCGGTCCGGTGTTCGATTGGAACATTCGATCGGCGAAGGTGAAGCGCTCGGCCATTGTCCAGTACGGTTCGATTTGCTGGTGGGGAACGTACGCATAGGGGAACGTCAGGTCGCGCTGCTGAGGCTCCGTCTCAACCCGGTCCCAGCCATCCATCTTCCCGTCGTCGTACTCAGTCAAGAATGCCCGATGCTGGTGATCGACATCGGTGCGCCGAACCAGATCGACCGGATGAAGCGCCACCGGACCGTCGTGGGTCATTCCGACGTCGACCGTATCCGCACCGGGAAACCCGTTGAAAAAGTTATCGACGCTTCGGTTTTCCTGAATGATGATGACGATGTGCCGGATGTGGGCGCGTTCGACCGCCGCGTGCCGGCGGGCGGCATTGGATCCGTCGTCGTCGCTCTGGCGCGGACCGACTTGCGCGTGGGCAGCGCCGAGTGGGAAGAGCAGGACCATGGCGGTTAGGGATGCGATGAGCCAAGAACGATGCGTCAGAACAACCTCCGCCGACCGGTTGTCCCTTTGGGCTTTGCGTTCCCGTTAGCGGGTACGGGAAGAACGTGAAGAAAGCGGACTCCGTGTTGCGCTTGGCTTGCTTCTTCGTTGGGATGCTGACGCTCTTGGGCTGGGTCGAGCCCTCGCCGGCCACGGCAGGCGCAGCGAGCGTCGCCTCAACAGCCACGCCGGGCCCTCTGCCCAGCCGGGCGCCCCGAGCCACCCCGAATCCGATTCGACACGTTATCGTGATCGTGCAAGAGAAC
Source organism: Vulcanimicrobiaceae bacterium (assembly GCA_039923715.1). Lineage (GTDB taxonomy): Bacteria > Vulcanimicrobiota > Vulcanimicrobiia > Vulcanimicrobiales > Vulcanimicrobiaceae > JBDTCF01. The sequence continues at coordinate 1,408 of JBDTCF010000053.1, forward strand.
CGCAGTTTCGACAACCTCTTCCACGATTTTGCCGGCGCGGACACGGTCGAGGCCGGCCGCAAGCACGATGGAACCTCGATCCGGCTGCGGCCGGTGGGACTCGCGTATCCGGCCGACCTCGACCACTCGCACGAGGGTGCGCTGATGGAGTACGACCACGGCAAGATGGACGGCTGGGACCTCGAGCAGCCCGATATCGTCCAGAAGATTCCCAAGCCCGTATCGACCCTCGCCTACTCGTACGTGCCCGCGAGCGAATCGCGGATTTACCGGGACCTCGCGAAGCGCTACGTATTGGGCGATCGCACGTTTCAATCGCTATTCGGACCCTCGTTCGCGGAACATCAGTACCTCATCGCGGGACAGTCGGCCAGCGTCGTCGACAATCCCGATGTCGGTAGCGACTCGAATTTCTTTTGGGGGTGCGACTCGCCGCGGGACGCTCGCGCGCTCGTCAACAATCAGCCGGGACGCGGCGTCTTTCCCTGTTTCACCTATCGAACGATCGCCGACGAACTCGATGCCGCCGGAATTCGTTGGCACTACTACGCTCCACCCTCGAACCACTTGGGTGCCGTGTGGTCGGCCTTCGATGCGATCAAAGCGATTCGGTACGGCCCCGATTGGGAGAACGACGTGGTCACCCCCGAGCACCGGGTGCTCGACGACATCGCACACGGGACGCTGCCGCAGGTCAGTTGGGTCATTCCGACGGCATCGACTTCCGACCATGCGTACCCGCGGCAGCCCCGCTTTCGCAACGTGACGATCGCGACGAACAAAGGTCCTGAATGGGTCGCCTCGATCGTGAATGCAGTCGGACAAAGCCCATACTGGAAGGATTCGGCGATCTTCGTCGTGTGGGACGACTGGGGTGGCTGGTACGATCACGTCGCTCCGCCGCAACTCGACGCGATGGGTCTGGGTTTCCGTGTCCCGCTGCTCGTCGTCTCGCCCTACGCGAAGCGCGGGTACGTTTCGCACGTGCAACACGAATTCGCGAGCATCCTGAAGTTTATCGAGCAGACGTACGGGCTCGGAAGCTTGGGAACCACCGACCTGCGCGCCGATGCGTTCGCGGACTGCTTCGATTTTAGCAAGCCGCCGAGAACGTACGCCGCCGTTCGTTCGCCCCTCGACGCGGCCTATTTCGAACGCACGCCGTTGGTCGAGGAGCCGCCCGACGACGACTAGCCTTCTCGCCGAACGGGGCATGGCAGGCTTCCCGTCCAAGAGCCCGCCCGATGGTCTTTGACTCGCTGGGGCAGTTCGTTCGCGCGCTCCGTCGCGCCGGCGAACTCGTCGACGTCGACGTTCGCGTCGATCCACGGCTCGAGATCGCCGAAATCACCGACCGGATCGCCAAGGCCGGCGGCCCGGCGCTGCTGTTTCGTAACGTCGCGGGGTCGTCGTATCCCGTTCTGACCAACCAGTTCGGCTCGGAACGACGAATGACGATGGCATTTGGCGCGCGCTCGCTCGAGGAGGTCGCCGGTCGTGTACGGGCGGCCGTCGACATGCGCGTTCCGCGCGGCAGCATGGCTCGGTTCGCGAAGTTGATCGCGCTCGGTTCGATCGCGACCGCCCTCCCGCGAACGGTCAAAGATGCGCCGGTACAAGAAGTTGTCGAGCGCGATCCCGATCTGCGCACGCTACCGGTTCTCACGACGTGGCCGCTCGATGGCGGACCCTTCATCACGCTTCCGCTGGTGTTTACCAAAGACCCCGAAACCGGCGCGCAAAATGTTGGGATGTACCGCATCCAGATCTACGACACGCGCACGACGGGCATGCATTGGCAGCGGCACAAGCAGGGTCGCGCGCACGCGTCGAAGTGGGGCCGGCGCGTCCCGATCGCGATCGCGATCGGAGCGGACCCCGCGATTACCTATGCCGCCAGCGCTCCGTTGCCGCCGGGCATCGACGAAATTGCATTTGCCGGGTTCCTGCGCGGACGCTCCGTTCGCATGGTGCGCGCGCTCACGGTCGATCTCAAGGTTCCCGCAGATGCCGAGTTCGTTCTCGAAGGCGAAGTCGATAACGATGATCTGCGCATCGAAGGCCCCTTCGGCGACCATACCGGCGTCTACAGCTTGGAAGATCGCTACCCGACGTTCCACCTTCACTGCATTACGCATCGAACGAAGCCGATCTACGCGGCGACGGTCGTCGGAAAACCGCCGATGGAAGACGCCTGGCTCGGAAAAGCGACCGAACGCATCTTCTTGCCGCTGCTGCAGTTGGTCGTTCCAGAGATCGTCGACTACAACTTACCGGTTGAGGGTGGCTTCCATAACCTCGCGATCGTCGCCATCCGCAAGTCCTACCCGGGACAAGCGAACAAGGTGATGAACGCACTCTGGGGTCTCGGTCACATGATGATGCTCACGCGAACGCTCTTGATCGTCGACGAGGGCGTCGACGTGCACGACGTCCGAGCGGTGGCTTGGAACGCACTCAACAACGTCGACCCTTCGCGCGACCTCGTCGTGATGCCGGGGCCGGTGGACGACCTCGACCACAGCGGCTCCCATCTGAGCGCGCTCGGACACAAGCTCGGAATCGACGCGACCCGGAAGGGGCCGAGCGAAGGATACCGGCGGACGTGGCCGCCCGAGATCGTGATGGACGCGCGGACCCGCGCCCTCGTGACCAATCGCTGGCAAGAGTATGGCCTCCAAGACGTGGCGTTCGCACCGAATGCGTGGTCCGGACAAGGGGAGGCCGCACTGCGCACGCTCCTGTCATCGCCACCGTTCGTAGCGCCGGACGGCGACGACGACGACGAACCTTACCGCCTGAAGGGAACGCATTGAAATCGCTGCGGCTCTTCCTGCGCGACATTCGAATCGAGCACACGCTGTTCGCGCTCCCATTTGCTTACGTCGGCGCGGTTCTCGCCGCACGAGGGCTGCCGACCGTCGCGCAGCTCGTGTGGATCACGCTTGCGGTCTTAGGGGCTCGCACCGCCGCGATGGCGGCCAACCGTTACTTCGACCGCGATATCGACGCCCGTAACCCGCGCACCGCACGGCGGGCGCTCGCCACCGGCGCGCTCGCGCCGCAAACGATGGTCTACGCAACGCTCGCGGGCTTGGCGTTGCTCGTCGTCGCAGCCTGGCACCTCAATCCGCTGTGCGTCGCCCTGGCTCCGATCGCCGTGCTGGCCCTGCTTGCGTACCCGCTGTGCAAGCGCTTCACCTGGACCACCCATTTCGTCCTCGGCGCGATCGACGGGCTCGCCCCGCTCGGCGCCTACATCGCGATCGCCGGCACGTTTTCGCCGGCCGCCATCGCCCTGTTCGTGGCGGTCACGGTTTGGGTTGCCGGCTTCGACATCATCTACGCGCTGATGGACCGCGACGTCGATGTCGACCAAGGGATTCGTTCGATCCCCGCTCGTTTCGGCGAGCGCAGCGGGCAAACGCTTCCAATCGCCCTTCACATCGCCATGATCGCCCTGCTCGCAGCCGCCGGGGCTTTCTCGGGCGCCGGGCTCGCATACTACCTCGGCCTCGCGAGCGCGCTCGTGTTGACGGCCTACGAACGGCATCTCGTCACGACCGCGAAGAGTCTGTTCGTTCTCAACGAACGAGTCTTTGTGAGCAATATGATCTTCTCGGTCGCATTTCTGGCCTCGACGCTCGGCGGGTTCGTCTCGTGGCGCGGATAGTTCGGCGAGGCGCGTTTCTCGGCGGGGCGGCGGCCCTCGCGCTCGCGGGAACGCGCCGGGCACGCGCCGCCGCCTCGCTTGACGCGCCGTATCAGAGCGTCGCGACGATTGCCGTCTGCGGCCCCTTCACCGGCGACGAGTCGCGGCTCGGCGAGCAAATCGCCAACGGCGTCCGCCAGGCCTGCGACGACGCGAACCGGCTGCATGGGACGCTCGACAAGGTCTATCAGATGCAGACCTTCGACGACCAGAACCTGCTGGCCGAAGCCATCGTTAGCGCCGGTTTCGCGATCGACAACCCGCAGGTGCTGTGCGTGGTCGGGCATCTCGGCGGTCAAGCGACGGAAGCCGCGGCAAAGGTTTACAACAACAAAGGGATGCCGCTGATCGTGCCGGTCTCGACCTTCGACCGCATCACCGGCGATGGATTAACCAACGTCCTGCGCATCTCGGTGAAAGACTCGTCCGAAGGCCGACTCGGCGCGAAGTACGCGCTCGACCGATACAAACCCAAAAAGGCGGTCGTCTTCTACCAGGACGGCGACTACGGTTACGACGTCGCCGTCGGGTTCATCCAACAGGCCGAAGCCGATAAGATCGGGACCTTCGACGTGCAGTTCGCCTACGACAAGCCGAAGTTCGACCTAGCCGCGAAGAAGGGACTCGCGGCGCAACCCGATCTCGTGTTTCTCGCCGGGAATACCGCCGACATGGGCGCGCTCGTCGGATCCCTACGGGCCCAAGGGTACAGCGGCCCGCTGCTCGCTTCGCAGGGTTTCTACAACACCGCGACGTTCAAAGCGCTCGGAAGCACCGGCGATGGTCTCGTCGTCTCGTCACCGCTCCCGCCGCTCGAACTCGCACCCTCGGTTTTCCACATTCGTAGCGACTACGAGCAGCGTTACGGTGCGATGTCCCCGCTCGCGGCCTTCGGTTATGCGGCCGCGCAAGTGGCGGTTGCGGCGATTCACAGAACGGGAGCGACCGATCGCGGTGCACTCTTGCGGGCGCTCACGTTGCCGACGAACTACGACACGCTCGTCGGGCCCCGCCAGTTTCTTCCCACCGGAGATCAGGTCGACCCCAACGTGTTTTTCTACGTTGCGCGCGGCGGCAAATGGCACTACGATCGACCCGCGCACCCGTCTTCGTTCATCTTGAAATAGCCGATTCGGCGAACGAGGCCGGCGCCGACGCGCGAGCGTGCGCCTCGACTTCATCGCCGTCAAGCGCGTCCTCCAGATCGACGCGCAGGCGCAACTTCCACGCGCCGAGGGTGAGCGAGAACGACGTTCCGAGATAGCGCATGTGTTATACCTCCCGGCGCTGCCAGAGATAGATGGCGAGGGACGTGGTGAGGATCGCGAGCAGCCACGCGAGTCCGATGCGCGCGTTCAACGCAACCGGCAGGAGCGATTGCACGCCCTTATCGGAGACGGTCCCAAGGTACGCGAGCGGATTGAGAAAGTTGATGGCGACGACCGTGGCGTGCACGCCTTCGGGGAC
>JBDTCF010000054.1:0-10615 GCA_039923715.1 Vulcanimicrobiaceae bacterium
GCTTCGCCTTCGGCTCCGCTGAAAGCGAGCAGACCCTGGCGGAGAGGGGGAGATTCGAACTCCCGAGACCCGTGAAGGTCTGCTCGCTTTCCAAGCGAGTGCATTCGACCACTCTGCCACCTCTCCACGCGGTCGGCCGGCCCGGTGCGCGCTCTACGCTTCCCCGGTGGGTCGGACCTTTGCGAGCATCGCGACCCCCAGCTCGATGGCGGCGGTCTGTTCCGCTAGGTCCGTGATCTCGAACGCGCGCTCAAGATCGCCCGCAACGGCGCTGAGCCCGTGCCGCTCCATCAGGACGGCGTCGGCGCCGCCGAGCGCGAGCGCACACGCCTCGGCCAGCTCGGCCGACCCGGGCCGCCGGTACGCCACGAACGCGATCGGGCCAAGCGACTCGGCCGCGCCGACCGTGTCGAGCGGAAAGAGGGCGCCGGATTTCGACCACGCCGTGCAGGCGGTCGGGTGCGTGTGCACGACGCAGCAGATATCGGCCCGCGCCCGATACGCGGCCAGATGCAGCGGCAGTTCGCTTGTCGCGCGCGGACCCTCGGCCACGTACGCGCCGGCGGCGTCGATGTGCGCGAGCTGATTGGGTCGCAAAGCGCGTAGCGAAAGGCCGGTCGGGGTCACGAGGATCGTTCCGTCGGCGAGCCGGACGCTCACGTTCCCGCTGGTACCCGCGACGAGACCGCGTATCGACAGGCGCGCGCAGATCGAGACGATCGCCTCGCGAGTTCGCTTGTGTCCCTTGGGCACGACCTCGACCTACGACGGTTCCTGCGGATGGCCCTGGCGGCGGGGCGGGTCTCGCTGAGCGTCTAACTGCTCGCCCAAATACCTCGGTTTTAAAGAAGGAGTTCACCGCTATGGCCGTTGCCGGCATTGCGTTTCTGATGTATCCGGTCACCGACGTGCCGCGCGCGGTCGCCTTCTATCGCGATGCGCTCGGCCTCAAGCAAGGCGGGATCGACCAGGAGTTCTGGGTCGAGTTTGACGTCGACGGCGCGACCTTCGGAGTCGGAAACTTCAAGCAGGTCGGAACCCCGGGAACCGCGCAATCGCTCGCGCTCGAGGTCGCCGACCTACCGGCTTTTCGCAACAGCCTGGCGGAGCGCGGCGTCGAGGCGAGCGAACCGCACGAACTCACAAATTGCTGGATATCCGTCGTGCACGATCCCGATGGCAATCAGGTCTGGCTCCATCAATTGAAATGAACGCTCGCCGAGAACGGCTGCGGTCCCTTCGAACTCGTTTATGCGAGGGAGCGACCGAGCCTGGGTATAAGCGTTCGGAACAGCCAAGCCGCCTTCGTCGAAAGGGGTACCCCTCGTTCTCATGAGCAGCTCCAAGGAAAAGCCGTTTTTGACGGATGTCGTCGAACTTCGTCGCCGCGCCCGCGAGCACATCGGTGACGGTGCGATCACCAAGAACTACCAAGGCGACCCCCAGCAGACGATCGACATCCTGCAGAACGTCCTGGCCACCGAAATCGTCTGCGTGCTGCGCTACACCATGCATGCGATTTCCGCGACCGGCATCGATAGCGAGGCCGTTCGCGCCGAATTCGCCCAACACGCGAAGGAGGAGCAGGGGCACGCGCAAGAGGTTGCCGAGCGAATCAATCAACTGGGCGGCACGCCGAATCTCGATCCCGAGGGCCTGGCGTCACGGTCGGCCTCGCAGTACGGCGCGGGCAACCTCAACCTGATCGGCATGATCAAAGAGAATCTCGTTGCCGAGCGGATTGCCGTCGAGCACTACCGCGACCTCGTTCGGTTTTTTGCGGACAAAGATCCGACGACGCGTACCATGATCGAAGGCATCCTTGCGGTTGAAGAAGAGCACGCCAACGACATGCACGACCTGCTCGTCTCGCACGAAGGCCATCCCGACCTAAAGAAGTAGGGGAGCCGAAAGCGCCGGCACGGTGAGACGGCCTCGCAGTAACCGGCTCGATTTGCCCATCGGCGAGCGAGCCCCCGAAGAGATCAACGTGGTGGTCGAGATCCCGGAAGGCTCTCGCAATAAGTACGAATACGACAAGACCCTCGACATCTTCCGGCTCGACCGCGCGTTGCACTCACCGATTCACTATCCTGGCGACTACGGCTTCGCGCCGCGTACGCTGGCCGAGGACGGTGATCCGCTCGACGTCCTCATTCTGGTCGTCCAGCCGACCTTTCCGGGTTGCCTCGTGGTGGCGCGTCCGATTGGGCTGCTCAAGATGATCGACGACGGTCTACCCGACGACAAGGTTCTGGCGGTCCCGGTCGGCGAGCCCGCCTACGCCGACGTGCACAACGTCTCGCAGGTGTTCCCGCACACGCTGCGCACGATCTCACACTTCTTCGAAACGTACAAATTGCTCGAAGGGAAGAAGACGAGCACGCAAGGTTGGCGCGACGCCGCCGAAGCCCGCCGCTCGATCGTGGAGTCGATCGAGCGTTTCAGCGAACCCGGCAATATGGTGGAGGAACGTTCGTAGCGAGCGGGCCTGCTGCGAACGCGGTGCCGTGGAGGATGCGGGCGAATATCTCGGCGGTATCGACCAGGCGTGGTCCGGGCCGGCTGACGTAAGCGTTTCCGTCCAGCGCGTAGGCGCGACCTTCGCGCACCGCGCGCAACGCGCCCCAGGCGCGCTCGCCTTCGGCTAGTCGCGCGACGGCGGTGCGGGTTGCCGCGAGATCGAAGCCGCACGGGGCGACCAAGATGACGTCGGGATCGGCCGCCGCAATCGCGTCCCACGCGAGCGTCGTCGAATTCGCGCGGGGGTTGGCGAGGACCGGCACGCCGCCTGCGAGTTCGATCAACTCCGGGATCCAGTGTCCGGCGCTCATCGGCGGGTCGCTCCACTCCAGCAGCAGCGTGCGGGGACGGTTCAATCCCGCCACCGCGCCGGCAAGCGCCGCCGTACGCGTGCGCAGCGCCCCGATGAGCGATCGCGCGGCCTCCGGGACGCCGGTCCGTTCGCCGATCGTCGTAACGTTTGCGTAGAGGTCCTCGAGCGAAGCCGGTTCCAGCGAAACGATGCGCGGGTCGCCGCGCAGGCGTCGTGCCGCGCGGGCCACGATATCGTACGAAACGGCGCAAACCGCGCAGAGTTCTTGCGTCAGGATCAGATCGGGCGCGAGCCGCTCGAGAAGCTCGGAATCGAGCGCATACAGGCTGGAGCCGGCGTGGACGCTGGCGCGGACGTGACGGTCGATCTCGCCGGCTGCGACCGCGCTCGGCAACGCGCTCGTCGTCAAGACGGGCTTCATGCGCGCCTCCGCGGGAAAGTCGCACTCGTGCGTGACGCCCACCAATCGCTCGCCCAAGCCGAGCGCGAAGACGATTTCGGTCGCACTCGGCAGGAGGCTCACGATACGGGTGGCGTGCGGAGCATCCCCAGGCGGCATCGAGCGGAAAATGCGCGCCAGGCCGCGTAACGGCCTGGCTGGAGGAACCTCAAAGCGTGGAAAAGATCAAGGTCGCGAAGCCGGTCGTCGAACTCGACGGTGACGAGATGACGCGGATCATCTGGGATTTTATCAAGCGCAAGTTGATTCTGCCGTATCTCGACGTGGAGCTGATTTCGTTTGACCTGGGCATGGAGCACCGCGACGCGACCGACGACCGGGTCACGCTGGATGCGGCGCGCGCGATCAAGGAACACGGCGTCGGCGTCAAGTGCGCGACGATCACGCCCGACGAAGCCCGGGTCGCCGAGTTCGGCCTTAAGGCGATGTGGAAATCACCCAACGGGACGATTCGCAACGAACTCGACGGGACGGTCTTCCGCGAGCCGATCGTGTGCCGGAACATCCCGCGCCTCGTTCCGGGCTGGACGCAGCCGATCGTGATCGGCCGTCACGCCTTCGGCGACCAGTACCGCGCGACCGACATCATCATCCCCGGCGCCGGGAGCCTGACCATGACGTTTACGCCGGCCGACGGCGGCGAACCCGTCGAGCACGAGGTCTTCACCTTCAAAACTCCGGGCGTGGCGCTCGCGATGTACAACGTCGACGAGTCGATTCGCGGGTTCGCCCGGGCCTGCCTCAACTACGGCTTGGTCCGCGGCTGGCCGGTCTACCTCTCGACGAAGAACACGATCCTCAAGACCTACGACGGCCGTTTCAAAGACATCTTCGCTCGCGTCTTCGAGGCCGAATTTAAGGCGCGGTACGATGCGCGCGGTCTAACCTACGAACATCGCCTGATCGACGATATGGTCGCCGCCGCGCTGAAGTGGAACGGCGGGTTCGTGTGGGCGTGCAAGAACTACGACGGCGACGTGCAGTCCGATACGGTCGCGCAGGGTTTCGGTTCGCTCGGGCTGATGACGTCGGTCCTCATGACCCCGGACGGGAAGACCATCGAAGCCGAAGCCGCGCACGGGACGGTGACGCGCCACTTTCGGCAGCATCAAGCGGGCAAGCCGACCTCGACGAATCCAATCGCGTCCATTTTCGCGTGGACCCGCGGCCTCGCGCACCGTGGCAAGCTCGACAGCACCCCGGCGCTCGAGCGCTTCGCGCAGACCCTCGAACGGGTCTGCATCGATACCGTCGAGAGCGGAAAGATGACGAAGGATTTGGCCCTGCTCGTCGGCCCGCGGCAGGCGTGGCTCACGACGGAGCAATTTCTCGACGTGCTCGACGCCGAACTCCATTCGCGCATCGCGGCGCCGGCTGGTGTTGCCGCGAGCTAGTCAGTCGTACGCGCAGCGGAACTTGGCGTAGGCGTAAGGATAGTCCGAGCGATACCAGTTGCGGAAGCTGCGTCGCAGGTGATGGACGGAGGTGACGGGCGAGGCGCCCTTCATCACGTAGTGGACGCCGTCAAAGAAGTCGGCCGAGTACTCGGGGTAAGAAGCCATCGGCGCGAACCCCGGCAGCGGAGCGAACGGAGTCGAGGTCCACTCCCAACCGTTCCCGAGCAGATCGGCGACGCCCCAAGCGCTCGCTCCGAGCGGTGCGCTCCCGACCGACTGCGGATCGTAGCGGTGGAAGTCGAAGTTCCCGTGCGCTGCGGTCGGCTCCGCGTCGCCCCAAGGATAGCGGCGCTCCACGTCGCTCGGCGAACCGTAGGCCGCCCGGTCGTACTCGGCTTCGGTGACGAGCCGCGCGCCGCGCCACGCGGTGTACGCGGCGGCTTGTTCCTGGGTCGCGTAGACCGGCCAGGTTCCGGGCATGGGATCCAGTGTTTCGAATTGCGCGAGCAGCGCGAACCCGTCGCTGCGCGGGATCCAAAACGACGGAACGGGGCCGCCCTCGCGCACGAAGGCGAGGTATTCGGCGTTGGTCACCGGATTGACGTCGATCTCGAACGCACCGACCGCGCGCTCGCTCCGTTCGAACTCGTTGTCCCATCCGAAGGCGAGCGCACCGCGCTGCGCACCAAGAACGGCGATCCCCCCCGGAATGGTGACGCGGCCGGTCGCCGCGGGTGGACGTTCTTTCGAGCGGCTTAACCGGCCGTTGCTGTGCTTTCGCTCGGGGGCGATGCGATTGAGAATGTAGAGCAGCGTTTCGTGATGCATCTCCTCGTGCTCGAGGATGTTATAGGCGGCTTCGGCACGCTCGAGCAACGGCGAACGCGCGCCGTCGTCGATTGGCGCGCGCGCCAGCGCGTCGACGATCAGCGCATCGACCCGCGCGCCGTAGGCGGCGATCGCCGCGTGCGCCGGCCAGACCGGTACCCCTTTGGCGGCGGCCTCGGCTTCGCTTGCGGGATCGATTCCGCGCCGAAACAGCGTTTCGAACGCTTCGTCGATCGCGGGTTCGCCCAGCGCCTTTCGCAATAGGGTGATCGCGGAGAACGCCGGTAGATGCCCCTCGTAGAACGCGAGCGGGTGACGCAACGGGATCGGTCGCTCGAGGTACCCGTCGGCGGGCACGAGCGCAAAGATGGCCGCCGAGTGGCGACGGTTCGTGCAGTAACGTTCGACGAGCGCATCGCGGTCGAGTTGCGGGCGGGCAAGAGATTCGATCATTGGGCGGACCTCAAGTTCAGGCTCCTAGTGCGTGGTTCCCAGCCCCGCCGGAACCACCTGGCGAGCTTCCAGCGCCCGCGCGACGTCGACGTTCATCGCCTCCAGGTGCGCGCGGGTCTGCACGTCGAGTCCAGGCCGGCGCACGTCGCGCGCGATAGTGCCCCGCAGGTCGACCAGTTCCAGCCGGGCCAGCGCCTGCGCGTCGTACGGCGTCCCTGCGACCGGCGCCGTGATCATCAGCGCTAACAGCCGGGCGTAGCGCCGCTGAAGGTTACGGTGAATTTGCGTGCCGGCCGGTTTTTTTCCAGCAAGGTCCGCGAACACGCCGTGTTGCGTCCAACCGAACAGGTCGGCCAGGCTCATCGTTTGGCCCGCACGCGTCTTGGTGGGAAGGTCGGCGAGCCGTTGCAGGACCAGCGGCGAGAACGCATAGGCAAGCGTTTGGTTCTGCATTGCGCCGATAAGTTCGACGACCGGGAGGTCGTGCCGCGGCGCCGGGTCGTAGCCGAAGTTCGAAAACGGCATGTACTCGGTGTAGACGAGCCGGCGCAAAGTCGTCGGGGACAACTGCCAAGCGCCTTCCGAGAGAAGATAGCGATCGATCATTCCGAACGCGCGCAGTTCTTCGGCGCGGGCGACCGGCCGCAGCGGCGTCGTGACGCCCGGATCGCCGACGCGGCCACGCGTCAGGTACTCTGCGCCGATATAGTGCGACATCGAACTCGCGCAGGTCTGATAGCGTGCGAAGAGGCTAAGAAACGCCGAGCGTTCGTCCTCCCAGGGCTGCTGTGGGGCTGGGAACTGGCGGTCGAGGCCCCGCATCAATCGTTGGGTGAGCGCGAGTTGCGTCGCACACCACTCGATCGGGCGATTCGTGGCCATGAAGGGTGCGGTTCGTGGGTCGACCGCGTGTCCGTCGAACGAACCGTCCTCGTCCCCGGCGAACGCATAGCGGGGCGCGACGGCGGCCGATGCCCAACGCGAGAGCGTCGGGACCTCGGCGTTCGGGCTGGTCGCGTTCGGGATGCGACTGTAGCCCCAGTGAATGACGTGATAGTCGTACGGGCCGATCGTGGTTGGGTAGTACGTTCCCTGCGAGACGCCCTTCGGCCAAATGTTGATCGGCCAGTAGTCCATCACGGACGAAGACGTTCCGTTGGCGAGCGTGAACGAACGGCTCTTCAGGTTCGCTGCAGTGTACGCATTGTGTCCGATGAAGTTGTGCGAGAGGCCGAAGTCGTGTCCGACTTCGTGCATGACCACCGCTTTGAGCCGGGCGCGGGCGAAGGTGTCGAGGCTCATCCCGTCACCCATCATGGTGAGCGCGGTTGCGCCGAACGCCGCTTGCGCGTTTTCTCCGCGCGCGAACGCGCGCTCGTCGTGCAGCGGCCTCTCCGAGGAACTCGGCATCAGCGGATGGATCTCGTCCACGTTGGCAAGCGGCGACGCCAACGGCGCGATGATGTTGCGTTCGCCGAACTTCGCAAAGCGCACCAGGTTCGCGTCGAGCAGGACGCCGCCGCGGAAGATCTCACCCGTCCGGGGGTCCCAGACGAGTTGCGCTTCGGCGCCGAACTCGCTCTGCGCGTCGGTCACCCAGCGCACGACGCTGTAGCGGATGTCGTCCGGATCCCAGGAGGGATCGGTCGGAGCATCCTTCACCTCGACCGCGTTCGAAACGCCCAGACGAGCGAAGGCTTTGTTCCACTCCAGAATACCCTCGCGAATCGGCCCGCGATACTCGGTCGGAATCGAGTTGTCGAGATAGAACACGATCGGCTTCTTAGGTGGCGAAAGCGCTTTCGAGGGGTCGCTCGGCTCCACGTTCCAACGCAGGACGTACCAGAGGTAATTGTCGCGCTTGGTGTCGTCGGCGAACTGGACGTGCGGGTCTTCCCAGAAGCCGACGCGGTCGTCGTAGAGCCGTGGCATGTAATCGGGCGAGCTGAGAACGTCGGTGAAGTTGTACTTCACGCGCATCTGGATGAAACGGGCGTCGGGGACTGTGTCGATCGCATCCGGCTTCGCGGAAGCAAACGTCTCATCGGCCTCGACGATGACGTTCTTGGGGAACGCCTTGATCGGTCCGAAGTAACTGCGCGTCGGGTCGATGCGATAGCCGCCCTGCGGACTCTTCGGGTTGTCGACGGCGTCGGAGAGTTGGTTGCCGAGATCGAGCATATCGCCCAACAGCGGGGTCAGATCGACCAGTTCGGCCCCGCTCGAGGGATTATCGGCAATGACCGGCAGCAGTGCGGCGACCGAGTCGGCCGTCGACTCGCGGACCGCCGTCGCCAGCGGCGTTCCGTCCTTAGCCAGGAAGCGTTCGTGCGGCCAGATCATGACGACGTGTTTGCCGGCGAGATGGAAGCGCACGATGCGCGCGCCCTGAGCGAACATGTCGCCCGAATGAAAGCCGAAGCCGCCCAGACCGTTCGCGGGGACCGCGTGTTCGAGATAGTCCTTGTCGAGTTGGTCGCGGCCGATCTCCATCAGGACGTGATCGTCCTTACGCCACAGCGTGAACAATCCGGCCGCGCGCTCGGCGCCGTGCGTGACCTTGGCGTAGGCGGCGCCGTCGCCGGAGTCCGCCGCTGGTGAGGGCGCCGCCGGGGCGACCGCGGCGACAGCCGGCGCGGCCGAAAGTACGCCGGCGGCCAAAACGGCCGCCGGCAAAAGGCGAAGGATCCGGTGCACGACCGTCACTAGAGTGTCCCTCGCTTTCCCTGTTCTTCTTCGATGGCGACGAAGAGCGCCTTGAAGTTGCCGCGACCGAACGAGAGGCTGCCCTTGCGCTGGATGATCTCGAAGAACAGCGTCGGGCGATCTTGCAGCGGCTTCGTGAAGATCTGCAGCATATAGCCCAGGTCGTCGCGGTCGACGAGGATTCCGAGGTCCTTGAGTTCGGCGATCGCTTCGGCGATCGGTCCGATTCGGCTGGGGAGCGCGTCGTAGTACGCCGGAGGTGCTTCGAGAAAGGCGACGCCGTTGGCGCGCAGGTTCTTGACCGTCGCGATGATGTCGTCGGTCGCGATCGCGACGTGCTGCACGCCGGCGCCCTTCCAGAAGTCGAGGTACTCCTCGATCTGCGAGCGTTTCTTCCCTTCGGCGGGTTCGTTGATCGGAAACTTGACGCGGCGCTCGGCATCGGACATCACTTTCGAACGCAGCGCGGTGAACTCAGTCGAGATGTCCTTGTCGTCGAACGAGACGAGCTGCGTAAAGCCAAAGACGCGCGCGTAGTAGTCGCACCAGCGGTCCATCTCGTTCCAACCGACGTTGCCGACGACGTGATCGATGTGGCTGAGCCGGCCGCGATTCGGGGCGCGCGCGATCGACGACGCCGCCACGTACCCTGGCAGAAAGAGGCCGTGGTAGGCCTCGCGCGCCACGAAGGTGTGCACCGTGTCGCCGTACGTTGCGATCGTGGCGAGGCCGACCGTTCCGTCGTCGTCGGCGAGTTCGCTTGGCTCCGCGACGACCCGCGCGCCACCCTCGGCCGCGGCGGCCAAGGCCGCTTTCGCGTTCGGAACGCGCAGGGCCACGTCGTGAACGCCGTCGCCGTGGATGCGGACGAAGTCAGCGATCTCACCGTCCGAACCGAGCGGGCTCGTCAGCACGAAGCGCAAGCGGTCCTGCTCGAGCACGTACGAGGCGCGGTCGCGCATGCCGGTTTCGGGACCGGCGTAGGCGATCAGCGTGAAGCCGAAGGCGGTCGCGTAGTAGTGCGCCGCTTGCTTGGCGTTCCCAACGTAGAAGTGCAAATGATCCCACTCGAGGCGCGATAGCGCGCCCGAATTCGGTTCGACTTGGATGGCCACGGGCTGTCTCGTCCTTCTGATGCGGGATCCCGCCCCGTCCGCGAGGCGGCGTCCAAAGAGCAAAGTGGGCTAACAGATTTGGCGGACCGAGCGGCTGCTCCCTGGGGCGGAACGGACCCTCGCTGTCCCGCCGACAAAAAGTTTGGAACCGAGGTGATTGTAGGGGCGTTGTCCGGGTAGGAACACGCCTGGAGGACCACACCCCATGATGATGCCACGCCAAATCGTTATCGTTGCCCTCGGAGCGGCGCTCTGCGCTCCCCTGTTTTCCATGCAACCGGCGCGTGCCGACGGTGCGGCCTCGACCCGCAACATCCTTCTGCTCGGCGGCGCTGCAGCGGCCACGCTCTTAATCGTGAATCACAACAAGAAGGTTCACGAGCGGTACGCCGAGGACGCGCGCCGGCAAGCGTACACCGAGCAGCAGCGCAGCAACGCGCAAGCCGCCTACGAGTCGGAACGCAGTGCGTACGCGAACGAGGTCGCGCTCGTGAGCGAGTACAAGCACGAAGTTGCCATCCAACACTCGGCCGTCGTCCGGCAAAACGATCGGATCGCGCAACTCAAACACAGCCTGATCGTAGCCAAGGCGAATCGTGCGCCGCAACACATGGCTTTCAGCGCACCGGTCCGCCACACGCTGCCCGTTCAGCGCGCCGTTCCGGTGGCCGCGCGTGCAACGTCGTCGCAAACCCTCGCCGCGTCGTCGCCGCAGGTCGTCTCGTACGGCTGGGGGACGCTCTAAAATCGCTCGCCGATATGTGCGGGTCGTCGCCCTAGCCGTTGCGACGTGCGCGCTGAGCGCGTGCGCGTCGCGCGG
>JBDTCF010000055.1:0-18576 GCA_039923715.1 Vulcanimicrobiaceae bacterium
CGCCGCGATTGCGGCGGCGCCGCTGCAGACGACCGACGCGTTGCTCCGCACGCTTTTCGGCCCTCAGCGCGGCCGATCAACAGCAAGAAGGGCGTCCGAACTACACGTTCGCCCGGACGCTGCAGTAGTACGCAGCCGTCGCCACGCATCTGAACGGGCGGCTTTTGGAGAAGCTCGCGCTCTACCAACGCGACGCGAGCGTCGAAAATGCTAGCGACCAGTATCCTTCGGCCCCCGGGACCCTGCGCTACGTTTCAGCACGTTCCCTCAAACGAAGGCGGCGTCGCGCTCACGCTGCTATTGCGGGGCGCAAGCGGCGACCTCTGCTACGCGCCGACGATCGTCGCGTTTGCGGGGACGAGCGTGCAGACCGGAAGCGACGCAACGCTGCAAACCTTCGGCAGCGGGGACCAAACGTTGCGCGGCTTGCGACGTCGTGATGGGGGAGCAGTTTCCGGGCCGGAACGAAGCGACGAAAGACGGCATGCGCCGCGCAGGCCACGGCCGCCGGAACCACGGCGAACCCGACGAGATCCCACGCCGCACGGGATAAAATGACCCAAACCGCCATTCGCGCCTTAGAGTCCCTTCACCGTGGAGCGAAGCCGCAGCGCGCGAACCGGGGAATGCGTCGCTTCACGCGCCGCGGGCGCCACCGCGGTGAGGAGCCGGTCGGCGGCGGCGTAGGGGTCGCCGAGAGGTTCTGGACCAAGCGTGCGCGCGAGTTCGGCGTCGAGCTTCGCATCGATCTTACCGCGCGCGAGTTCGCGCACGCGGTGCGCGAAGGCCGAGCGGCGCTTGGCATCGAGTTCGCCGCTCTCGCGCAGGTACGCCGCGTGCGCCTCGATCGCTTCCCACAACTCGGCGATCCCGGCTCCCTCGCTGGCGCGCGTCGCGACCAAACTCGGGACCCACCCGTGAAAGTCGAGCATCTCCATCATCGAGCGAATCTCGCGTCGCAACTGCAGGGCCATCGGGTGATCGGCCTTGTTGACCACGAACACGTCGGCGATCTCGAGAATGCCGGCCTTAAGCAACTGCACCGAGTCGCCGCTGCCCGGCTGTAGGACGACGACGGTCGTATCGGCGAGTTCGGCGATTTCGATTTCCGATTGGCCGACCCCGACGGTTTCGACGATGACGACGTTCAACCCAAACGCATCCATCAGCGCGACGGCGTCGCCGGTCGCGCCGGCTAAGCCGCCCAAGTGGCCGCGGCTCGCCATCGAGCGAATGAAGACGCCGGCATCGGTGAAGTGCTCGGCGAGGCGAATGCGATCTCCCAGGATCGCGCCGTGCGAGAAGGGCGACGAGGGATCGACCGAAACGACGCCGACCGTCTTCCCGCGTTCGCGCGCGCCCTTCACGAGCCCGGCGCAGAGCGTCGATTTCCCGACACCGGGCGGTCCGGTTAGGCCGAGGGTCAGCGCTCGTCCGGCGCGCGAATAGACGCTCCCGACGATCGCGGCGCCCGCGCCGCGCTCAGAGCGCGAGATCGCCCTCGCCAGCGCGCGCGGACTTCCCGCGAGAAAACCCTCGATCAGCGCGTCGTCGTCCATCGGCGCAGAGTTGCGGGGAATCCTAGGAACCGCCCTCCCGCAACGCGCGCAATCGCCTCGCCGCAACCGCCAGTCCACGCACGCTGAGCGAAGAAGCCAGACCCGCGACCAGCGCGCAGAGAACGAAGACGCTCGGCCACAGCGTCACGCCTTCGCGCTGCAACGCTCCCCATGCGAGCACCGCGAACACCGCGCAGATCAGTCCGCAGCCGGCGAGCAGGAAGCCGAGCCTGGCGATCTCGGCGACGATCGCCATCCGCAGGCTGGCCGGAGCGCGCTCGGCCACCGCCGCGACGTAGCGCTCGCGAAAGCCGAAGTACCGATCGATCAGGTGTTCCCGGAAACCGCCCACGCGCCGACCTTCGCGCGCTCGGCGGCCTGGCCTCCGCCGACGGTGGGAGCGCCCTGGGCTCGGCGCCAAGAGATGGCGGGCGATGAACAAGGCTGGATACTACCGTCAGGCGACGATCGCCCAAGACACGATCGTCTTTGTCTGCGAGGACGACCTCTGGACCGTCCCGCGGACCGGGGGGACCGCGCGGCGCCTCACGGCCGGCGCCGGCGAGGTCGGTTTGCCGCGCCTCTCACCGGATGGGACCCTGCTCGCCTTCGTCGGACGCGAGGAGGGACATCCGGAGGTCTACGTCATGCCGGCAGGCGGCGGCCCGGCGCGCCGCCTTACGTTCCTGGGCTCCGAGGTCTGCACCGTCAGCGGCTGGACCCCGGACGGACGCTCGATCCTTTTCACTTCGGATGCCATCTCGCCGTTCGTTAAAGAGACGCACGCGTTCCGGATCGACGCGGCCGGCGGCCCGGCGACGCCGCTCGAGTTGGGTCACGTGCGGACCCTCTCGATGCACGCCGACGGCCGGCTAGCCATCGGGCGCAACAACGATGACCCGGCGCGTTGGAAGCGCTACCGCGGTGGCACCGCCGGCGACTTATGGATCGATCCCGCGGGCGACGGAACCTATCGGCGCCTCGTCACGCTGCCGGGAAACCTGTGCTGGCCGATGTGGCTAGGCACGCGGGTCGCCTTCCTCTCGGACCACGAAGGGATCGCCAACGTGTACTCGGTCGCTCCGGATGGTTCCGATTTGCGACGCCACACGCACGAGACGACGTACTTCGCGCGCTTTCCCTCAACCGATGGGCGCCGCATCGCCTATACGGCCGGCGCGCAGCTCTGCGTCTGGGATGCAACGACGGACGAGGTCGCGCGGCCAGCTATCGAAGCGCCGTCCAGCGCACCGCAGGCCGCGCGCCGCTTCGTCGAGATCGGCGACGAACTCGAAGGTTTTGCGCCCAGCCCCGATGGGACCGCGTTGGCCGTCATTGCCCGCGGCCGTCCGTTCACGATGCCGCTCTGGGAAGAAGCGGCGGTCGCACATGGCGACGGCAGCCGGGTGCGCTATCGCGAAGCGGAGTGGCTGCACGACGGGAAGCGCTTCGTTTGCGTGAGCGACTCCGGCGGCCGCGAGCGCATCGAGATTCACACCGCACTAGGAGACGAAGCGCCGCGCATCGTCACCGACAGCGATCTGGGTCGCGTAACCGAACTCGCCGCCTCGCCAACATCCGCGATCGTGGCGTTCGCCAACCATCGTCACGAACTGGGGCTCATCGATCTCGACGACGGTGAAATTCGCGTACTCGACCGCAGCGACGCGTCGCGGATCGCAGATCTCGCGTTTTCGCCGGACGGCCGCTGGCTCGCCTACTGCTGCGCGGCCAGCCCCGACCCCGGCGTGTCGGCCAATCCGGACACCTCGGCCATTCGCATCCTCAAAGTGAAGTCGGGAACGGTGCACGCCGTCACGCCCGTCCTGCGCGTCGACCGCGGGCCGGCCTGGGACCCCGAAGGCAAGTATCTCTACTTCATCGCCAATCGCGACTTCAACCCGGTCTACGACGCGCTCCAGTTCGACCTTAGTTTTCCCCAGGCGTCGCGGCCGTTTCTGGTTACCCTTCGCGACGACGTCCCCTCGCCGTTCGTGCCGAAACCCGCGCCGCTGCATCGCGATGACAAAGACGATGACGGCGCGCACGATCGCAAGCCGACGCGCGTCGAGATCGATTTCGAAGGTATCTCCGGGCGCATTCTCGGCTTCCCCGTCGAGGAGGGGCAGTACGGCGACATCGTCGCGGCGCGCGGGCGCGTCCTCTATACCAAGTTCGCGTTGCATGGCATCAAGCCGCCGGGGCGCGACTCCGACGACGACGATGAGTTGGGCACGCTTTACGCCTACGATTTCGAGCAACAGCGCAATGCGTTCGTACAGGCGGATGTCGCCGACATCCGCTTGTCGGCCGACCATCGCACGCTCGTCTATACCTCGCGCGAGCGCATCCGAGCGATCGACGCGCTGCGCGACCTTCCGGATGAGAGCGCGTACCCCGAAGACGAGAAGCCGATGGCGGAAACCAATCGCCGTACCGGCTGGCTCGATCTCGCTCGCGCGAGCGTGCTGGTCGAGCCGCGCGACGAGTGGGCGCAGATGCTCCATGAAGCGTGGCGCATGCAAGGCGAGCAGTTCTGGGACGAGACGATGTCGGGCGTCGATTGGAACCTCGTTCACGAACGCTACGCCGCACTGCTTGGGCTCGTACGAACGCGCGCCGAACTCTCGGACCTGATGTGGGAGATGCATGGCGAACTCGGTACGTCGCACGCTTACGAAAGCGGCGGCGATCACCGCGAACCCCCGCAGTACCGGCGCGGTTTCCTCGGCGCGGACTTGCATTGGGACGCCGGGATCGAAGGCTACCGCATCGACAAGATCTACCGCGGCGATTCTTGGGATCGCGCCGTCGACTCGCCGCTGGCGGAACCCGGGCTCGGCGTTCGCGAAGGCGACGCGATCGTGCAAGTGGGCGGACGTCCCGTCTCGGCGACGTGCTCGCCCGATGAACTGCTGGTCAATGCCGCCGAACGCGACCTCGCGCTAACGATTCGCTCCGGCAAACACGAACGTCGCCGCATTCTGGTCAAGACACTGGCCAGCGAACGGCTGTTGCGCTACCGCGCCTGGGTCGAAGCCAACCGCGCCTTCGTTCGAGAGCGCACCGACGGCCGGGTCGGATACATCCACATCCCAGACATGGGTCCGTGGGGCTTCTCGGAGTTCCATCGCGGCTATCTCTCCGAGTTCTCGCGCGACGGCTTGATCGTCGACGTTCGTTACAACCGCGGCGGTCATGTGTCGCCGCTCCTCTTGGAGAAACTGGCGCGCAAGCGCGTCGGCTACGATGTCTCGCGCTACGGGCCGGCGGTACCGTATCCCCCCGAATCCGTCGTCGGTCCGATGGTCGCGCTCACCAACCAATTTGCCGGAAGCGACGGCGATATCTTCAGCCACTGCTTCAAGCTGTACCGGTTAGGCCCGCTCGTTGGCAAACGCACATGGGGCGGGGTGGTCGGGATCAACCCCTACCACCGCTTGGTCGACGGGACGACGACGACGCAACCCGAGTTTTCGTTTTGGTTCGTCGACGTCGGTTGGAAGGTCGAGAACTATGGAACCGATCCCGACTACGACGTCGATATCGCGCCGCACGATTCGGCCGCCGGCCGCGATCCGCAGATGGAACGGGCGCTCGAGTTGATCGCGCAACTGCGAGCCGCCACGACGAATGGAAAGCCGCACTCCGACCCGCGTCCACGTTTGACGATCCCAACCACCCTCGAACCACGCCCGACCGAAGGAGAACTACGTTCATGAGCCAGCCACGCGAGGACGGCAACAACGACGAAGAGGACGCGCTGGTCGCGGCCGACGACACCGGGATGCTCGGCAACGAGATCGCCACGGTCCGCTCGTCGATCGACGAAGCGACGGCCGAAGACGACGATGCTCCCGACGAGGATGCCGAAGATGCCCCCTGACCTCGTCATCCGTTAGACCTTCGGCCGCGTATCTTGCACCGGCATCCATCCGATCGTCGAGGAGCGTACCGATGACCTACCTTCGTCGCTTCACCGCTGTAGCGTCCACGTTGGCCGCGGCGCTGTTGTTGTCCGCCGCCGCGTCGAGCGCCGCCCCGCCCTGGACGGTGCCAAACCTGCGTATCCCGCTGCCCTCGCAAAACGCGCAGGGCAAGATCAAGCACGTCGTGATCATCATGCAAGAGAACCGAGGCTTCAACAATCTCTTCATGGGATATCCCGGCGCCGACACCACCACCTACGGCTACAACAGCAGCGGCAATAAGATTACCCTCCAGCCGGTTCTACTGGAAGCGCCCTACGACATCGAGCACGACGTGATCACGTTCACGCTAGCGTACAACAACGGGAAGATGAACGGGTTCGACAAGGAGTACGTCGGCGGTTCGGCGCCGGCGAACCCGCAGTTCGCCTACGTTCCGAGGACCGAGACCCAGCCGTACTGGAACCTCGCGAGCCAATACGTCCTAGCCGACCGCATGTTCACATCGCACGTCGACGACAGCTTTATCTCCCACCAGTACATCATCGCCGGTCAAGCGAACGGACGAGCGTTGTACCCGAACGGCACTTGGGGCTGCGACGGCGGGCCGAGCGATACGACTCCAAACATGCAACCGAACCGGACGCCGGGAAATTCTTACATCCAGACCTGCTGGGACATCCCGACGCTCGGAGACGAGTTGGATGCCGCCGGAAGGACCTGGCGCTACTATACCAGCACCGTGTTTGCGAACGACGGCAGCGGAATCTGGAGTGCCTACGACGCGATCAACCACATCCGCTACGGCAAGGACTGGGCGAAGGACGTCATCACGCCGCAATCGCAGGTTCTGAGCGACGTGGCAAACGGCACCCTGGCCAGCGTAACCTGGGTCATGCCCACCTGCGCGGCCTCGGATCACGCCGGCTGTGGGGGCAACCAAGGCCCGGCGTGGGTCACGTCGGTCGTCAACGCGATCGGCGAAAGCAAGTTTTGGAACTCGACCGCCATCTTCGTTACCTGGGACGAGTGGGGCGGTTGGTACGACCACGTCGCTCCGCCCTACCTCGACTACGACGGTCTCGGATTTCGCGTCCCGCTCATCGTGATCTCACCGTACGCCAAGCAGAACTACGTCTCGCACGTGCAGTACGAACAGGGCAGCATTCTGCGCTTCGCCGAGGATCAGTTCGGACTGGCCCGGTTAGCGCCGGCCGATACGCGCGCGAACTCGCCGGCGGCCGACGCCTTCGACTTCACGCAGACGCCGCGAAAGTTCTCACCGTTCGCGAGCCGGCTCGGGCCGAGCTATTTTCTGCATACGCCGCCCGACCACCGCATGCCCGACGACGAGTAGCAAGCGCGTACAAAGAAGAAGGGCGACCCGCTTGCGGGCCGCCCCCTTCTTCTTTTACATCGAGGCTACGAGCGACCCGAAGGCCCTGATAGGTCGATTACCGGTACGAACTCTGGCGTGACTGAAAGCAGTCGCGGCAGTAGACCGGCTTGTCCGAACGCGGTTCGAACGGGACCTTGGCTTCGGCGCCGCACTGACTGCAGGTGGCCGAGAACATCGCGCGCTCCGGGCGCGGCGAGGTGCCGTAACCGCCGGAACTCGCGCCGCCCGCACCGCCCGCACCGCCGCCGGGGCGGCCGCCTTGGGCTTTGCGCGCGGCGCGGCAGTCCTGGCAACGATTCGGCTTATTGGTGAAGCCTTTCGTTGCGTAGAAGGTCTGCTCGCCGGACGTGAAGGTAAAGTCGCGACCGCAATCGGTGCAGCTGAGGGTTTCGTCTTGGTACATTTAGGGGTCTCCGAAAATTGGCGCGGCGCCTAAGGAACGAGTAGCGAGGACGGACCCCGAAACGAAACGACGAGGGACGGACCGAGCTGCGCTGCCACGACACCGCTAAGTGGGCAGCACTCGTTGGGACCCGCATCCGGTGAGAATGGATGCGGATGGCGGGTATAGCCCCTTCATGCTGCTACTTCCTCGTCCAACCTATGCGCTCGCCTTGATCGGGGTCCTCGCGCTCTCACTAATAGCAACGCCTCTGGAGGCCCGCGCCGACAATTCCCTGGGCGCCGGGCTCGTCGTTCCCTCGGACGGCTCGACCGCGCTGGGGGTACTGGGAACGCTGAGCCTGAGCTCCGTGCCGGTCGTCCCGATCCGCCCTCAGCTTTCCGGCGCGTACGTGACCGGGAACGGCGGCCGTTTCGCCGTGGCGGCCGAAGTCGTCGGCGGCCTCAAGGGAACGTCCGTCGGCGGCGGGATCGGCTTGGGGAAGCTCTCGCAACGGTCGGACGCGCAAACCGGCCCGCTGCTCGATGTCTTTTTGGTACAGCACGTCGCACCGCTGACCTCTCTGCAGATCCGGTACTACGCTGGAACCGGATCGCGCGTTGGTTCGGCACTCTTCGCCGGCGTCAGTTTCAGCTTGTAGCAAGCTCGCTCGTAGGGCGTCACACTAGACTCGCTTGCCTCGCCTGGCGGCCCGGCCCTGCTGATTGACCGCCCGGCGGGGACCTGTTATAGTGACGACGCCGAAGTAGGGTCGCGCGGGCGCCCTTCACCGGACGCCCTTCGGCGCTCCGGTCGCCACGAGCGGAACCGCCGGTAGGTTCCATCGTTTGTGGGGTGCTTGGGCATCGCCACTTTTTTTTGCTTCTCGAGGGAGAAACCCACATAGCACGACCGCTCCGCGTCAACGACCAGATTCGCATCCGTACCGTCCGCGTCATCGACGACGAGGGCAAGCAGCTCGGCGTCATACCTACCGAAGAAGCGCAGAACCTCGCGCGTTCCAAAGGCCTGGATTTGATTGAAGTCTCGCCGACGGCGGTTCCCCCGGTCTGCCGCATCGCAGACTACGGTCGCCTCAAGTACGAACAGTCGAAAAAAGACAAAGACGCGCGCAAGAAGCAAACGAACCGCGAACTGAAGGAAGTGAAGCTCCGGCCCAAGATCGAGACGCACGACTACGAAACGAAGGCTCGGATGGCCGAGCGCCTGCTGATCGACGGCGGCAAAGTCAAAGTCACGATCATGTTCCGCGGGCGCGAGATCACCTATACGGCATTCGGCCGACGGCTACTCGACCGCATGGCCACCGACATGACGCCAATCGCGGCGGTCGAGCGCGAACCGAAACTCGAGGGGCGCAATATGTTCATGATCCTTGCGCCCCGCGCCGTGCCGACCGGACCTCCGAAGTTCACCAGCCAAGCGCATCCCGAGCACAACGCAGATCCTCAAGAACCGGCGCACCCCGCGCACGACGAAGACGAGCAAGACGAGCCCACTCTAGAAAACGTTGAAACCTCACAGGACGAACATCCCAGCCAGGACACCGAGGCGGAACGGGACGCGGAAGCGGATCGGGACGCACCTTTGGAACAGAGCGGGGAACACGCAACAGGAGTCGTTACCAGTGCCTAAGATTCGAACCCACCGCGGACTCGCGAAGCGCGTCAAGGTCAGCGCCAACGGAAAGGTGACGCACCGTCACCAGTTCAGCGGTTGCGGTCACATTCTCAGCAAGAAGACGCGTAAACGGAAGCGGAAGTTCCGCAAGGACCAGCCCGTTTTCGCCGGAGATCTGCGGCGTTTTGCCGCCCAGATCCCATACTTGGTTTAGGAGCGACCCGATGGCACGCATCAAACGCGGACTCAACAAGATCAAAAATCGCCGCAAGGTCATGAAGCTCGTTAAGGGCTTCCGGGCGGCGCGTCGGCGCAACTATCGCGTCGCAAACGAAGCGCTCCTGCACTCTCTGGCCTACGCGTATCGCGACCGTCGCGTGCGCAAGCGGGACTTCCGTTCGCTGTGGATCAGCCGCATCAATGCGGCGGCGCGACGCGAGGGACTTTCCTACTCGCGCCTCATCGACGGCCTCAAGAAGAGCGGCGTGGCCCTCAATCGCAAGGCGCTGGCCGACCTCGCCGTCTCGGATCGGGCCGCGTTCGATTCGCTGCTGCGCGTCGCCAAGGCCCAGCTCGAGGCGACCGCCTCGGCGCCGATCGCTTCCTGACTACACTTACTCTCGTTTCCGCATGAGCGGAGGTCCCATGGCGATGACTACTCTCAACAAGCGCGACGTTCCGACGGGAATCGGTCTCGCCATCATTCATCTCGGAGCGCTGGCCGCGTTGGTGCCGGCGCTTTTCTCTTGGTCGGGCTTCGGGCTCGTATTTCTGCTGTGGTGGATCACCGGCGGCATCGGCATCACGCTCGGTTACCATCGCATGATCACGCATCGCAGCCTGCGTCTGCCGCGCCCACTGGAGTACGCCGTCGCGCTTTGTGGCGCGTTGGCGCTTCAGGGTGGACCGATCGAGTGGGTCTCGACGCACCGCAAGCACCACGCTCACTCCGACCACGAGGGCGATCCGCACGACGTTCACAGAGGACTCGGTTGGGCACACATTCAGTGGTTGTATCGCAACAACTTCGCGCGCCTCTCGAAAGAAGACCGCGCGCGCTGGGCGCCCGATCTCGTCAAGGACCCGTTCTACCGCGCGCTCGACTGGGGCGTGCTCCCACTACAGATCGCGCTCGGACTCGTTCTTCTCGCTATCGGCGGCTGGTCGTGGGTCGTGTGGGGCATCTTCGCCCGCTTGGTGTTCACCTACCACTGCACCTGGCTCGTAAACAGCGCGGCGCACGCGACCGGCTACCGCACCTACCGTACCGGCGACCGCTCGACCAACTGTTGGTGGGTCGCGCTGCTGTCGTTCGGCGAGGGTTGGCACAACAACCATCATGCCTTCCCGTTCTCGGCGCGCCACGGCCTGCGCTGGTTTGAATTCGACATGACGTGGTGGACGATTCGCGGCTTGCGCGCAATTAGACTCGCACGTAACGTCCGGCTCCCCTCACGCGAAATGATGGACCGTTTACGCGAGCGCTCGAACCGCAAGCGCGCGCCCGCGTGAGGCGTTCCCTCTAGGGTGTCGCGATGGTAAAGGCTCGGTAGTACGACGTTTTCGGCGCGGTGACGACACCCTTCGCATAGTAGACATAGCCGGTGCGGCCGGTCGTTTGCTGCGATGTCTCGCCGGGCGACATCAGGGTCGGGTGCCAGCCGAATCGAATGCGCTCGCCGTCGCCCATCTCGGGCACCGGTTCGGCCGCGGCCGTGGGAGCGGCCCAGTGCAGGAGATCCGAGGACGTCGCGAACGCCCAACGCGGGCCCGGTGGCTCGCCGCCACCCCCATACTGACAAATCATCGAGAGCAGGTACGCGTGCAGATACGAGTTGTAGCTGACGCCGGGTTGGCGATTACCGGCCAGACAGTGCGCCCCGGCTCCGGTCGCGCGCGGCAAAATCGGATCGCCGTTCCCACCTAATCCGGCCGCGCTAAAGGTGTTCGCGGCCAATTTTTGCCAGTGCCCCAGATCGCGTAGCGAGGCGCGCGCCTCTTGAATTTGCCCGCCGCCCGGACCATCACCGTAGTAAGCAAAGAACGCGTACATGTATCCGTCGGCAATGATGCCGCTGGGTACGGCGTTGCCACGCAGGCCGCGCCCCGTCGACGTCGCCGGCTTCGGGTCGTGGCTGCTGAGAATTCCGGTCGCAGGGTTCACCCGGCTCCACGAGCGGCCGTCGTCGGTGGACGTCGCCAACCCGATCGTCGCCCAGGTTCCAGGCTGACGGCGGCCATCGAAGAAACTGCTCTCACCTTCGTAAAGCATGTAGAGCGTTCCGGCGATGGTCGGATCCGCGAGAACGCTTCCCGGCGCCGCGTACGACGCGTCGAAACTGCTCGTATCGTCGGCGCGCGGACCAAGAACAGGGCTGTCGCGCTCGAGGTTCAGCGGCGCGGGCAATGCATTAGCGTGAAACTCGATTGCACCGCCGTGCCGCCCCTTAAGAGCACCCGCAATCCACCCGCGATACGTTCCATCGGCCTGGCGGAGGAACGAGGTCTCGCCATCCGGGGCAAAACGCACGCCGTCGATCGGCACCGCGATCTCCGGCCCGAACGTTATCGACGGCACAACCGCGTCGGCAGACCGCGCGGCGCCCGATCGTGTAAGCTGAAAGCCGAAAACCGCCGACAACGCGAGCACGGAGGCGGCCAGAACCCGAACGCTGAGTTTCATCGCGCCGGTCTTTGCGAACCGATGCGTCCGGCCCCCCGTCGTTCCCGATCTCTAATGTAACGTTTGCATACGCGCCCACGCCAGAGCGATTTGCGATTTCGCATCGCGGAGTTCGTCGTGCTCGACGAGCGCCCACGCTTCGTCGAGCGCAAAGGTTCGGACTTCGATTTGTTCGTGCTCGTCGAGCGATTGTTCGCCATGTTCCAAGCCCTCGGCGACATAGAACCGCAACAGTTCGTCGCAGAAGCCCGGTGTCGAATAGGCCGACCACAGATAGTGCAGGTCGCGCGCCCGATAGCCCGTTTCCTCCTGCAATTCCCGCCGGGCAGCGCGAGCGGGATCTTCGCCCTCCTCGAGCATGCCGGCCGGGACTTCCCATAACTCCGCACCGACGGCGTGGCGGTACTGCCGAACGAGGATAACCGTGTTCGGTTCGGGTTGCGCGAGGATGACCACGCCACCGCGATGTTCGGCGACCTCGACCAAGCGCGTCCCACCGTCGCGCGCGTCGATTTCGTCGACCCTCAAGTCGATCACCCGGCCGCGGTAGATCGAGCGGGTCGCGTGCACCTTCACGACCGTTGCTCGAACCCGTCGACGATCGCGCCCAGTTCGCTCACCACGCGCGCGACGCGTTCGTCCGCGCAACCGCGATAGATTTCAACGACCGCGCGGTAATTCCACAACGAGTCGGCCTTCGACGCGTTGAACGTCGCCCAGAAGGCCTCGCCGTCGCGCGCAAGATCGCGCTGTGTCGCTCGCGCGTTGTCCAATTTGTCCGCCGCGCTGACCAGCATGACCGCCGCATCCTGGGTGCACAGGTGCGCGTGGAAGCCTTCCTTGCGCGCTCTCCAGGGCGGTTTCGGTACGGTCTTCGCGTCGCTGCAGGCCAGGACGATGCGGGCCACCTCGTCGCCGAACGCCTCGCGGATGCGCTGGGCGGTCCGCTCGCCCCCTTGATCTTCTACCGCGTCGTGCAGCAGCGCCGCGATCGCCTCGTCCTCCGTCCCCCCGTTTTCGAGAACGATCGCGCACACGCCCAACAGGTGTCCGACATAGGGCGCAGGGCGAGGGCCCTTGCGCCGTTGTTCTTGGTGGAGGAGCGACGCAAACGCGAGCGCCTGGTGGAAGCGCGGTCCCAGGTTCGCACTCATCAAGCGCGGGCGGGGAGCCGGGCGAGCAGCTCGCAGACGATCCCAAACTCGAACGCGGCGATCGTCGCCCCGAGCGCCCAGCGCGTCGGCTTGCAAACCTCCAGAAGCGCGAGCACGATCGTCGCGAGGAAGGCGACGTCGCGCGTCGCTTGGATCGCAAGCTCGTAGCCCCCAAAAGCGACCCTGCGCCGTAAGGCCGCCACTTGAACCGCTCCGAGGATCAGCAGCCCGATGGCGACGACGGTGCGAAAGTGCAACAGGTTGAGGACGAGCGATCGCCCCCCCACGAGGACGGCAATCGCGATCGCGACCAGTGCCACCCCCTCGAAGATGCGCGCGAATCGACTCGACACAGGGTTTCGGTTCGCCGGAAGCGTTAGCCGTCCCCGGAGTTTCGCCGCCGGGCGGCCAACGACGGCGGAATGCCGATCCCATTGGGCGACCGCAGCGAACGTCTCGCAGCGATTCGCACCTTGACCAAGAAGCGCGGAAGGCTCGATCGGGGACGCTTTCTCGTCGAGGGGACGACGCTGCTGGCCGAGGCGCTGCGCAGCGGCGTAGCAGCGGAGGCGGTCTTCGGCACCGAAGCCGGGTATCGGCGGGTAGCGGCGCTCGGGCTTGGGCCGTTTACCGAGGAGGCCTCATTCCTCGTCGGCGAGCGCGCCATGCGCAGCCTCTCGGATCTCGACACGCCGCCGGGTGTCGTGGCCGTGTGCGAGGGCACGATCTTCCCCACCGCTGCGCTCCTAGCCGAGGGGGAACCGGTCCTCCTGTTGGCCGGCCTGGCCGACCCCGGCAACGCCGGGACGCTCTTGCGGTCGGCGGAGGCGTTCGGGGTCTCTCGAACAATCTTTGGGAAAGGAACGGTTGAGCCGTACAATCCGAAGGTCGTTCGCGGGTCCATGGGGTCTATTTTTCGGACGAAACTCGCAATCGCCTCACCCGACGAACTCGCGTCGGCGGCCCTCGAGTCCGGGTATTCCGTGGTGGCGTCGACCCGCGGCGGGGTTCCCCTGCACGGCTTCGCGTTTCCGGCACGGACCGTTCTTGCGATCGGGAGCGAACGGCATGGTGTGGACGGCTGGCTGAGGGCCTGGGACGCCGCGGTCGGGATCCCGCACGTCGGTCCCACGGAGTCCCTCAACGCTGCAGTAGCCGGCAGCATCGTCCTCTACGAGTTCGCGTTGTCAAGAGGCAGTTCAAGCATTTTGTCAACACGCCGGGAGCCCTGATTTGTCAAGACTTGGCGACAGAAAAAGCCTGTGCTACAATTTCTTTCGTCTCAAGGCCGCGGCCGGAAACTCATACGAAAGAAGGGGTACCGCCAAGCGATGCTCACACCCGACTTCTTCTGGCAATTGTTTACGACGACTGGATCGATCAGTGCGTATTTGATGTATCGACAGTTGCACCCGAGCCCGGAGCCCAGTTCCTAAGTATCGAGAAAGAAGTATCGCGAACGCTCGGCCGAATCGGTCGAGCGTTTTGCTATATTCCTCGCGGAGAAAGACACAGATCGTGAAGCCTGGACGGTATGCCGATGAGTGACCTCGCCTCGCAGCTCGAAGCGGTCGGCGCTTCCCTGCGGGCCACGCTCGAACAGGTTGCGGATGCGACCCAACTCGACGAAGCTCGCGTCCGCTTTCTCGGGCGCAGCGGCGAACTCACCGCGGTCCGGCGCAGCATCGGCACGCTGCCCGCAGCGGACCGGCCGGCGGCCGGCAAAACCATCAACGAGGCGGCGGCCGAACTCGAGGCGTCGATCGCGGCTAGGGGCCGGGCCCTTGAGGCCCGTGCGCTCGAGGCTTCGCTGGCGACCGCGATCGATGTGACGTTTCCAGGATCGAAGGCGCTGACCGGCTCCATCCATCCGCTGAGGCGAACCCTGGAGGACGCCTGCGCGTACTTCGAGCGACGCGGCTTCGCGGTCGTTTTGGGGCCGGAGATCGAAACCGAACGCAACGCTTTCGATGCGCTCAACATTCCGGCCGACCACCCGGCGCGCGAGGGTTTCGACACCTTTTATCTCGGCGAGTATTTGCTGCGGCCGCACACCTCCCCGATGCAGATTCGAGTGATGCTCGAGCATCCCGCGCCGGTCGCCATCGTCGTCCCAGGAAAGACGTACCGCCGCGACGCCAACGACGCGCGTCACACCTACATGTTCCATCAGATCGAGGGTCTGCAAATCGGCGCAAACGTCCACATGGGGCACCTCAAGGGCGTGTTGACGGGCCTGTGCCGCGAGATTTTCGGTTCGGAGCAAGCGGTCCGGTTCCGGCCCTCGTTCTTTCCCTTCACCGAACCGAGCGCCGAGATCGATACGACTTGTCCGGCGTGCGCGGGCCTCGGTTGCCGAACCTGCAGCGGTTCGGGCTGGATCGAAATCGGCGGCTGCGGGATGGTGCATCCGAACGTTCTGCGCGCCGTCGGCTACGATCCGGACGAAGTCGGCGGCTGGGCCTTCGGCTGTGGCATCGAACGGCTGGCCCTCACGCGGTACGGAATGGACGACATCCGGGTCTTCTTCGAAAACGACCCTGCCGTTTTGGAGCTACTGGCGTGAGGCTTCCGCTCGCATGGGTTCGCGACTACATCGATTTGGATGCGCCGAGCGACGAGATCGTGCGGCGTCTAGCCATGCTGGGGTTCCCGGTCGAGAGCGTCGAGCGCCGGCCACCGCTCGCCGGGGTCGTCGTTGGGAGGGTCGCCACGGTCGAACGGCACCCCAACGCCGATCGCCTCTCGCTTTGCACCCTCGACGTCGGCGCGGACGAACCGTTAACGATTGCCACGGCGGCGACGAACGTCGCGGCGGGCCAGGTCGTTCCGGTCGCACGAATCGGCGCCGTTTTGGCCGGCCCCGACGGCGGCAGTCTGCAAATCGCGCCGCGCACGATGCGCGGGATCGCGTCCCAGGGGATGCTCTGTTCCGCCGCCGAGTTGGGCCTCGAAGCGGACTGGTTCGAAGACGGGATCCTACAACTCGAACCCGAGTTGGCGGCGGGAACCGACGCGCTCGCTCACTACCGCCTCGGGGACGACGTCTTGGAGGTCGAAGTAACGGCCAATCGCGTCGACGCGATGTCCGTGCTCGGCTTGGCGCGCGAACTCGCTGCTGCGTTCGAGGTGCCGTTGCGCGAACCGGCGACGACCTCGAGGCCGCTCGAACCGCCGACCGCGAGCACGTTCATGGTGACGCTCGCCAGCCCGGACTGCCGGCGCTTCGTCGCGCAGCGGGTGACCGGTCTGCGAGTCGGTGTCTCGCCGGCGGCGATGCGGATTCGTTTGGCGCTCGCCGGACAACGCCCGATCGATAGCATCGTCGACGTCTCGAACTTCGTCATGCTCGAACTCGGGGCGCCGCCGCACTTCTACGACGCGGCAAAACTCTCCGGACGCGCGTTGACCGTCCGCGACGCGCGGGCGGGTGAGCTGCTGCGAACGCTCGACGGCGAGGAGCGTTCGCTGGACGAAAGCGCGCTGGTGGTCGCCGACGCGAGCGGCCCGATCGGGTTGGCCGGGTTGCGCGGCGGCGCCGCAAGCGAGGTCACCGCAGCAACCACCAGCATCCTGATCGAAACGGCGTCCTTCGCGGGCCCGCGCGTCCGTCGGATGGGCGCCCGGCTCGGTTTGCGCACCGACGCCTCGAGCCGGCACGAGAAGACGATTCCGCTGGGGCTGGTCGATCTGGCGGCCGCGCGCGCGGCGCACCTCCTCGAGGCCGCGGGCGCACGAGCTCACGCACCATCGGTCGCCGGCGCGGCGCACGTCGCGGCGACGCCGATCGCGGTCAGTACGAAGACGATCGAGCGGACGCTCGGCTTTCGACCTTCGATCCGCGAAACGCAAGGCGCCCTGGAGCGGCTCGGATTCACCGTCACCGTTCGCAGCGCGGAATGGCAATTCGACGATTTCGGCCAGAGCGCGTATCTCGCGACCCCCCCACCCTGGCGCGGCGACGTCGCGATTCCCGTCGACGTCGTCGAGGAAGTCGCGCGCGCGATTGGCTACGATCGCATCGAAGCGATTCTCCCAACGACGGAACCACAGATCATCGCGAGCGGCGACTACGAGAACGAGCGGCGCGTCGCGGCCGCGCTCGCCGCGCTCGGCTACCGTGAAGCGATTGCGTACTCCCTGCAACCCCATGACGCGTACGAAACGTTCGCCCGCGCCGGCATCGAGGTGGCGGAGCCCGTCGAGATCGACAATCCGCTCTCGGCCGAGCAGCGCTACCTGCGCTTTTCGCTGCTTCCCGGGCTGCTCGCGCTGGCCGCCAAGTTTCAGGCGGCCGCACCCCTGCGCACGTTCGAAATCGGACACACGTTCGCACGTGCCGCGACGACCGGTGCGCCGCCGGTCGAAATGGAAGCCGTCGCCTGGACGCTCGTCGGTGCGCGGAGCGACGACCCCCAGTGGCGTGATTCGGGCTTTCTCACGTTTAAAGGCGAGGCCGAAGCGCTGTTGCGCGCGCTGACCGGCCGAGTTGCGGAGACGGTTACGACGCGCGTCGCGGCGCTGCACCCCGGGAAGACCGCGAGCCTCGTTGTTGGCGGCAAGGATGTCGCGACGATCGGTGCGGTCGATCCGCGTTTGCTTTTGGCCTACGGGATCGAGCGCCCGATCTACGCGGGCCTTCTGCGATTGCGCGACTTGCCGGCGCACGCGACGCCCGTCTACCGGCCCGCGTCGCGCTTCCCGGCAGTCGAGCGCGACTTGGCTTTGGTCGTCGCACCCGACGTCCCGGCCCGCGAAATCGCGTTCGTGGTGCGTGCGAGCGGCGACGGGCTGGTGCGCGGGGTTCGCGTCTTCGACGAGTACCGTGGCCCTCAAGTCGGCGCCGGCAAAAAGAGCCTCGCCGTGCGCGTGACGTTGCAGCGCGACGATGCAACCCTGACCGACGCGGAGGTCGACGCATGCATCGGTTTGGTGCTCGCAGCGCTGCGCGACCAACTCGGCGCCGAGATTCGAGCATGATGCCGGCCGGCCTCGGGTGGCCCGACTTGCTGATCTTGGCGGTCGTGCTGCTCGGCGCGTTTAAGGGGTTCAAACGAGGCTTCGTCGCGGAGCTGAGCGGGGCGATCGCGCTGACCGCCGCGATCGTCGGTGCGTTTCTGTACGGCGGGCAGTGGGACGCGTGGTTCGTAACGATGACGCACCTCGGGCCCGGTTCCGCGCACGTGGTCGCGATGTTCGCCTTCGCGCTACTTTGCTATGCGGTCGTCGCCGCGCTCGGCATCGCGCTTGGAACGGTCGCGAAGTTGCCGTTGATCGGCATCGCAAACTCACTCTTGGGCGCCTGCGTGGGCGTGGCGAAAGCCGCGCTCCTCCTATGGGCGGTGCTCTACATCGCGCTGTTCTTTCCGCTCTCGCGCGACTTGCGCGCCGACCTCCACCATTCGCCCCTGGTCGCCGCCCTCGTCGCGCCGAACGACCGCTTCGATGGCATGATCCGCAAAGCGTTGCCCGGCTTCGTTCGGCCGTTCTCCGGCTTTCTCTTCGAGCGCCATCGCGTCTGACGTCGCCGCCAGACGCGACGGCGGTCGTTAACGCGACGGCTAGTCAGGGCCGCTTAGCACGACGGCGAGGGGCTGATAAAAAAGTTGACGTCGTTGTGCTCGGCGAGGTTTTGTTGCCTCCTGTTCTTCGGTTGAATCTGCTTCAGCGTCGTGATGAGCGTGCCGTTTAAGGTCGCGTTGCAAATCAGAAAACCGGTCGCCGAGTTGTCGGGGTACGCGTACTCGTTGTAGAGCGACGTGTTCCCGCTGACATGCGTGAGCGCGGTCCCGATCACTTCGATGCCGTTTTGCGCGATGAATCCCGTCT
>JBDTCF010000056.1:0-7141 GCA_039923715.1 Vulcanimicrobiaceae bacterium
GCTCGCGCCCGTTGCGAAAGCGATAGCGAGTCTTTCGCCCAAGCGGGGTGATCCGAAGGAAGGTCGTTCCCGGAGCGGTCGTCGGGATCGAGCGAGACTGGCAGCCCGGGTGGAACGGCCAGCGCGCCGGCGATGGCGTTCGGGAGAAGCGTCGGCGAAGGCGGCGACCCGGCGTCTGGATCGACGCGCGCGTTCATCCTCGCGCGAGGGTCGCGCGAAGCCGGGCGAGCGCGACCAGATGGAGTTGCGAGATTCGCTGCGGCGAGAGGTGCATGCGCGCGCCAATCGCGTGTAACGACAACCGGTTGTAATAGTGCAGCGCAACGACGACGCGTTGCCGTTCCGGCAGGAGTGCAATCGCTTCGGCGACTTCACGGCGCTCGCCCGACTCGAGTGCGATCCGAGCCGGATCGCCCGAACGGTCGATCACCGGCTGCTGGTCGGGAGGCAACATCGCGTCCAACGAGAGCGGGATACGGTGATACGCCGCCGCGCGCGCACGGGCGAAGCCGGGATAGCGACGCTCCATCTCGGTGAGCGTCGGAAGCGCACTCCGCTCTTGCGCGAGCGCCAAACGGCGGCGCTCCGTGTCGCGCAGCGCTCGGCGCGCGCGTTCGGAAACCGGATCTAGGCGGCGTAACCCGTTGAGCATGGCGCCGAGGACCACCCGTCGGACGTACGTTTCGAGGCTTGCGCCGCGCGTCGGATCGAACGCGTCGACCGCGCGGATAAGTCCCACGGATCCATCGCCGATCAGGTCGTCGAGGTCGGCTGCGGCGACGACCCGTGCGATGCGGCGTGCGATCGTGCGTACGAGCGGGAGCAAGGCGCGAATCGTGGCCTCGCGTTCGTCGCCGTTCACGCTCGCGGCCTCGCCTCGCGAAACACCACGTCTTGCGCGCAGCGTTCGACGACGTACTCGCCGTAAAACCCGAGCGCTTTGGCGACCGGTTTGAGCGCCGTGCTCAGGAGCAATGCCTCGAAGAAGGCCGGCGCGTTCGGAGGGTTCGGTGCGTCAACGCGCGACGCCCGCGAGTTAAGCGCGGTGGAGGTTGTTGGCGATGCGCAGCATTTCATCCGCCGCCTGCACTCCCTTCGCATTGGCTTCGTAAGCGCGTTGCGCCGTCAGGATCGCCATCATCGACTCGACGACCGACACGTTCGACTTCTCGAGCGCCCCAAACGCGATCGTGGGTCCGAGCGAGCCGCCCGCAACGAGCGCGCGCGGGCGGCCAGACGCCGCCGTGGGCGCAAAGAGGGCCGACCCGATCGTGCGCAGCTCTTCGTCCGCATCGAAGGTTGCGAGCGCGATCCGGCCGACGCTCCGAACTCCGTGAGGCGTTCGCACGGAGACGCGCCCATCGGCCGCGACCGTAACGTTCGACGCATCGCTCGGAATGCGAACGCCGGTCAACCGCCAACCGTCCGCGTTACGCAAGCGGCCATCCGCCGCGCGCTCGAACGAACCGGCGCGCGTGTAGGCGCGCGTTCCGTCGCGCTCGACGACGAAGAATCCGCGGCCCTGGATGGCAACGTCGAAGGGGCCGCCCGTTCTCATCAGCTTCCCTTGCGTAAAAATCGCGTGCGTGCCGGTAAGCGCGGTGCCGAGGCTGCCCCCACCGAGGGTCGCGAAGGTCGCCGTCGCCGCCTTAAAGCCCGCCACATCGGCGTTGGCAAGGTTGGCGGCGACGATATCGAGGTTTGCTTGTTCGGCAGCCATGCCGCTCGCCGAGACGGCCAACGCGCGGTTCATGCTTTCACCCGCGCGACGTCGCTGGCGGCCTTGGAGCGAACCTCGTCGATAGCGCCGAGCGTTTTTTGCGCGGTCTCGAAGGCACGTTGGGCGGCTAGGATGTCGACCATCTCATGAATCGCGTCGACGTTCGAACCTTCGACGAAGCCGTCGTGGAGTTCGACGTCGCCCTGAAGGCGCAGGTTGTCGCCGACCTTGTCGCCCTCACGCACGATCCCGCGTGCGTCGATCCGAGCGTCGGGGCCGACGGCGAGCGGCCCGCGCGATCCCAAGAGCATGCCGCCATTCGCATCGTGCAAGTAGCCGCCCGGACCGCGCTCGAACGAAGCGGCTCGCACGACGGTCGTGCGGCCGTCGGCTTCGCGCACCGCGAAGCCGCCTCGCCCCGTGATCGCGAGGTCGAAGGGGCGCCCGGTTTGACGCAAGGGACCCTGCGCGTCGTCGACGCGTGTGGTCGTGCTCAGGCCGTGCGCCCCGAGCGTCGTGCCAGCGAGTCGGCGGTGAAAGCCGTTACTCGAGGCGTTGGCGAGGTTGGCCGCGGCGACGTCGAGGCGCGCTCGCATCGCTTCCATCGCACCCGCCATCAATTCGATTGCGTCCATGCCCGCCAGCGTAGCGGGCGGTGGTTATCGCGCGATTGCCGCTAGACGAACGAGAACGGCAAACGCGGTCCTTCGAGATACGTGCTCAAGCCCAGCGACTGTCCGGCCGGGGCGAGTTGCTCCAATTCCTTGCGCAGGTCGCTCGATTCCGCTTCGCCGACGAGCACCGCGATGCCGAGCACGTAACCGCGAACGCCGTCGCCGTCGATCCGGCGAATCGCGTTCGAACTACGCGCGCAGGCGTCCCACAGCGCGCGCACGTGCGTCTCGAGCGGCGTCGGCTCCGGGCGCGCACGCGGTCCGGTGCGCGAGTTGCGGCCTCCTTCGCGCGCCAGCGGTGGTTCGATTTCGGGGACGGCATGCGGTCCGCCGAAGACGTAGATTCCGAGTTCGCTCTTTCCGGCAAGTCGCGCGAGCGATCGGCTCCAGCGCGCGTAGCGCTCGCGCGCGATCGCCTCGAGCGCGTCGAGACCGGGATAGACCGTGAGCAGCGGAACCGGCACGACCGCCTCCCGACCGCAGACCCGCTCGAGCACCCGCTCGTGCCGGCGCGCCTCCCGGCGTAGCCACAAACGGTCGCCACGACAGCGCTCGAGTTCGCTCGGCGCACACGCGCCTGGATCGACGTACCCGACGACCAAGGCCAAGCGCCCGAACCGAATCGCGACCACGCGCTGCCCCTCGACCACGACGCGGCGCTCGGCGAGCGAACAGCCGCCGACGCCGTAGAGCGCGAGCGCGCGATCGGTAGGGTGCGCGCGGGATTCGACCCGCAGTTGCGCCTCGGCTTTGCCCACCTCGGCTATGCTTCTAGCGCGGGTAGGGAGCCCAAGCCGTTCGTAGTCGGAATTTCTGCCGCGTCGCCGGCCGGCGTTTCGATCAGCGAGAGGTGGGTCATCAGCAGCCCGCGCAGCTCGCCCTTCGCCCGCTCCGCTTGCTCGCGGCTACGCTGCGACTCGCGGCGTGCTTCGTCGGCACGGTCGCGGTACGAGGCGATTTCCTTCTCGATCGCCAGCCGCGCTTCGGCCCGAATCAGGTCGGCTTCTTTGTGCGCCGAGGCTTTGGTTTCGTCCGCGGTCCGCTGCGCGAGCAGGAGCGTGTTGTGGAGCGACTCTTCCATCGCTTTGAAGTGGCTCACGCGGTCCCGCAGGTCGGCGATCTCAGCCTCAAGTGCGGCTCGCGCCTGCCCTTCGTCTTCGAGCGTCTCGATGATCTCGTCGAGAAATGCATCGACCTCCGCACGGTCGTAACCCTGCAGCGCCTTCTTGAACGTCTTGTGTTGGATGTCGACGATGCTGACCTTCATTGGGGTTAAGCTCCGCCGCGGCCGTTCATGAAGTCGAGCATCGAATCGGTACCCAGGGTCTCTTTGATGCCGGCCGCGTTGACGGCGACGCCCGGCGGCACGATCAGATACATCGCCTCGGCCAGCTTCTGGATGCGACCGTCGATCGTGTAAGCGACCCCGGAGGTGAAATCGACGACCCGCTGGAGGAGCGTCCGGTCGGCGCCCTGGAGATTGACGATCGCGACCTGACGCGCGCGCAGCGCATCGGCGATATCGGTGACGTCGGCAAAGGCGCGCGGGACGAAGACGCTAACTTCGGCGCCGGGACGTCGGTTCGCCGCCCGCTCCGAAAACGCGACCACGTTGCGCTTCGGTAACTCAGGCTCGTTTTCCAAATACTCGTCGGTCTCGTCGTCGTTCAGCGAGAAAAACGAGCCGATTCGCTGTAACACGCTCATTCGTTCACCCTTCCTAGGATCGTGAGGTCGACCTTCATCAAACGCGCGACCCGAACAGCGCCGTTCCCAAACGCACCATCGTCGACCCGCAGGCGACGGCTTCGCGCCAGTCGTCGCTCATGCCGAGCGACAGGGTCGAGCCGCCCACGGCACGGAACGCGTGGGCCGCTTGGGTAAAGGCCTCGGAAATCGCCGCGCGGTCCGTCGTGTGGGGGCCGATGGCCATCACGCCGTCGATGTCGAGCCCCTCTGCGCGGAGCCGGTCGGCGAGTGGGCCCGCTTCTACGGGCGCGACGCCGAAGCGCTCGGTCGGCGAGACGTTCACTTGAACGAGCGCCCGCACGCGCTTGCCGACCAATCGTTCGGCGCGAACCAGCGCCTGGCCGGCTTCGATGCGGTCGACCGATTGGACGACATCGAAGGTCTCGACGATGGCGCGGGCCTTGTTCGTTTGCACGTGACCGATGAAGTGCTTGCGAACCGGGGCCACGCCGACGAGTTTGGCGCGGGCTTCTTGCACGTAATTTTCGGCGATGTCTTCCAAACCGGAGGCGATCGCTTCAAAAACCACCGCTCGCGGCTGCCTTTTCGTAACGCCGACGACGATTAAGCCGGCCGGGTCACGTCCTGCGGCGCGGCAAGCCGCGTCGACTTCCGCCCGCACGACCGCGATGCGACCCGCGAGCGCGTTCGGAGCGCGGCACGCGCTTCCGACGTCAGCCTTCATGGACCCTCGGACTTCAACCGCGCGCGACGACTTCCTATGACGGAGCCGCAACGTCCCCTCGCCGACGGCTGCGCGCGCACAGCACGATCATCACCAGACCGATCGCGATCATGGGCAACGCGAGCAGTTGGCCGCCGGTCAAGGGTCCGACGGCGATATCGGTCTGGCGCCACAGTTCGGCAAGCGAACGCGTTACGCCGTAGAGCGTGAACCAGGTCCACGCGACCACGCCGTCGGCCGGACGGCGACCGTACACGAACAGGACGATGGGCAGGACGGCAATGTCCATGATCGACTCGAGGATCTGCGAGGGGTAGCGGTAGCCCGAGTAGTTCGGGAAAAGCATGCACCACGGGCGATCTGGAGCGCAGACGTTACCAACCAGCTCGTCGTTGATGAAGTTCACAATGCGCGTCAGCGCGATTCCGATGGGGAGCAACACGACGACTTCGTCGCCAAGCGCGGCGAAACTCAGCCCGGGGTGGCGCCGCGCGAACAGCGCGATGGCGACGATCACGCCGATCAAACCGCCGAAAAATCCCATTCCGCCGTTCCAGACGGCGATCACGTTCACGAGGCTCTGCGGCGAACCGAAGTAGAAGCCGGCATTGTGGTGCGAGAGGATGTCGGCGAGCACGAAGAACGCGCGCCCACCGATCAGGACGCCGCCGAGCGCGTAGACGAGGAAGTCCTGCACACCGTCGCTCGTCAACCCGAGCCGCCGCCTGCCGGCGGGCCGATTCAGCCACAAACCTACACAGATGAAGCCGACGAGGTATGAGATCCCGTACCAGTGCACGGCGATCGGCCCAAGGCGAAAGGCGATGGGGCTGATGTTTGGATAGCTGAACCAATGCTGCACGTCGCCTTCTTTTATCCCCGGCGCCGCCGCGCGCCTACGGCGCCATACAGGCCCAGCGGGGCGGCCGTCGTAGAATGGGGCGTGCATCCGGAGCTCAACATCCTGACGGCCTTCCTCGCGGGGCTCGTCTCGTTCGTCTCGCCGTGCGTCCTGCCGCTCGTTCCTTCGTACATCTCTTTCCTGACGGGAACCAGCCTCGAGGAACTCCAGAGCGAGGTCTCACCGGCGACCAAAGCGCGCGTCGTCGCCCACGCTCTGGCCTTCGTCGCCGGGTTTACGGTCATCTTCGTCTTGATCGGGCTCTCGGCGAGTGCCATCGGGGGGCTCTTTGCGACCTACAAGGACGGGATCGCCCGGGTCGGCGGCGCCGTCATCATCATCCTGGGCCTGAACATGATGGGGGTTTTCAAGATTCCCTTCCTCATGATGGACAAGCGCTTCCACTCGCAGGGCGGGCGCAAGCAGTCGTATTGGGTGTCCTTCGCCGTCGGCATCGGCTTCGCGGCCGGTTGGTCGCCGTGCATCGGGCCGATCCTCTCGCTGATCATCCTGATGGCCTCGACCGAAAAAGTCGCCGAGGCGACGTTCTTGCTGCTCTGCTACTCGCTCGGTCTGGCGATTCCGTTCATGATCGCGGCGTTCGCGCTGACGCAGTCGCTCGGCGTGATGAATCGGATCAAGCGCTACCTGCCGGTCATCGAACGCACCTCGGGCGCCATCTTGGTCGCGACCGGCATCGTCCTCGTGATGGGTTGGTTCACCCGGGTGACGGGCGTTTTCTACCAATACGTCAAGCCGCCGAGTCTGTAGAATAGGGTTCGCCACGTGCTTCGCTCGCTGTATTTTTGGCTGGCCTTCATCGGAACGCTCGCGCTCGACCAATACACCAAGCGGTTGGTGATCGACAGTTTCATACCCGGCGAAAGCCGCATCGTCATCCCGCACGCGCTCTGGCTCACCTACGTCCAGAATCGTAACGGTGCGTTTGGGTTGTTTGGGAGCGAGGCGTGGTTCCTCGTCGGGATGGCGCTCGTCGTCCTGGCCGTCTTCTGGTATGCCTTTCGCGATCTGGCCGCCCGTTCGCGCCTGGTCCGCCTTGCGTTCGGCGCGATCGCCGGCGGCGCGCTGGGAAACATCGTCGACCGTTTCCACTACTCGTTCGTTGTCGACTTTCTCGACCTTCGCTGGTGGCCTGTCTTCAACGTCGCCGATTCGTGCATCTCGGTCGGCGTCGTCCTGTTGGTGATCGCGACGCTGACCCGCGAACGCGCCGTCGCCAACGCAAAGTCTTGACCCACAGGATGTGGGGAATTCACGCGCTCCCAAGGATGGGAAAGCGCGGGTGACCCACAGGATGTGGGGAATTCACGCGCTCCCACGGATGGGAAAGCGCGGGTGACCCACAGGATGTGGGGAATTCACGCGCTCCCACGGATGGGAAAGCGCGGGTG
>JBDTCF010000057.1:0-9251 GCA_039923715.1 Vulcanimicrobiaceae bacterium
GAACAGGCGCGCGCGCCGCGCAACGCGACCCGCTTGTGGGCGAAAGTTCCCGCCCGGCGCTACGCGTGTTTCTATCCGATGGACAAGAAGCGCGGCGAGAGCGTCAATTGGTACGCGCTTCCCTATACCGAGCGCGTCGCGCTCATGCTCGAGCACGGTAAGATCGGACGTTCCTTCCACGGGCTCGTCACGCAGGTAATCTCGGGTTCGATCGGTTTCGATGACTGGGAGTGGGGTGTCGACCTGTATGCCGATGACCCGGCTGTTTTCAAAAAGCTCGTCTACGAAATGCGCTTCGACGAAGCGAGTGCCAAGTACGCCGCCTTCGGCCCGTTTCACACCGGCGTGCAGTTCTCGATACCGGAACTTGGTCGCTATCTGGAAGGCGCCCACGTCCCTGCGCTCCACGTCGAGCCGGCTCCCCAACCGGCGTTGCGTTAGCGTCTCTCAGTGCGTATCTGGGTCGGAGTGACGGACCTGGACGGGTTCGACCACCTGCACGCGCAGCGTACCGACGAAGTGAACTTCTGGCGCCCGAGCCCTCGTCCGCTCGGACCGATCCCAGCCGGTGCGCCGTTTGCGTTCAAATTAAAGAGCCCACGCAACCGAATCGGCGGCGTGGGTTTTTTCGTCAACGCGTGGGACGTGCCGCTCTCGATGGCTTGGCAAGCGTTCGCGACCCGAAACGGATTCTCGGATTACGCCGCGTTTCGAGCGAAGATCCTCTCGCTACACGCGCCCGACGCCTCGCCGGACCCGGTCATCCGCTGTCACGCGCTCACGGACGTAACGTTTTTCACG
Source organism: Vulcanimicrobiaceae bacterium (assembly GCA_039923715.1). Taxonomy (GTDB): domain Bacteria; phylum Vulcanimicrobiota; class Vulcanimicrobiia; order Vulcanimicrobiales; family Vulcanimicrobiaceae; genus JBDTCF01. The sequence continues at coordinate 802 of JBDTCF010000057.1, forward strand.
GATCAAGAACAATTCGGTCCGCCCGACTGGAGCGCGAATATCGTTTCGGGACGCATGTTCGATACCGAAAAAGCGGACGGTGCTCGCCTGTGGGACGAGCTGGCAGCGCGACTCGCCAACCGGCAGCGAGCCTTCTCGTCCGAGTCGCTGGCCGTCGGGCCGCGTTACGGCGTTCCGTTGTTGGTAAAGCCTCGTCTCGGACAGGGCGCCTTTCGCTTCGAGGTCATGGAAGCGTATCGTCGCCGGTGCGCGGTGACCGGTGAGCGGACCCTTCCTGTGCTCGAGGCGGCGCACATAAGGCCGTTTGCGTCCGAGGGGCCGCACGCGCTCGAGAACGGCATCTTTCTGCGCTCCGATATCCACGCGCTGTTCGATCTCGGCTACCTGACCGTTCGCCGCGACGGCGGAGCGCGAGATCTGCGATTGGTCGTAAGCGGCCGAATTCGGGAAGAATACGAGAACGGCCGCGACTACTACGCGCTCCACGACAAGGTGCTCGCTAATCTACCGGAGCGCCCGGAAGCGCTACCTTCTCGTGAATTTCTCCAATGGCACAACGATGCCGTATACCGTGGCTGAACGGGTTGCGGGCTCGGCGCTCGACGAGGGGATGTTTGCGGCGATCGTCGAGGCGTTGGCAGACGAAGCACGCGTGACGGCAGCGCTCGAACGTGTGCTGGAGATTCTGGACCGGTCGCTCGGCCTCGAGACCGGGTGGGTTTGGCTGCGCGACCTGCAGACCGAATCGTTCTACCTCGCCGCGGCGCGAAATCTGCCGCCATTTTTGCAACGCCCCGTCGAGATGACCGGCGATCCGTGCTGGTGCATGGAATCGTTCTTGGACGGAGATTTTACCGCGAACGACGTCGACATCTTGACGTGCAGTCGCCTTCGCGACGCGCGAGGTGACGAGGCCGGCGCACTGACCGGCGGCTTACGTTCGCACGCCAGCGTCCTATTGCGGGCAGGGCGCGGGGGCGTCGGATTGATGAACCTCACGGCGCGACACCGGCCGGCTCTCTCGGAGGTCGAACTGCGTTCGCTTTCCACGATCGGCGCGCTGGTCGGCCTGGCGATCGATCGTGCGCGCCTGGCTGAAGAGGCGGCGGCTCTCGCCCGCAGCGACGAGCGTACGCGCATCGCACGCGAAATCCACGACACCCTCGCACAGGATCTAACCGGGATTGCGCTTCAACTCGAAAGCGTTCTGCGGCGAATGGCTCCTCAGGACGCCGGGCGCGAGCGCCTTGAAGGGGCCCTCGCGCTGGCGCGGGACGGACTCGACCGTGCGCGCCAGTCCGTTCTCGGTCTTCGCTCCGACCCGCTGGCGGGCCGGTCGCTGGGCGCGGCGCTCTCCTCGCTCGCGCACGCATTCGGAGCGCGGACGGGGATTCTGGTCGCTGTTTCGGTTGACTCCGAACTCGCAGCGGCGACGTCGGTCGAGGCGGAGCTGTTCGCGGTCGCCGGCGAGGCGTTGACGAATGTCGAGCGACACGCCTCGGCTCGCCGCGTCGATCTCCAACTGCATGGTGACGCCGGCGCGATCGTCTTGCAGATCGGGGACGATGGCCGTGGTTACACGCCGTCCGGCGCTGTGCCCGAACGTTACGGCGTGGTGGGCATGACCGAGCGCATCGCCTCGGTGGGCGGTCGTTTTCGAATCGCAGGCCCGCCCGATGGTGGAACGCTCGTTGAAGCGCGCGTCCCATTGAGTGCTGCGTGATTCGCGTCGTGATCGTCGACGATCATCCCGTCGTCCGCGACGGGCTAGCCGCAAATCTCGGCGATGCCGGCGACGTGCAGGTCGTCGGAACGGCCGGCGACATAGCCGCCGCACGGGAGCTGGTCAGGCGCGAACGGCCGGACGTGCTGCTGCTCGATCTCGAACTCCCCGACGGGAACGGTCTCGATGCGATCGCGACGTTGAGGGCGATCGAGCCGAAGCTCGGGATCGTGGTGTTCACCGCCTACGGCGGAGAGAACCGGATCGAGCGCGCGATCGCTGCCGGCGGGGACTCCTACGTTTTGAAAGGGACTCCGAGCGACGAACTCGTTGCGATCGTTCGAGCCGTTAGTCGCGGTGAAACGCAGCTACCGACGGACGTCGCGGGGCAACTGGCGCGGGCGGTCCGCGCACCTCGCGCCCTGCGACTGACGGACCGCGAGCGAGAGATCCTCGCGCTCGTCGCCGCCGGTCATTCAAATCGTGCGATTGCAGAACGCCTGGGAATAGGCGAGCGGACCGTCAAGTTCCACGTCAGCGAAATCCTCGCGCGGCTGGGCGCCGGCAATCGCGCTCAGGCGGTGGCGCTGGCGACCGAACGCGGCTTGCTGTAGCCCGCACCTGGACGAATGGGCAGGTGCGAATCCGCCGGACGAACGGTGCGCTCGAATCGTCTGCGCGCTACCCTTGGTGCATGAACGAATGGTTTGAAAAAGGTCACGTCGCGATCGTCACCGGGGCTTCGAAAGGCTTTGGGCTCGCGGTCGCCGAGCTGTTGGCGGCACGCGGGTTGCGCCTGATTATCGACGCGCGCGGGGGCGAGGCGCTCGCAGCGGCCGCCGAGCGGTTGGGCGCGACGACGGAGGTGATCGCGGAGATCGGCGACGTTACCGACGGCGAGCACGTGCACCGGCTCGTCACGCGCGCCGAAGAGCGATTCGGACGCATCGATCTGGTCGTGAACAACGCGTCGACCATCGGCCGCTCGCCGCTGCCGCACCTCGAGAGTCTCTCACCCAACGTATTCGAGCGAATCTACCAAACGAACGTGTGGGCGCCGTTACACCTCGTTCAGCACGCCTTGCCGAGCCTGCGCCGAAACGGAGGAACGATCGTCAATATTACTTCCGACGCTGCGCTCGAGGCGTACGATTCCTGGGGCGGCTACGGCTCTAGCAAGGCGGCCCTCGAACACTGGTCGCGGATTCTGGCCGTCGAGTTGGACGGGAGCAACGTAAGCGTGATCGTTGCGGATCCGGGCAACATGGACACCGAACTGCACCGCGCCGCCGAGCCCGGCGTCGATCTGTCCGACCTTCCCCAAGCGGACGCCGTCGCACCTCGCTTGCTTGACGCGATCGCTTCGCCGCGCGGTGTTTATGCGCGCGTGATCCTGCAGCAGATGCCGTCGTACGCCGAGACGCGATGACGGATACGTTGGCGAATCATCGGCTTGACTTCGCGCTGCCCCCGGCACTCGAGGCCTCCGAACCGATCGAATATCGCGGTCTGCCCCGCGACGCCGTTCGCCTACTCGTCAGCGACCGCGGCGGCGCGGCGGTACATCACGCGCGTTTCGTTGCCCTTGCCTCGTTGCTGCGTCCGGGCGATCTGCTCGTCGCAAACGATTCGGCAACGCTTCCGGCCGCACTCGACGCGCTTCGTCCCGGTGGAGCGCCGTTGACGGTTCACTTGTCGACGCAAGTATCGGGGACACTGTGGACGGTTGAGCCGCGAGGTTCCGTGGAAGAAGGAGAGGCGCTGCGCCTTCCGGCGGGTGCGTCGATTCGCGTTTTGATACCCACGCGGCCCGAGCAACGTCGCATGTGGTATGCACGGTTCGAGACGATCGAGCCGGTGGCCGAATATCTCTACGAGTTCGCAAGGCCGATTCGCTATGGATATGTCGAGCGCGAGTTTCCGATCGAAGCTTACCAAACGATCTTCGCGCGTGTCTCGGGATCGGTCGAAATGCCTTCAGCAGGTCGCCCGTTCACCGAACGTGCCCTTGCGAGCCTGGAACAACGCGGAATCACCCTCGCGATGCTAACGCTGCACTGCGGGGTGGCCAGCGCCGAAGGACACGAACCACCGCAGAACGAGTGGTTCTCCGTCTCCGCAGCGACGGCGCGCGTGGTGAATGAGGCGCGGCACGATGGCCGGCGGGTCATTGCAATCGGGACGACCGTCGTGCGTGCGCTCGAGAGTTCGGTTCGCGACTCCGAGGTCGTGGCGGCGAGCGGCTGGACCAATCTGGTCGTCACGCCCGAACGCGGCGTTCAGGTTACGAACGGCCTTCTGACCGGATTGCACGAGCCGGCCGCCAGCCACATCGCGATGCTGCGCGCGTTTTTGGACGAACCGGCGCTTGGCAACGCCTATCGCGAAGCGCTGTCCGCCGGTTACCGGTGGCACGAGTTCGGAGATGTCCATCTCATCCTGTGAGTCGCGGCGCCGTGGCTCGGGCTGCGGGGCTTGACAGCAGGCCCGCAGCGCGCTATGGTTCCACCTGTCTACACCCGTGATCTGGGCCTCGGGCTCAGAAAGGAGGCGCTCTATGTCGGCCACCGTCCGTTTTTGGACGCGATGCGTCGCGCGCGCCTCCAGCTCGGTCTGTTCGGAGCGACTGAGGTAGAGTAACCGCCGCTGCGGCAACGCGTCCTTCCGTCTCGCTTTCATCGCGTTTCGAAAGGATGTTCTTTACCGTGTTATTTTCAGATACTTGGTGCCTCGCCCGCGTCACCGCGCACGATCGTGGAAGCTATCTCGTCATCGACGCCGCCGGCGAGCGTCGTGCCCGAATCAGCGGTTCGTTGCGCCATCGCGCGCTCGACCCCGTCGACCTGCCGGTCGTCGGCGACCGCGTTCGCGTTCAAAGCGAATCGGCCGGTGCGACCACGATCGTCGCAATTGCGCCGCGCATGAACCTCTTCGCTCGTCGAGCCGCCGGTGGCTCAGGCGACATCCAGCCGATTGCCGCGAATCTCGACCGCCTCTTCGTCGTCGCCGCCCTCAACCGCGAGTTCAACGTGCGGCGGATCGAACGGTATCTCGCCGCGGCTTGGGTATGCGCGGTCCCCGTCGCGATTGTCCTCACGAAGAGCGACCTCGTTGCGGATCCTGATTCATACGTCGCTGCGGCGAGGGACGTCGCCTCCGACGCGGCCGTCTTCGCGGTGAGCGCTTTGGAGGGACGAGGTTTCGAGGGATTTTCGCCGCATCGCGGGATCGGCCGGACGATCGCGTTTGTCGGTTCGAGCGGAACCGGCAAGTCGACGCTGATGAATTGGCTGCTCGGGAGCGACGAATTCGCGACAGGCGAAATACGCTCGGACGACGGTCGCGGGCGCCACACAACGACCCGTCGAGAGTTACGGTTTCTCGAAGACGGGACGGCGGTGATCGACACCCCGGGCATGCGCGAATTCGCGCTGGTCGATGGCGAAGGCGATGCGGACGATGCATTCGAGGACATCGCGGAGATCGCGGCTGCGTGTCGCTTTCGCGACTGTCGTCACGAACGCGAACCCGGCTGCGCCGTCCGCGAAAACCTCGATCCGGATCGGCTGCGGAACTGGCGCAAGCTCAGCCGCGAACTGGCCTTCGAGGAGCGCAAAGTGAATCCAAAAGCGGCCCGCGCCGAGGGCGAGCGTTGGAAAGCGATCCATGCCGCTCAACGCCAAACGACGGCTTTCCGCAAACGACACCGGCCCTCGTGAAGGCTAGCGTTCGCGACGTGTGACTCGGCGTGGGGGCGCGGGCAGCACGCCGTCGAGTACCAGCTGCAAGCCCGCTTCGTAGGTGAGGAAACGCGGGGGCGAAAACCAGGAGCGCGCCGTTGCGGCCAGCGTCGGAAGAGCGCCGGGGTCCACGTCGAGCAGCGTGCGTACGAGCATCGAAGGGGCCGCTGCCTTCATTCGCTCCAGCATCGCGGACCGCAGCATGAGCTCTCCGACGGTGTACTGCCAAACGACGCGGTACGCGTCGCCGGCTTGGGCGATCGTAAGCCCGCAATCGACCGACGCCTTGAGAATAGCGTCCATCTTGGGAAGGACCGACGGCGCGAAAATGTCGCTGCGAACGATGGCTGCAACGACCCAGGGAAACTGCGCAAGACCGTCGTGCAGAAAGACCCACAGGGCAATAAGACGAGTCCGCGGCATCCGCGGGAGCAGCGGTTCGGGAAGCTCGCGATAGGCGGCGTCGACCAGCAGCACGACGAGTTCGTCCTTGCGGGCGACGTGGCGGTAGATCGCCATCGGCACGACGCCCAGCTCGTCGGCGACGCGGCGCATCGTCAAGCCGTCGATCCCTTCGGCCTCGACGATGCGGCGGGCCGCCTCGACCACTGCCTCGCGCGAAATGCGGGCCGGCCGGCCCGGACGGCGTCGCGGCAACCCCTTGACTTTGCGCATTGAGTGTGATTTGTTTACCAGTACACAAACAACCTTTCGAACGCGCTTTGAGGTGCACCATGCCCCAGATTACTTGGACGCTCGCTCCCCTATCTCCACGTTGAGGACGCGCGCGCCGCCATCGATTGGTACGTCCGCGTCCTGGGCGCCGTCGAGCGCGAGCGCCACGAAATGGAGGACGGAAAAATCGGCCACGCCGAGCTCGACGTGCACGGCAACACGCTCTGCCTCGCCGACTGCCGGACCGGACTACCGAAACCCGAACACTACGATCAGACCCCGGTCTCGCTCTACGCGATCGTACCGGACGTCGATGTCGTTTTCCAGCGCGCCCTCGACGCGGGCGCGCACGTCGACCGCGCGCTTGCCGATCAGCCCTACGGACATCGCAACGGCGGATTCGTCGATCCGTTCGGCCAGGTCTGGTACGTCTCGACGCCGAGCGCCGCGGCCGCGCCATGAGTCTGTCGCTGATGCCCTCCGCCCGAAACGCGCCTCGGCAATCGAGTTCTACAAGACCGTAGGCGCGCACCCGCATGCCGTGAGCCGAGCAGATCGCGTTCGGCCTGAGTCTAAGCCCTTGCTGGGTGCACCACGGGTGTGGTAGTATGGTCATAGAATATGTCCACTTCGAAGACTGCGCGAACGTTGCGTAAATCCGTCTCGTTGCTGCTGCTCCAGTCACGTGAAATCGGTGCTGCGGCCTTCAAAGCGCGCTGCCTCGAGATAATGGATGAGGTCGACCGTTCGGGGATCGAGGTCGTGATCACGAAGCATCGTCGCCCCGTGGCGCGACTCGTTCCCGTACGCGGCGAGACTACTCGATTCTGCGGGGCGCTGCGTGGCATGGTCGTTCGGCAGGGTGATCTGATCGCTCCGGACGACGCGACCTGGGATGGTGATGAACGCAATTTTGCTTGATACCCACGCTGCTGTCTGGAGCGCGGAGGGAGCGTTGGCAAAGAACGTGGCCAATGCCGTTGACGCGGCGGCGGCGCGCGGCGAGCTGCTGCTCTCGCCCATCACGGCCTGGGAGATCGGCATGCTCGTGCAAAAAGGTCGCCTCACGTTGGCTACACCGGCCCCGGACTACGTGCGCGCGCTGTTCGGCATTCCCGGAGTCGTGACGGCAGCCTTGACGCCCGCGATTGCGGTGGCCGCGACCAACCTTCCCGGGAGGCTTCACGCGGACCCCGCAGACCGGATATTGGTCGCAACCGCCGCGGCGTTCGAAGCTCGGCTGGTGACGCGCGATAGCCGGCTGCATGCCTATGCTCGGGAGACGAAGTACATCCGCTGTCTCGCCTGCTAACGTGATGCCTGCCGCCGGCGAGGGCGTTACGGTTCCGTGACGGATGTTCCGCTACTCTGCTCGCGCAACGCGGCAAGTTTCCAGGTGCCGTCCGCGCGAACGATCACGGCCGTGAACACACCGCGCTCGTCGGGCTGCGCCTTTCCCTTCGGGTCGTGGATTCCTACGATCGACCACGTTCCGTCGGCAATCGCCATCTCGGGCGAAAGCATGCGGACGTGTTGGGCCTCGCCCGCGCCGTGGCTCCCGGCAAACCCACGCGCAAAGACGCTGCCGTAAAAGGCGCCGATCGCCGAAGGTCCCGCGAAGAGCTGCCCGGTCGGAATCATGAGGTCACCGTCGGAAGTGTAGCTTGCCGCCAGGCCGCCGGCGTCGGCGCGATCCCAGGCATCTTCGTAGGTTGCGAGCAGTTGGGTAATGGCCGCGCGCGTCGGCGCATCGGGTTGGGTTTGGGCTGCCTGAACGCGGGCCGACAATCCGAGGCATAGGGTCGAGACAAGGGCTATCGCGCAAGTAAGGTTCTTGCAGTTGGGCATTGGTCGAACTCCTTCACGGCTTCACACCGAGCGAGGGTCGCTCGCATCGCGCGCCTCGTACGCAGCAACTCGCGAATGTCGCGCTCGATCTTCGTGAGACGCTCGCGCGAAACCGAACGCACCCGGAGGCAAAACGAGCCGTCGTTGCGGACGTCGCTGAGCAGTGGTTTCATGTCGGCTAGTGAAAGACCCAGGCGTTGGCATCCCTTGATGTACGCGATCGTCCGCAAGTGGTGGTCGCCGTACTCCCGCCATCCTGATTGCGTGCGAGCGGGGACTTCGAGCATCCCCTCTCGCTGGTAGAAACGGATCGTTTCGACGCTGACCCCCGCCGCCGCGGCGATCTTGCCAATAGTGTTTTTCATGCCTAGCTCCCGGTGAGTCTACAGTACGTACCATGGTACGGGTGCAAGTCCCGCCGCGACATCGGGGTTCAGCAAGGCGCCCGCCACGCCCGCTCGGGG
>JBDTCF010000058.1:0-15343 GCA_039923715.1 Vulcanimicrobiaceae bacterium
GTCCCTGTATGCAGGATCGTCTCGACCTCGACTCCTCGGCCTTCGGCTCGCGAGCGCGCGGCATCGAGGATCGCGAGACCCGTTTCCCGAGCGTCGCCCCACTGTAACTCGGCGAGGCCACGCGAGAACGGGACGCGGGCGCCGAGTTCGCGCGGTTGCACTCGCGCCGGAACGTGGCAGAAGCGAAGTTGCGCGTTCTGCGAAATCGCCAACTCGAGGGCGAACGTAACCGCTTTTTCGGAAGGGTCGGAGCCATCAACCGGCACTAAAATCTTCTTGAACACTTCAGGTTTCCTCTCGACGTGTGCCGCTCAGCGCGGCTCCACTCGATTCTCGCACCACATCGTCAAGAAACCGTCGAGACGCGAGGCGGACGGTTGGGAAACGTGACGACGAACTCGCTACCCTGACCGAGGCGGCTGTTGGCGGTGACATCGCCGCCGTGGCGACGCGCCAGCGCCCGCGCGATCGGCAAGCCCAGGCCCGTGCCCGTGGAACCGGAACGGGCGGTCTGGGCGCGCCAGAACCGGTCGAAAATGCGCTCCAAGTGTTCGCGGTCGATGCCGACACCCGAGTCGCGAACGCGCACGTTTACGCCGGTTCGTTCGCGCGTGCTTGCGACTTCGACCGTACCCCCCGGTGGGGTCGCGTGTAGCGCGTTCTCCAGCAAGTTGGCGAAGATGCGCTCGATCTGGTCCGGATTCCCATATACCTTAACGCCTCGCTCTACCCGGTCGCTGAGCGCGACGTCGCGCAGCTCGAATGCCGCCTGGTAAAGAGCCACGACGTTCCCGACGAGCACGCCCAGATCGGCCACGAACAGTTCGCGCTCGATCGATTGATCCGCCCGAGCCAATAGGAGCAAGTCGTCGGTAAGTCTCGCCATCCGTTGCGCCGACCGCGAAATCGTGCGAAAACGATCGCGGTCCACCGGCCGCATCTCCACGTCGGCGCGCAGCGCCGCTTCCGCACTACTCGTTACCGCCGTGATCGGACCACGCAGCTCGTGTGAGGCGTCGGCACTGAACTCACGCAGCCGTTCGTAGCTCGCGCGGATCGGCTCGATCGATCGGCGTTGCAAATAGCGCCCGCCCACGGCACTGGCAGCCAACGTGCACAAACCGCCGATCAGAAGGATCCCGTCAAGTTGCCAGGCCTCGCTGCGGATCTGCGCGATATCTTGCGCGGCGCGCACCCAACCCAGGATGCGGCCGGTCGTGGGCTCGACGATCGCTCGCGTTCGCGTGCGTAGCGACTGGGTGTGACCAACGTCGAAGATCGTCTCCGCCCCGCTCGAAAAGGGCTGGCCCTCCGGTACCAGCCCTTCACTGGCCACGAGCTTGCCATCGGCGTCGAACCACTGCAGCCCTTGCCCGCCGGTGAGGAGTGCCGCCTGCGAGAGGTACTGTTTGATCTCGAGCCGAGCGCCGTTCAGATGCGCGCTGCGGACTCCGGCGGATAAAAGGAGGTCCAAGCGCGCCGCCATCCCGGCATTGAGGCTCGAGGCGAACGAAACGTGGATCGCCAGGGCGAATGCGAGCAGAAGCACCGAGAAGACGATAAAGTACGAAGCGAACAGGCGGCGCTCGAGCGACGCCGGAACGGCCGATCTCGGCCTATTCCGGCGCTGCGAGACGGTAGCCGGCACCGTACACGTTTACGATCGGGTCGCGCCTAGCCCCCGCAGCGCGCACCTTTCTGCGGACGTTCGTGATATGCGTCTTGATCGCCGCGTCCCCGGTTTCACGTTCGAAACTGGCGACTCTGTCAAGCAACATCGCGCGCGTGAATATCTGCGAGGGATTGCGCATCAAGGCCTCGAGGATTGCGAACTCGGTCGGCGTTAGCGTCACCGCCCGGCTCGCGAACGTAACTGCCCGGTTGCGGGGATCGAGCTGCAGCGGGCCGTGGTCGAGCGCGGGATCGCGTTCCTCGCTCGCGCGCCGCCCAAGCGCTCGAATCCGCGCGGAGAGCTCCGAAAGCGCAAACGGCTTCACCAGGTAGTCGTCGGCGCCCGCATCGAGCGCTGAGACCTTGTCGTCGACCGTGTCCCTTGCCGTCAGCATCAAAACCATCGTTTCGATCTTGGCGCCCCGCAGCCGGCGACAGATCTCGAGGCCGTCGAGACCGGGAAGCATGATGTCCAGCAGAATCACCTCGTAGACGTTCGTCTGCGCATAGTCCCAGCCGGCGTTGCCGTCCGCGGCCACGTCGACGACGTGTTGCTGCCTGCGCAGGTCGCCGGCCAGCGGCCCCGAGATGCCCTCGTCATCTTCGATGATCAAAATGCGCATGGACGTCGCCGAATTCGTTTCCGATAGTACGATAAACCCCGAGTTCTTGAGAGCTTCTCGCACATCTGCCGATCTGCCTACACGGAGAGCGCGGCGTCGCCGAAGAAGCGGACGCTGTGGCGCTCCTTACCCTCCTCGTGCTGACCGCCGTATTGCCGGCAACGCGGGTAACCGAAGCGAGGCTGGAATCGAATCCGACACCGGTGCGCGTCCCGCTCAGCGGCAGCCGCCTCGAGAACGTCGACACCGCGGCGCTCTTCGCGACGCTGGGCGCCGATTTCTTTCCCGAGACTGACGCCACGACGTACGTCCAGACAGGCGACATTCCGGCCATGTGGTTGCGCGACTCCGCCGCCCAGACACTTCCCTACGTGCGCTTCGCACCGCACTTTCCCACGCTCGCACGCTGGATCGAGGGCGCGATCCAGCGCGACGCCAGGAACATCCTAATCGCTCCGTACGCGAACGCGTTCAGTGCCGACTATCATGTTTGGGAAAACAAGTGGGAGGTCGATTCGCTCGCGTATCCGGCCTTGCTCACCTATGCGTACTGGGAAGAGACGCACGACCGCCGCACCCTCAACGGAAAGGTGCGCGATGCGTTGCGCACGATCGTACGCACCTATGCGTGCGAGCAGGATCACTTTCGTTGCTCGCACTATCGGGCGCCGACCGATCCCGAACGCGGCGCCGATGCCGCCCCGACCGGGATGATTTGGACGGCGTATCGCCCCTCGGACGACCGCGCCACCTATCCGTACAACGTTCCGCAACAAATGCTCGCCGCGGTCGCCCTCGACGACATTGCCACGCTCGAACTCGACGGCTACCACGACCGGCCGCTAGCGGAACGGGCGCGCGCGATGGCCGCTACGGTCCGAGCGAGCGTCGAGGCCCGAGGGCGTGTCGCGTACGGCTCATACGGTTGGATCTATGCGTATGAAGTCGACGGGCGTGGCGGCTCCGCCGCGATGGACGACGCGAACCTACCGAACCTCATCTCGGCGCCGTATTTCGGCTACGTTTCGCAATACGATCCTACGTACTTGGCGACGCGCGCGTTTGCGTTCTCCGCCGACAATCCGTACTACTATCGCGGTCGCTACGCGACCGGTCTCGGCAGCTCGCACACCCCGGTCGGCTGGGTGTGGCCCCTCGGCCTGATCGCCCGCGCCCTGACCGCAACGTCCGCAGCCGAGACGCTTGAAGAGGTCTCGGTCCTGTCCGAAACGGACGGCGAGGACGGTCTCTTACACGAGAGCTTCGATCCCAACGCGTACTGGCATTTCACGCGCGCCTACTTCGGCTGGGCAAACGCGCTATATGCCGAGTTGATCTTTCGCAGCGCCGCCGGCTACACCGAGCTTCCGACCGGACCGCCCTCGTTGCGCGACCGTGCGGGGTGGCCTTCACGTCCCCTCACACCCTACATCGCCGACCGAAGCGATCGCTTTCGCAATCGTCTAGCAATCGAGAGCGCCTTGTGTGCGCTGTTCCGGTTTAGCGCGCACAGCCCGACCTGCGCGCCCTGAAGCCGGCTGCCCCTTTCTACCTGCGAACGAGACGCTCGTTTTCTTCGGCAGGTTTGCCCAGGACGATCTCGCCCTCAGCGTCGTCGTCGCCCAAACGAAGCCGTCGCTCCAGCCGACGCTGCGCCGCGCGGTCGACTTTGCCCACCATCCACACGTACACGACCGGGACGAGAAACAGGGTGAGGAAGAGCGAGCTGGCCAAGCCACCGATGATGACGGTTCCCATCGATTTGCGGAACTCGGCTCCGTCGGTGATGCCGGCGGCGAGCGGGGTCATGCCTGCGATCATCGCGATCGTCGTCATCACGATCGGCCGGAAACGGATCGTCGCCGACTCGCGAATCGCATTCGTGAGGTCGTAGCCGCGCTCGCGCAACGTGTTCGCGTAGTCGACCAGCAGGATGCCGTTCTTCGCGACCAATCCCACAAGCATGACGATGCCGAGCATCGAGAACAGGTTGAGCGACTGTCCTTGGAAGAGCCGAACGTCGGGGAAGAGGCCGTGAAGCGCGTTGAGAATCGCCAATAATCCGAACGCGCCGACCAGCGCAACCGGCACGCTGAACATGATGACCAGCGGCGTCAGGTACGCGCGATAGAGCACGACCAGGAGCATATAGATCAGCAGGAACGAGGTCAGGAGCGCGAGCCCAAGTTTCGTGACGGCGTCGCCGAAGAGGCCCGCGTCGCTTTCACTTGACGCGGCCGCGGTCACCCCTGGCGGAACGAATCCCGGCTTCGCCAGCAGCGCGTTGACCTGCTGCGTGACGAGGCCAATCGGTGCACCGTTTCGGGAGTTCGCATAGACCCGAACGATGCGTTGCCGCGACTCGCGTTCGACGAGCGGAGGTTCCTTCGTCCAGGTGAAGGTCGCAATCGTCGAAAGGGGCACCATCGTTCCGTTCGCCGCACGCACCTGGAGCGACTCGACTTTCGAAAGGTCGTTGCGCTGCGGCGCCGGCAAGCGAAGAATCGTGTCGACGAGTCCCTCGGGCATGCGTACCTTGGTGGAGATCAACCCCCCGATGGCGGCCCGCGCCGTCATCGCGGCGTCCTGTACCGAGACGCCGGCCTGGGCCGCACGCGCGCGATCGATCGAGATTTCGAGCCGCGGGCCGGCCCCGCTGTTACTCGTCTGGACGTCTTGGGCGGCCGGATTCTTGGCGATGACCGCAGCCAACTTCGCCGCAAAGGCGTCGCGCGGGGCGGCCGGGCCGGTGACCGTGTAGGTGATCGGCGGCGCCCCGGCACTCTGCGCACCGACCGCGCTGATGTGCGCACCGGGGGCGAGGGCGCCAAGCTGTTCCGCGGACGCAACGACGACGTGCTCTTGGTGCCGCTGGTCGTCGAACAGGTAGACGCGAATTTCCGCCATGTGGCCGCCAACGACGTCGCTAAAGCCGTTGCTGCCGCGGCCGACCATCGCCGAGACCGCGCGAACGCCCTTCATCTTTTCGAAAGCTTGGGTCAGACGCGCAACGCCCGCTTGCGTCACGGCGATCGGCGTACCGGCGGGGTATTGCACGGTCACGACCGCCTGACCCCACTCGGTGTAGGGTTGGAATTCGCCGGGAATCAAGGTCGGTCCACCGATGCTCGGCAGGATGACGAGTCCGATCGCGAATGCGACCAGCGCGAACGAGCCGAAGAACACGAGATACGGGCGCCGGAGCGCGCGCGGTAACCAGTGATCGTGGTATCCGACTTTTACCCAATCGAAGCCGCGGCCGAAAGCGTTGATGATCCGGCCGTACAGCGTTCGCGCGGATGGCATGCGCGGCTTGCGTACGAGCGCCCACTTGGCAGCAAGCAGCGGCGTCAGCGTAAAGGAAACGAGCAACGAAAAGAGGGTCGCGCAGACGACGACCAGACCAAACTCGCGCATGTATTGGCCGATGATGCCTGACATCAGGGCGATTGGTGCGAAGACCACGACGTCGACCAGCGTGATCGCGACCGCCGCTCCCCCGATTTCGGAGCGCCCCGTAATCGCCGCCTCGTCGGCCCCCTGACCCAACTCGCGGTGGCGGGTAATGTTCTCGATGACGACGATCGAATCGTCGACCAGAATACCGATCGTGAGCGAGAGTCCCATCAGCGAGAGCACGTCGATCGTAAAGCCCAGCAGCCAAGAGACGAAGAACGTCGCGAGCAGCGATGCGGGAATGGCGATCATCACGACGAGGGCGCTGCGCCAAATGTGCAAGAACAGCAGCAACACGATCGCCGTCAGGACGATGCCTTCGCCGAGGTTCTGCAACACGCCGTTGATCGACTGCAGCGTGAAGCTGTAGTCGGCGCCGACCTCTTGGAAATTTAGGGCGGGATACTGCGCGGACAGTTTCTTGAATTCGGCGCGGACCGCCCGCGTCGTGCCGACGGTGTCGCTGTCGGAATCGCGCGAGACGTACATGATGATCGAATCGCGACCGTTCAGGGTCGACACGAGACGGTGATCGACATAGCCGTCGATGATGCGCGCAACGTCGCCGACGTGAGCTTGGCTGGTAGTGACGCCCGGGACCAGGAGGGGCAGCGAGCCGAATTGGAGTGGGTTCGTGATGTCCGCGCGCACGCCGACGGTCGACTCCTGCGTGGCTTGATCGAGCCGGCCGCCAGGGAGACTGAGGTTACCTTGCGCGACCGCGGTGTTGACATCGGTCAACGTCACACCCAGAGCCAACAGTTTGTTCGGGTCGGGCTCGACGTAAAACTCCCGCGCGTAGTCGCCGGCGATCTGGACGTTTCCAACGCCCGCGACGCCTTTGAGCGCCGGCTCGATCTCGTTGGTGACGAGGCTCGAGAGTTCGGTCGGCTTGACGCTCCGCGACGTGATCGCTTCGTTGAGAATTGGCTGCGCGCTGATGTCGACCTTATCGATGATCGGCGGGTCGAGATCGGAGGGAAGCGTGGCGCGCGCCGCGTTGACCGCCTGGGTCACGTCGTTCGCGCCGGCGTCGATGTCGGTGCCGAGCTTGAATTGTACGACGATCGCGGCCGAACCGTCGACCGCGGTAGCGCTGACTTTGTCGAGATGTCGAATCGTCTGAAGCTGGTCTTCGATCGGGCGTATGATGAGCCGCTCGATTTCCTCGGGGCTCGCGCCGGGATAGCTCGCCGAGACCGTGACGATGGGAAAACTGACGTTCGGGATGATGTTCTTCCCCATCGAGAAGTACGCGATCGTCCCAAACAAAGCGATGGCGAGAAAAAACAGCGTGACGATTGTCGGGTTGCGAATCGCGAATCGCGTCAGCCACATGCTTGAAAACTTCTCCTGGGGAAACGCCGATTTCGCCGTCTCGGCGCGCCACCCCGTCAGCGGGCTGCTTGACCTCGAACGTACGTTCGATTATCGTAGACCCCATCGTGCTCCTCTCCACCAAGCGGCCACCCGGCGCCGTCCAGCTCTCGTTCACCCTTCCCGCGAAGCCGCGAACGGTCGTCGACGACCCCACCGGCTCGATCGTTTACACGCCGGATTTCGTCCGCTCCGAGCGCGCCGCGGCCTGGTACGCGGCGCTCCGTGACGGGATCGACTGGGACGCGAGCACGCGGCCGATGTACGACCGGGTCGTCGAGGTGCCGCGCCTAACCGCGCACTTTGGGCCTGCGGACACGCTCCCCGCCGCCCTGGCGCAGGCGCGCCACGCGGTGGAGGCGCATCTCGCGCAACGCTTCGACGCTTTCGGCCTCAACTGGTATCGCGACGGCGACGACAGCGTCGCGCCCCACCACGACCAAACCGGCGAGCTGGACCCGGGAGCGTTGATCGCGCTACTGAGCCTGGGCGCGACGCGCCTCATGCGGATCGCGAGCCTTGCGCTGCCCCGACGCTCTTTTGCGGTCGCGCTCGAGGCGGGTAGCCTGCTCGTGATGAGTGCGGCCGTGCAAGCGCACTGGACGCACGCCGTCCCGAAAGTTCGCGCGCCCGTCGGTCCGCGAATTTCGATCGCCCTGCGCCGCAGGCGCACTCTGCCGTCAGGCGCGCCGCGGAAGGCTGCCGATGGCGAGGACGGCACGGACGTGTGAGCCCCCGCCGCGCCGTGGCGTGGCGTTAATGGATTCGGCGAGCGTGTTCGCAATGTATAGGCCACGTCCGCGTTCCGAGTGCGGATCGGTCGATCCGCTCGGTGAGAAACGAAAGCCGGAACCTCGATCCAAGACGTGAACGATCGGCCTCGGGCCGTTCCATTCGAACACGACGTCGATCTGACCGGGCGCGTAACGGACCGCGTTGGCGACAAGCTCTCCTAGCACCAGCTCGGCGCATGCGCGCTCGTCCACGCGCGCGCCGCGTTCGGTCAGCCGCCGAACGAGCGCAAGGCGTGCGAGCGCCCCTCCGCCGCCGTCGTCCGATGCAAACGAGACGCCGTCGGGACCTACCGCGTTTCCATCGCAGGTCAGCGTCAAGATTGCGACATCGTCGTGGACGTCGGCGAGGACGCCCGCGAACAGCGAACGCGCGGGGCTTCGGCCGCTGGGAAGATCGGCAACCGCAAGCCGCAAGGCCGCCATCCCGGCGATCAAATCGCGAGTCGCTTCGACCACGCCGTCGGTATAGAAGACGACGCGCGAGCCGGCCTCGAGGTCGACGGTCCGCGTGAGCGCATCGCCGCGAAAGCGCAAGCCGAGCGGCAGGTCGCCGGCGGCGAACTCAACGACCACCCCATCGGGCCGGCGCAGCAGCGGGGGAGGGTGCCCCGCCGTCGCGTAGGTCAGCGTCATTTCGACCGGATCCACGATCGCGACGACGGCCGTCACGATCGTGTCGGGCTCGGTCAAGCGCAACGTCGCATCGGCCGCGTCGAGTATTTCAACCGGATCGTCGCAGAGTTGTGCCAAGCCGCGCAAGACATGACGCACCGCCGACATCAACACCGCAGCCTCGAGCCCGGCGCCGGCGACGTCGCCGATCGTAATCAAGATTCGACCGTCGTGCAAGCGCAGCACGTCGTACCAATCGCCACCGACCTGCGTCTCGTCCCCTGCAGGTTCGTAGATCGCATCGAAAACGAGGCCGTCGACCGCGGGCAGCGATGCGGGCAGCGCCGCATGCGCGAACGTGTCGGCGACGGCGCAAGCGCGTTCATAGAGTTGTGCGTTCTCGATCGCGATCGCGGCGCGGCGGCCAAGTTCCTCGAACGGCTCGATGTCGCGCGGGGCATACGAACGCTTCGACTCCGCCCAGAACGCTACCAGCGACCCAAACGTCACGCCGTGGCGCCGCAGCGGAACCGTGACGGTTGAGCGCGGCGCGAGGGACCGGATCGTGGCCAGCATCGACGCGGCGGCCGCCGCGACGATCATCTCGTCCGTCACGCGCTCGATGAGCATGGGCGGCCTGGTGCGTAGCGATTCGACCGTAAACCGCTCGGCTTCGGGGGCGTGCGTGTACTGGCCGCGCAGGGTCTCAACCGTCGCGAGCCGAGCCGGATCCGCGTGCGCTACCGTTACCGTTCGCAGGCGGTTGCCGGGTTCGAGCAAATCGATCGCCGCCCAATCGGCGAACTCTGGCACCACGATGGCCAGCAGCCGATCGAGCGTTTCTTGCAAGTCGAGCGACTCCGAGAGTCCTTCGCCCGCACGGGAAACGATCCGGGACCAGGAGGTCGGATCGAAGTTCACGTTTCGCACGACGCCCTTGCCACCCGCATGCGCCGAGCTTCAGCGCGGCGACCCGACTCTCCGTTCACGCGCTCTCGGCCAATTAGGTCGCGCGTTTTTGCGTCGCCTTCTTCTTTACCAAGTCGTGCCATGACGTCTCGGTGAGGTCGATGTCGTAGTACTTCGCGGCTTTCTTGATGTTCGCGAAAGCGAGTTCCCGCTCGGCGTCCGAAACGTCCGCGACCTGGTCGAAACGCGCGATCGCGTTTCGGACGTGGCGCGCATCGGTCAGCGGCTCCTTGCGCTCCTTCGGAAAGGCAAAGACCGAGTCGGGTAGATCGCTCTGCTTCGTCAGATGACCGTGCTTCTCGTGAAGTTTCCAGGTTGCTCGCATGTGCTCGCTTACGACCCCCTTTGCACTGTTCTTACCCGTATCCGGGCCGGCCGAAGTCCGCCGGCCAGCCTGCGGGGGCCGCGCGGAGTCTGGAAACCGGCGCTCGAAGCGAGGGCAGCCACCCCGTACCGGAGGAACCCCTGCTGTGAACGATCCCGACATCCGCGCGCACATCGAAGCGCTGGTTCGCGAGGAGCACGAATTACTCGAGCGCGCCGAACAGACGCCGCTCGATTCGAACCAGCACGCGAGGCTGGGCGCCGTAAACGTTCAGCTCGACCAATTCTACGATCTGCTGCGTCAGCGCCGCGCGCGCCGCGACGCGGGGCAAGACACCGAACTCGCCCACCTACGCAAGGCAAAGATCGTCGAGGGCTACGAGCAGTGAGCGCGCATCGCGAACTCGCTACTTTCCGAGGCCCTTCTGGATGGGATCGAACGCGATGCCGAGCGGCTGGCTGAGGCCGTTGGTATACATCTTGCGCGAAACCCCTCCCGGGAACGTGTAGGTGTGCCCGCCGGGCGGGGCCGAGAACGTGAAGATCGCGCAACCGACGACCTTGCTGTTGCGCGTCACGGCGATGTCGACGCAATCCGCGGTCGGATCGCTCGCGATCGAGAGACCGGTTGGTGCGCCTGCTTCGGTGTACTCGGCGATCGTATGCGAGTTCTGATCGTTGACGAGTAGGTTACCGGCATTGTCCGGCTTGATCCCGCCTGGGAAGCCGAGGGCGATCGGGAGGGTCGTCTCGTTCGACTGCTTTCCGCCTGCGAACTCGACCACGAACGAGACCGAGCCCGCGCCCGTGAAGTCCCAGAAGACGTTGTTCTTCGCGTCGCACGTGAGGAAGAGACCCTTGACGACGCGCGAGTCCGTGAGTACGCCCGTCGGTGACGTGCTGCCGCCGGCGTAGACTTCGATGTTGCCCGGACCGGAGGGCGCGGTAAAGATATTCGATACGTAGACGGTCCCGTTCGGGCAGATCGTCACGTCGACGGGGAGAAACCCCGTGTCGCTGAGCGTGCTGCTGGGCGAGGTCGCGCCGCGTGGATACACCAGGACGTTGCTGCTCCCGGTATTTGCGACCCAAAGATTGCGAGCAGAATCCACAAACATTCCTTGCGGGTTGAGGACCGACTTGATTTCGCCCTGAATGACCCCATTTCGGCCGAAGACCGTAATGTTGCTCTGGCGAAAGTCCGAAACGTAGGTGAGCCGCGTCAACGTGTTGGGTGCGTTCATCCAGCTTTTCGTTGGATCGCCGGGCCGATCGTTCGCGGCTTGGGCCGGCGCAAGCGAGGTTGCGTACGGGCTGCCGCGACCGACGCCCGCGCGGGCCGACTGCGCGCTCGCGCCATTGCCGGCACCGAGCGAGGCGACCTGCTGGCCGCCGCTCGAGCAGCCGGTAACGAGGGTCATCGCCGCGAGCGAACCGAGCGCGTAGCCGAGTCGGGTTGAAAGAGACATGTCGTCGTTTCCTCAGAGAGCCGGGAGAAAGGGCCGGAAGGCGGAGACTTCGCCGCTCTTTGGCCGAGGTTCCGTGGCCGTCGTAGCGAATCCGCCCGCATGAAGACGCCGCACTCGCCGTTCCACGCCGAGGTTTGCTCCATCGTTGCGGAGCGCCACCTGTTGAAGCACCCCTTTTACGTCGCCTGGTCGGCGGGGCAACTCTCGCGTGAAGACCTCAGGCGCTATGCGGGACAATACCTGCATCACGTGCTGGCCGAGCCGACGTATCTGAGCGCGGTGCACTCCAACACGCCCCACCTAACGCGCGATGGCAAGACCGACCTTCGTGCCCGGCAGACGATTCTGCGCAACTTGATCGATGAGGAATTCGGTCCGAAAAATCATCCCGAGCTTTGGAAGTGTTTCGCGCGCGCCCTCGGATCGACGGACGACGACCTCGCGTCGTGCGCGCCATTTCCGAACACGCAAGCCCTGATTCAAACGTTCACTCGGATTTGCCGGGACCGGCCGTACTATGCCGGGCTCGGTGCGCTGCACGCGTTCGAGTCGCAAGTTCCCGAAATCGCGGCGGTGAAAATCGAGGGCTTACGGCGCTTCTACGGGATCACGGATCCCGCCGATTACGAGTTCTTCTCGGTCCACGAGCAGGCTGACGTCGAGCATTCTTCAGCGGAGTGGAGCTTGATCGAAGCGGCGGCCGATACGTCCGAAAAACGCGAGGACGTCCTCGGCGCGACGCGCGAAGCGTGCGACGCACTATGGTCTTTTCTGAGCGGCGTGCACGAAGGCGCGCAATCCGAGACCGTGAACGCTTGACGCGTTAGCCCGCGAGGACGTCCTGCCGCAGGACGTCCTCTTCGGTTTCTCGACGGATGACGAGCCGGTGGCTTAGACCGCCGGCGAAGACTGCGGCGGGCCGCACGAAGCGGTTGTAGTTACTCGCCATGCTGAACGTGTAGGCGCCTGTCATCTGAAGTGCGAGCACGTCGCCGGCCACGATGTCATGTGGGAGTCGTGCGGTCGCCAGCTCGTCGTTTTCGCAACTGCGGCCACAGACCGTGGTTTCGATCAAGGCCGCCGACGATGCACGCGCTGCGAGCACGGGATGATGATACGAACCGTACAGGGCTGGCCGCGGGTTTTCATATACGCCGCCGTCGACGATCGCAAACCGGCGACTTCCGCGCGTTTTAACGGCCAGGACCCGATACAAGGTGGTTCCCGCCCTCCCCACGAGAGCCCGCCCGGGTTCGATTCCGAGGCGCGGCAGCGGAACGTTTCGCGCCGCCGCGCTGCGTTCGACCGTTGCAACGAGCGCGGACAATATCGCCCCAACGTCAGCATCGTCGTCGGGCGGCAAGTCTGCGACGCCGAAACCGCCGCCGAGGACCAGTTCGCCAAGCGGAAAGCCCAGCCCGCGCACGCGGGAGTACGCTAATAGCGCGGCCTCCGCGTGGGCGCAAAATGTCGCCGGATCGAAGACCTGCGAACCGACGTGGGCGTGCAGGCCGAGCAATCGCAGGTGCGGGGTTTCCCGGATTCGAGCGGCGGCCTCCGGCACTTCGGTCGGCGAAAAGCCAAACTTGGTGTCGTCCCCGGCGGTCCTGACGAGATCGTGCGTCGCGGCGACGACGCCGCTGTTGATTCGCAGCAGCACGGCAACGCCCGAGGCTCCGGGCGCCAGGCTTGCGAGCGCCTCGAGCTCTTCCCGACCGTCGACCACGATTCGCCCCACCCGCCCGCCGGCGGCCGCCGCGAGTTCGTCGCGCGTCTTGCCGCAGCCGTGGAGCGTGAGCCGCTCGATCGGAAAGCCGGCCCGTTCGGCCGTTACCAACTCACCCAAGGAACAGACGTCGAGTCCGATGTCCATCCCGGCGAGCAGCTTTGCCAGCGCGACGCAAAAGAATGCCTTCGCCGCGTACGCAACTTCGAGGCCAAGCGGGCGGGAAACGTTCAGTATCGCGTCGGCGGCGAGACGAAGCCGGTCGGTATCGAGCACGAGCAGCGGCGTGCCGTAACGCTCGACGAGCGTCGCTACCGGAACGCCGCCGAGCGCTTGCAGCCAAGCCGGCGCGTCGTCCTGCGCTTGAACGTCGGAGAACGTCTTACGCATTACGCATTACGGCTATTCATTCGGTCCGACCTTCCTCGCTCGCGGCCTCACAATCGGCCTGCGCTCGGGTGCACATCAGGCCAGAACCCCGCCGCATCGGGTGCGCCGCAGTAATCGGGCGGTACTCGTCGAAGCCGTTTCGATGTTACGCGAATGCGACCTCGTCATGAAGGGCGGCGTGACCAGCGGCGTCGTCTATCCGCCCGCGATTTACGCGATCACGCGCGAATTCGACTTGAGAAGCATTGGAGGCACGTCCGCCGGCGCGATCGCCGCCGCGCTCGCGGCAGCTGCACAGTACCGGCGAGTCGCCGATACGGCAACTCCGGAAGCGGGTTACGAGGCGCTTCTTGCGGTGCCTGACTGGCTCGGACGCGATCGTCACCTCTTCGGGTTGTTCACCCCGAATGGCGCGACGCGGAGCCTGTTCGATACGGTCGTGGCGCTGGCGGCCCCCGGTCGCTCGCAGCCGCAGCGGTTCGCAGACCTTCTTAAGGCGTACGGCGGATGGGCGTCGGTCGGCGCGATCCCCGGGCTCATGCACCTGCTTTTCGCGAATCGGATCGAGAACCGAACGCTGCGCGGGTTGAACTCCATCGCCGCGACCGCCGGCCTCGTCGCCGGCGCGGGCGCGGCCGCAACACTCGCCCTCGTGGCAGATACGCTGCGACGCCTGCCGCCCAACGAGTACGGCCTGGTCACCGGGATCGATGATACGCGCGAGAATCCGGACACGCTTTGTACGTGGCTCGCGACGAAAACTGAAGAAATCGCCGGCCTTCCAATCACGTCCCTTCCTCGGGTTCCCTTGACGTTTGGGATGCTGTGGAACCCCCAACGCGGCGCGATCGCAAACGGCGAAAAGGATCTACCGTCCGAGGCAACGGTCGATCTGAAGATGATGACGACGGCGATCGTGGAGGGTCGACCCTATCTCTTTCCAACGAACACCAGCCGGTATCACTTTCGCGACAGTGAGATGCGAAGGTTCTTTCCACCGCACGTCGTCGAGTGGTTGGTGCAACACGCGCGGCCCAGCGAACACAACGTGGTCGTCGAAGGTGAGATGCTCGCCGCCCTTCCTCCGATCGGCGATCTGCCGATCCTCGTCGCGACGCGCATGAGTCTCGCCTTCCCGATCCTGCTCAGCGCAGTCCCTTTCTACGTGATCGAGCACGGCATCGACGGAAGTCTCACCGCGCAGCGTGTCCTGTTCTCGGACGGCGGCATCACGAGCAACTTCCCCATCGCGCTGTTCGACTCGCCGCTTCCCAGCCGACCAACGCTCGCCATCAATCTTGGTGGATTCCCGCCCGGCGTCCCCGACGACAAGCGCGACATCGTTATGGCGACAGACAATCGTCCGCTCGCGATCTACCCATCGAACCCGGTCGGCAGTCTCCCTTCGTTCGGCGGCGCCATTTTCGGCACGCTGCAAAATTGGAACGACGCACTCTTGGCGCGACTTCCCGGCTACCGCGATCGCATCGTCACCGTGCGGCTGCACGATAGCGAAGGCGGTCTCAATCTGGATATGGACGCCAAGACGATCGCAGGCCTCGTGGATCGCGGCCGCCGCGCGGGTGAGATGCTCGTGCAGCGTTTCGGTGCGCCAAGTACGCTGGCGCCCATGGGAGATCCCACGACCATGGGCTGGGAAAATCAGCGCTGGGTGCGGTACCGCGCGATCATGAGCGAACTGCGCGATCTGCTCGCGAAGTTCGCCGATCACTGGACGACCCCGCATGGGGGTGACGTGCCGTACAAAAATCTCGTGCTCACGAACGACGCGGACACGATCCCCCACCACTCGTACCGCCTTCCGAACGACGCCGACGTGCGCGAGAAAGTCGCGACCCTCTCGGAGGCGCTCGCAGCGCTCGGTGAGGAGTTGGCCGCCCAACAAGCGCTGGCGTATAACGAACCCAAACC
>JBDTCF010000059.1:0-4575 GCA_039923715.1 Vulcanimicrobiaceae bacterium
CCGGGGCTACGGGTAGAGGCCGCGCATGGTGGTGGCTTCGGCAACGCGTTCGATCGCGACGCAGTAGGCGCCGTGGCGCATGTCGACGCCGCGGCGCTTCGACTGCTCGAGCGAGTCGTTGAAGGCGCGCACCATCTTCGTTTTGAGGCGCGCGTTGATCTCTGGTTCCTCCCAGAAGTTCTCTTGGAGGTCCTGAACCCACTCGAAGTACGAGACGGTCACTCCGCCGGCGTTGGCGAGAATGTCCGGTAGCACCATGATCCCGCGCTCGAACAAGATGGCGTCGGCCTCCGGTAGGGTCGGACCGTTGGCCGCTTCGGCGACGATTTTCGCCTTGATGCGCGGCGCGTTTTCGGCGGTAATGACTTTTTCGAGCGCGGCCGGAATCAACACGTCGCACGGGTACTCGAGCACTTCGCGGTTGTCGATTTGCTCGCCGCCACCAAAACCGACGACCGAACCGTGCTCCGCTTTGTACGCGATCAGCGAGGCGACGTCGAGGCCGCGATCGTTGCAGACACCGCCGATCGAATCGGAGACCGCGACGATCGAATAGCCTTGCTCCGCCATTAACAGCGCTCCGTTGAGGCCGGCGTTCCCGAAGCCTTGGATTGCAACGCGCCCACCATCATCGATTCGCAATCCCAACTCGCGCATCGCCTCGTCAACGACGTAGAGGCACCCGCGCGCGGTCGCTTTGTCGCGGCCGAGCGAGCCACCGATCGAAATCGGTTTGCCGGTGACGACGCCGGGAATCGAGTAGCCGTGCTGCATGGAAAACGTGTCCATGATCCAGGCCATGATCTGCGGCGTCGTGTAGACATCGGGTGCGGGGATGTCTTTTTCAGGCCCGATGATGAGCGAGATCTCGCTCGTAAAGCGGCGCGTCATGTTCTCGAGCTCGGCGAGCGACATCGCCTTGGGATCGCAGATGACGCCGCCCTTTGCTCCGCCGAACGGGATGTTGACGACGGCGCACTTCCAGGTCATCCACATCGCGAGCGCCTTGACTTCGTCGAGCGTGACGTCGGGATGAAAGCGAATGCCGCCCTTGCCGGGGCCACGCGCCAGGCTGTGCTGGACGCGATAACCCTCGAACATCCGCACGCGGCCGCTGTCCATTCGCGTCGGAATGGAGACGGTCAGCACGCGCTTGGGTTCGCGCAAGAAGGCGTGAACGTCCGGATTCAAGTGGATCAATTCCGCGACGTCGTCGAGTTGCGCTTGCGCCATGTGCCAAACGTTGGTGCTTGAGGGTACCGCAGAACGATCAACAACAGTCGCCATCGAAGACGCCTCCTCACGAAGGAGCCGAAAATCGGCTCCTTACACGAGTTACGTCACCCGCAAACGATTTCCATACTCGCCGCCGGTCCGAAGAGGTCTCGAACGTCTGTTCGCTCGAATGGCTCGAGCCGCTCAGACCCGTTCGAGGACCGTAGCGATCCCTTGGCCGACGCCGATGCACATCGTGCAGAGCGCGTAGCGTTTGTGACCGCGCAACAGTTCGTACATCGCGGTAGTGGCAAGCCGGGCGCCGCTCATCCCGAGTGGATGGCCCAGCGCGATTGCGCCGCCGTGGGGGTTCACGTGAGGCGCGTCGTCCGGGAGGCCGAGCATGCGGAGTACGGCGAGCGACTGCGAAGCGAAGGCTTCGTTGAGTTCGATCGTGTCGATCTGGTCGAGCGACAGATTCAAGCGCTCGAGCAGCTTACGCGTCGCGGGGGCCGGGCCGATCCCCATGATGCGCGGCGGGACGCCGGCCACGGCCGTCCCCAGGATGCGTGCTCTTGCACGAAGCCCGTGCGCGCGGACCGCTTCTTCCGAGGCGACGAGGAGCGCGCACGCGCCGTCGTTGATGCCCGATGAGTTACCGGCCGTGACCGTCCCGTTCTCGCGAAAGGGGGTCGGCAGTCGCGCCAGCGCGGCCAAGGAGCTGTCGGCGCGAACGTGTTCGTCGCGGGTCACGATCGTCGGATCGCCGCGCCTATGCGGAACTTCGACCGCGACGATCTCGTCGGCAAACGTCCCGTCGGCTTGAGCGGCAGCCGCTCGTTGCTGGCTGCGCAACGCGAACGCGTCTTGGTCCGCGCGCGAAACTCCAAACTCCGCCGCGACGTTTTCGCCCGTCTCGGGCATGGAATCGACGCCATACTGGCGCTCGATCAGCGGATTGACGAACCGCCAGCCGATCGTCGTATCGTACGCCTGCACGTCGCGCGAAAAGGCGGTTTGAGCTTTGCCCATTACGAAGGGTGCCCGGGACATGCTCTCGACGCCGCCGGCGATCATGAGATCGGCCTCACCGGTGCGAATAGCCCGCGCGGCGGTGGCGAGCGCATCGAGTCCCGAGCCGCACAAGCGGTTCACCGTCGAGCCGGGGACGGACTCGGGGAGGCCGGCGAGCAGGACCGCCATCCGCGCCACGTTGCGGTTTTCCTCGCCCGCCTGATTCGCGCACCCGAGGACGACGTCGTCGATGCGGCCCCACTCCACCTGCGGATTGCGTCGCATCAGCTCTCGAATGGGCAGGGTGGCCAGGTCGTCGGCGCGGATCGTGGCAAGCGCCCCGCCGTAGCGGCCGATCGGCGTTCGGACGGCGTCGCAAATGTAGGCATCTCTCATGGCGAGCACGACGCTTCGACGAGGCGCCTCGAAAAGCCGTCGCCGCCCGTCCGTCGTACTTCCCCCCGATGGCCGACAAGCGAAAGACGGACGCGGACCGAGCGGTAGAACTGCGCGAGCTACTCGACGAGGCGAACTACCGCTACCACGTGCTCGACTCGCCCGAGATCGAGGACGCTACCTACGACGCGCTCCTGCGCGAACTGCTCGCGCTCGAAGAACGCCGTCCCGAACTCGCGACCCCGGACTCGCCGACGCGTCGGGTCGGCGGGGCGCCGTCTTCGGACTTCGCACCGTATCCGCACGTCGTCCCGATGCTGAGCCTGGCCAACGCCGTCGACGAGCAGAGTCTGCGCGCGTTCGACGCCCGCGTCGCAAAACTCGCCGGCGAACGTCCCCCATACGTTTGCGAACTAAAGATCGACGGGCTCGCGATCTCCCTGCGGTACGAACGCGGTCGGCTCGTCTCGGCCGGGACGCGCGGCGACGGTAGCCTCGGCGAAGAGGTCACCGCGAACGTGCGGGCGATTCGCGAGGTTCCTCGGTCCCTGCTTGGGGGGCCGCCGGCCGTTCTCGACGCGCGCGGCGAAGTCTACCTCACAAAGACAAGTTTTCGCGCCCTGAACGAACGGCGCGCGGCTGGCGGCCAGGCCACGTTTGCGAATCCTCGCAACACCGCGGCGGGCGGCTTGCGTCAAAAGGACCCGCGCCTGACCGCAGAGCGCGGGCTTTCGTTCTTTGCTTACGCGGTCGGGGCGTTTGAAGGGCGCGCGCTTCCCAAGACGCAGCACGAACTGCTCGCAGAATTCGCCGTCTTCGGATTGCCGACGGCTCAACACACCACGCGCTGTCCGACGATCGACGACGTGATCGCATTTTGCCGGCGCTGGGAAGACGAACGGAATACGCTCGACTACGAGATCGACGGCGTCGTGATCAAAGTCGACGACCTCGCGATTGAAGCGAAGCTAGGCTACGCGGGGAAAGATCCGCGTTGGGCGATCGCATTCAAGTTTCGCGCGCAAGAGGCTCGCACGCGACTGCTCGACATCGGCATCAACGTAAGCCGAAGCGGGAAATTGAACCCCTATGCGATTCTCGAGCCCGTCGCGATCGGCGGCGTGACGGTGAAGATGGCGACGCTCCACAACCAAGACGACATCGCGCGCAAGGACATTCGCTCCGGCGACACCGTGATCGTGCATCGGGCGGGCGATGTCATTCCCTACGTCGTCGGGCCGGTGCTCGAGGCGCGTCCTAGGGGTGTGCGCCCGTTCGCGATGCCGACGGTCTGTCCGGTCTGCGGCTCGGCCGTCGAGCGCTTACCCTCAGAGGTCTTCTCGTATTGCACGAACATCGCGTGTCCGGCTCAGGTTCGCGAGCGAATCCATCACTTTGCTTCGCGCGGCGCGATGGATATCGAGGGGATCGGCGACGTGCTGGCCACCGCGTTGGTCGAAGCCGGCCTCGCGCGGGACGTAGCGGACCTATACGATCTCTCTGCCGAAGACCTCGCAAAGATTCCACGCCTAGGACCGAAGTCGATCGAGAATCTGCTGCGCGCGATTGAAGGCTCGAAGCGCCGCGGCCTCGCGCGGCTGCTCGCGGCGTTGAATATTCGGTACGTCGGCGCGCAAAATGCCACGTTGCTGGCAAGCGAGTTCGGCTCGCTCGCGAAGATCGAAGCGGCCGGCGTGGAAGCGTTGGCGACGACCGGCGGCATCGGCGAACAGATCGCGCAAAGCGTCGCGTTCTTCTTCGCGCAACCGCAAAATCGAGCGGTCGTCGAGCGCCTCGTAGAGCACGGGCTCGAGGTGACGGCACCCAAGCGCGAGCGACCGGCGGAGGGGCCGTTGACGGGCAAGCGCTTCGTATTGACCGGCACGCTGCCGACGCTGACCCGCGAGATGGCGACCGCGTTGATCGTCGCTGCGGGCGGGAGCGTGAGCG
>JBDTCF010000060.1:0-5106 GCA_039923715.1 Vulcanimicrobiaceae bacterium
AATGTTTGGTGCTCGAGCGCGTCGGCCACTAGAGGATCCTCGGATCGGAGATCACGCCCATCGAGCAGAGGCGGATGTAGAGGTCGCAAAGGCCGACGCTGTAGAGGCTAAACCACGCCATCCAGGGGTGCATCCCGGTAAAGAACGAGACGAACCGCCAAGCGCCGTAGCGCGTCTGTCCTCCCGGCGAACACGAATAGC
Organism: Vulcanimicrobiaceae bacterium; assembly: GCA_039923715.1. GTDB lineage: Bacteria > Vulcanimicrobiota > Vulcanimicrobiia > Vulcanimicrobiales > Vulcanimicrobiaceae > JBDTCF01. The sequence goes on from JBDTCF010000060.1 coordinate 202, forward strand.
ACTTCACGTTTCCGCCCACGAGACTGCGAAGCGCGTGACAGCCCAGTGTGAACGCCGAAAGCAGCGCGACGTTCGCGAGCATCACCAACGAACCGACGCCGATTCCGAAGCGCCCGCTGAAATCGAAGGCGCGGACCGTGTCGGACCACAGCAAGATCAAGATCACGATCGAGAGATACAGAAACCAGCGATGGAGAACCGGCCACCAACGCAAGATGATGCCGGTCTCGCCGGTGTACTCGCGCTTCGGCTCGGAAACGCTACACGCCGGCGGGCTCAAAAAGAACGCGCGATAGTAGGCCTTGCGATAGTAGTAGCACGTCAATCGAAAACCGAGCGGAATCCACAAGACGAAGAGCGAGGCCGAGAACGGCCACCAACTCGGCTTGAAGTACGGCGAATAAAACGGCGAAAGGTACGGGCCCGATGCGTAGTCCGTCCCGACGAGGGCCGCCCAGGTCGAATAGACGATGAAGATCGCAAGCCCGACGGCGACGAGCGACGGCTCGACCCACCAGGAATCGCGACGCTCCGTGCGTCCCAAACCCGGGGCGCCGGCATGTGCAACGAGCGTTTTCATGTGGCTCGAACCATAGCAAAATTCGAAGCGACCGCGACACGTCAACGGTCGCAGGTTTCATGCGGCCTACGAGGCGGTGGAATCCTTCGCCGTCCAGTCCTGCAGCATTTTCCCAACGATCGAGAGGTCGAGCTTGGCGTAGCCCTGCGCCATCGCGAGACGCATGAGCTGATGGTCGAGCGAGGCTTGTAGCGCCGGCACGCCGACCGTTTTCGCGTACTGGGCAACCAGGTCCAGGTCCTTGGCCATCCACTCGGTCGCGAATCCCGGCCGCCATTCGTTCGAGGGCGGCGCGCCGGGCTGGAGGCCCGCGACGGGAACCCGCCCGCGGACCGCCGTGCAGTCGGCGGTCGAGACCTCGAACGCCGCCGTAACCTTGGCCGGGTCGAGCCCAGCGCGCACGACCAGCGCGTACGCCTCCGCTACGCCGATCATCTGGGCGGCAAAGATCAGGTTGTTGCAAAGCTTCGTGACTTGCCCCGCACCCGCCGGGCCGAGGAGAAAGATATTCTTCCCGACCGTGGCGAGCACCGGGCGGGCGCGCTCGAGGACCGCAGCCTCGCCGCCCACCATCAAGGTGAGTGTCCCGGCCTCGGCGCCGATGGTTCCTCCCGAGAGCGGCGCCTCGAGCATCGCGACCCCGCGTTCGGCGCACATCGCGTGGTGAGCGATCGAGGCGTTCGGATCGATCGTCGAGCAGTCGACGACGATCGTGCCGGCCGCGGCGCCGGCCAGAATGCCGTCGGAGCGGGTCAAAAGGTCGCGAACCTCGGGCGACGACGGGACGCAGATCATCACGACCTCGGCCCGTGCTGCGGCCTCACGCGGGGAATCGGCGACGCTAATGCCGCCGCTCGCAAAGGCCATAGCATTCGCGCGCGTCCGATTCCAAACGACGAGCGGGAAGCCCCCGCGGGCGACGTTGCGCGCCATCGGGACGCCCATTGCGCCCAGGCCAAGAAAGGCGACTCGCTGCTTCATGCCGCGCCTTGCGCGAGGGCGCAGGGGCGCTCCTGTGGGCTGCGAAGGCCGCGAACGTGCTCGTGACCCTAGCCGCCTTCGCCCGTCTGTCGCGGCCGCTCTTTCTCGGCGGGGGCGTTCTCGGTGGCGCGCTCGGGACCGCGGTCGCGGCCTTCGAAGGGCACCCCTTCGCATGGGGCCTGTACGCGCTTGCGCAGACGGCCATCTCGGCGTTTCAGCTGATGACGCACTACGCGAACGACTTCTTCGACCGCGACGGCGACCGCGGCGGGTCGCGCACCCTCTTTTCCGGTGGCAGCGGGGTGCTGTCCGAGAGCGCGCTACGTCCGCGCCTTGCGCTGCGGGCGGCGCTGGCGGCGCTCGCGATCGGGCTGCTGGCGACGTTTGCCTTGGCCGCGGGTGGGCGCCCGCTCGCCGCGGCGTTCGCGCTCGCAACAGCACTCGGCGCCTGGATCTACTCGGCCCCGCCGCTGCGCCTGGTGGCCCGCGGCCTTGGCGAGCTCGACGCGGTCGTGGTGGTCGGACTGCTGGTGCCCCTTTGCGCGTACGCCGCGCAGGCAGGCGTCCCCACGCCGCTGGCCCTTGCGGCGAGCGCACCGGGAGCGGCCGCCATGTTCGGGCTGATGCTCGCCGTCGAGTTGCCCGACCGGGCGGCCGACGAAGCGGCCGGCAAGCGCACCCTGATCGTCCGTTGGGATTCACCCGCGGTCTGCGCGCTTGCGATCGCCGGTGCCCTCGGCGCGAGCGCGGCCGGCGTCGCTTTAGCCGTCGCCTGCGGCGCGCCGCGAACCCTCGCGTGGGCCGGCGTCGCGGGGCTGGGGCCGGGCATCGCTCTGGTCGTCGCCGTTTCGCGACGCGCGTACTTGCGGCCACGCGGTGCGGCGCTCGTCGCCGCCGCCGGGGTCGCCCTGTTCGCGCTGGTCGCCCTGGCCGCGACGCTGGCGTTCGCCTTGCGCGCGGCAGCCGTGGCGTAGGGCGGCCGCGCGAACGACCCGAACCTGTCCACTTCCGACCGCAATGGAGCATCCCGATGATCGCGACCATCAGCCGTCCCACGCTGGACGACCTGAACCTCTCTACCGGCAAACGCGCCCGGCTGTACCGGATGATGTACGAGCACGGGCCCGCCAACGGAACCTTGATGTTTCTGCCGATCGATCAGGGGCTCGAGCACGGACCGGTCGACTTCTTCGCCAATCCCGAGTCGATCGACACGGACTGGGTCCTCCGTCTCGCCGTCGCCGGCAAGTACTCCGGGATCGCTTACCACATCGGCCTGGCGGAGAAGTACCACCGCGCCTACGCCGGGCGGGTCCCGCTCGTTCTCAAAATAAACGGTAAGACGAACGCCCCGCCCGACGACGAGCCGTTCAGTTCGCTGACCTCGTCGGTCGAAGACGCGATCCGGCTCGGCGCCGACGCGGTCGGCTACACGCTCTACGTCGGCAGCCCGCGTCAAGACGATGACATCATCCAGTGCAACGACGTGCGCCGCGAGTGCGAACGCTACGGGATGCCGCTGATCGTGTGGTCGTATCCGCGCGGCAGTGCGATCAAGGCCAAGGGTGGTCAGGACTCGCTGTATGCGGTCGACTACGCCGCGCGCGTTGCCTGTGAGATCGGCGCCGACATCGTGAAGCTCAACGAGCCGCAGTGGAACGATGCGACAGCCGCGCTCCAACCGAAGCCGTACGACACGCTCCACCTCGACGAGGTCGAAGCGCTGCGCAAAGTGGTGAAATCGGCCGGCCGGACGCTGGTGCTCGTCTCGGGTGGCAGCAAGCAGTCGGACGACAACATGCTGCACAAGGCACGCGTCGCGATGGAAGCCGGGTGCGTCGGGTTGATCTTCGGCCGCAACATGTGGCAGCGCGATTGGGACGACGCCCTCGCGATGTCGGGCAAGTTCCACGAACTCATGAAGGGCTACGGCCAGTAACCGTCCCCGGTCGTGAATTTCGCGTGAGACTCCGCGGAGGGCTCCAGGCTCGGTGGCGCTCCACGGGCAACACCGCCGCGATGTCTCGGATTCGTTGCGCCCTGGCCACCGCTGCTCTCGGCGTACTCACTGCGTGCGGCCAATCGACGTCGTCCAACGCCATCCCCGCTCTCACGAATACGCCGCAACCGCTTGCCGGAGTCGGGATCAAGGGGAAAAACGGGATCGATCACGTGGTGATCGTGGTCCAGGAGAATCGCAGTCTCGACAATTTGTTCCACGGATTCCCGGGTGCCGACACGGTTTCGAGCGGTCTGAAACACGACGGGACGAAGGTAACGCTCGCATCGATCCCGATGGCCGAGAGTTACGATATCGAGCACGGAGAGCGGAACTTCTTGCGCGCCTACGACGGTGGGCGCATGGATGGCTTCGATCTGGAAGATCCGACCAGCTCAACGCACCCCTATGCGTACGTGCAGCAGTCCGACGTTCAACCCTATTGGGACCTCGCCAAGAAATACGTGCTCGCAGACGAGACGTTTGCATCGCAAATCGACGGCAGTTTTTCGGCGCACCAATATTTGGTTGCCGGACAATCCGGAACGGCCGTCGACAATCCGAATGCGTTTCCTTGGGGGTGTGACGCGCCGGCCGGGACAGGCGTCCCGACGCTGAACGCCGACCGCAGCGAGGGGGCTGAGATATTTCCGTGTTTCGACTACCCCTCGCTGGCCGTGCCCCTGGACGCGGCCAGCGCGACCTGGCGCTACTACGCACCCACCGTCTCGGATCTCGGCGGGAAGGTCTGGTCGGGATTCGACGCGATTCGCGCCGTGCGGGAGGGCCTCGATTGGAATCGTAGCGTCGTAACGCCGGAGACCTCATTCTTGACCGACGTCGCCAACGGTGAACTTGCGAACGTCAGTTGGGTGACCCCGGACTTCGCGAACTCCGACCACGCCGGGAACGGTAGCAACGCGGGACCCCAGTGGGTCTCGAGCGTGGTCAACGCGGTCGGCACCTCGCCGTTCTGGAACGATTCGGTCGTCATCGTGCTGTGGGACGACTGGGGTGGCTGGTACGATCACGCGACCCCGCAATACCTCGATTCACACGGGCTCGGTTTCCGCGTTCCGCTGATGGTGATTTCGCCGTTCGCGAAGCCCGGTTACGTTTCGCACGTTCACTATGAGTTCGGCAGCGTTCTAAAGTTCGTCGAAACGACGTTCGACCTAACGGCTCTTGCCGCAAGCGACGCGCGGGCGAACCCGCTCGACGACTGCTTCCAGTTCTCCGCGCCGCCGCGGCCCTTCTCCGCGATCCGGACGAAGCGCACACCGGCCAGTTTTCTGCGCGAGACGCCCTCAGGTACCGCACCCGACACGCAGTGAGGTTGCCTGCA
>JBDTCF010000061.1:0-5348 GCA_039923715.1 Vulcanimicrobiaceae bacterium
CGGGTCAAATCCCCGCCGCCGCTCCCAGCAACTCGGTGGTCAATTCCCTCTAGTGATCCCGCGAGCGATGCCGGGCTACGCGCGACACAACGGATGCGAACAGGAGCAGCATGCCGGCCCCCAGGCCGCCACCGGCGAAGGGCAAAAGCTCCTCCACCGGTACGCCTCCGATGTGCGCTAACAGGATCACGTTACGTCACCGTACGAGACGGCGCCGGTTCCTGTAGTATCGCCTGCGCGTTCCCGAGCACGGTGCTCCATCGCGGATCGACGGCCGCGCCGACGGCGTATTCGTCGTGCCAGTTCCACCATTCGTAGGGCGGAGTCTGGGGGTAACCCGTGGGCGAGTCTTCCCACTCCTCTTGGCGCCCGAGCGGCGTGACATCGAGGTAAGCCCAGGTGCCTCCCATGTGCTCGTCGCCGCGGCTGTTGATGAAGTAGGTGCGGAATACGCGTTCGCCCTCACGGAAGAAGACGTTCGTGCCGTGCCACTCGTCAACGCCGAAATCGGCATCGAAGTCGTCGGTGATGCTGTACCAGGGCATCTCCCAGCCCATCCGCCCTTTCACGCGCCCGATGTCCGCCTGCGGGGCGCGCGAAGCGAACGCGAGGGTAGTATCGCGGGCGTTCAGATGGGCGAGGTGGGCGACCTGGTCGGCGCCCAGCGAACAGCCGCGGCAGGCATGGTCGGGCCAGCCGAACACGCCCGGCTCGAAGAAGGCGCGATAGACGATCAACTGACGGCGGCCTTCGAACAGGTCGAGCAGGTTCGCGTTGCCTTTCGGTCCGTCGAACGCGTACGGTTTCTCGACGGCTTGCCACGGCATTCGCCGGCGCTCGGCTGCCATCGCGTCGCGGGCGCGCGTTAGCGCTTTCTCTTTCACGAGGAGCTGCTCGCGCGCGGCTGCCCACTCTTGGGGCGAAACGATTGGAGGGGTGTTCATCGCGATGTGTTCCATCTTTCCGGTTTTTCCTATGATTCCAAAACAGTTGCGAGCTGATCGACGATTGAGGTCCAACCCTCTTCGTGACGGGCACGCGACTCAAGGCTGACGAGCTTCTCGTGGGTGAGCACGAGCTCGGTCCCGCCGTCTTGCTCGTTGAACTCGAGCGTCAGCAGCGAGTCGTACTCCTCGGCCGGATCGTCCTCTTCCCAGCGCCACGTCATCACGAGGCGTTCCGGCGCCTTCACTTCGCGATAAATACCGCGCGCGGTGACACGCTCGGTTTGGGGCGAAACCATCGTAATGGTGAAGGGTCCGCCGGCTTTGACGTCCATTCGAATGTCCGTCGCTTTCATCTCGCCGGGGCTGAAAAAGCGCACCGCGATTTCAGGATCGGTCCACGCGGCGAAGACGCGTTCGCGGGGAACGTTGTAGGTGCGTCGCAACACGAGCGCCGGTACCGCCAACGACTGTTGATTTATCATTTCGATTTCTTCTTTCCAGTGGGAGATTTGGCGAGGACATCGCCGAGACGGTCGAGCACGCCGTTCCAGAATGCCGTCTGCTTGCCGATCCATCCCGCAGCACCGTTCATCGCCTCCGGCGCGAGGGTGCAGTGGTGAACTCGGCCGACGACGCGGCGGGCGAGCACGCCGGAATCTTCGAGCACGCGAACGTGGCGGGAAATCGCCGGCTGCGAAATGGGGAACCCGGCCGCAATCTCGCCGACCGTCAACGGTCCGCGGGCGAGCCGCTCGACGATGCGCCGTCGCGTCGGGTCCGAGAGGGCCGCGAACACCGCGTCGAGGTTTTTCGGACTGTTAACCATAATGTTATATAACAATAACACTATATACCTCCGCAGTCAACCCCGGGCTACTTCGGGCAGCTGGTAACCTTGGAGGGCGCCCGGGAAACCTTTACCACGGTCGCCGGTGCGAGGCCGGCGATTGCGTTGTGAATTTTGTACGCAATTGTCTGACGATCGAGCGCAAATTGATTTTGCTCCGCGTTCGCGAGCAACACGACATCGATCCCGTCGGGAAACATGCCATTCCAACTCGCGAAGAGTTGGGTATCTCCCCCGTGGTAACGGACGCCGTCTTTTAGAATGAACCAACCCATCGCGTAACCGATACCGGCGGGCGCTCCGGGGCCCATTGACGCGCCGCTGGACGCGAACATATCCTTGGCAAGCTGCCCTTGAACGAGGCGTTGGGCGCGAATGGCTTCGTCCCAACCGATCACGTCGCTCGCGGTCATCACGCCCATGCCGGCGGCGTCCGACGACCTGAGGTCGAGTTCGGGGCATCGATGAAATGAGCCGTCGCCAAAGCGCGTGTAGCCGGTCGCTAGTTTCCGGTCTCGCGTCTGGGGCGTTCTTATATAGGCGGTCGTCATCCGGAGGGGCCGAAAGATGCGCGCCTGCATCGCGTCCGCGTACGGCATTTTCGTCGAAGCTTCGATCGTGCGACCAAGCAGCCAATACGAGATGTTCGCGTAGTCGAACTTCGTACCGGCCGGACTACTTGGCGGGTGCGCGTTCAATCGCTTGTAGATCTGTGCTACCGTGGAGTGCGTTCCGGGACCGACGATCCCGAAGAGCTCGTCTCCATTGACGAGCGCCCCTTGGAGACCGCTGCTCATGGTGCTCAACTGACGCAGCGTCATACGATTTCCGTATTTATACGGCGGTAGCAGGACGTTGACCTTATCGTCGATGGAAAGCATTTTGTCGCGGGCGAGCGTCAAAAGAGCGCCCGACGTCATTTCCTTTGTCATGGAACCGATTTCTAAGTGCGTCCTCGGCGTCATCAGCGCCCCACTTCGCAGGTCGGACTTTCCGTACGCCTTCTCAAAGATAGCCCGGCCGCGGTAGCCGATCGCGACCGATAGTCCAGGGGTTTGCCGGCCGACGTAGCGCGCGACGATCGCGTCGACCGCTGCTACGTTCACCTTCGCGGCCGGCGGATTGCTCGCGGAAGCGGAGCCGCAGCCGATCAGCGCGGCGCAGGTCAACGCCGGGAAGGCGCTCGCGTAGCGCGGTCTATCCCCAAAAGTCATGTGGCCTCGCTTCCTCTAAAAGTTTTGCGGCCGTGGGTTGGCTAGGCCTCCAAGCGGAGCGGCAATCCGAACGCGACGAATAGGCCCGTGTCGAGAAAGTTGCGTCTCGCGCGCCCGCTGCAACGCGCTGTCGATCGACGGCACCGACGCATCGAGGGCCTGTGCCGTCTCGGCGGACGACCATCCGAGAACGTCGCGCAAGAGTAGCGTGGCGCGTTGTCGTGGTGGCAAGTATTGAATCGCGACGAAGGCGGGCTGCGTCGCCTGGCGGATTTCGTAGCGCGCGCGGACCGGGCTTGTCGTCGGCAACGTTCTCGAGCGCCGCCATCCGGGTACGGTTCGAGCCTCGGAACGTCGGTCGCGCGCGGGCCTACCGGTCGCCCGTTCGAGCGCGACGCCGTTTTAGAGCCCTTTTTCTCCAGAGGGCAATGGATCGTTGCCCGGTGTCAGGATACGTGCGATATCGCGGAACATGGCGTTCGAAGCCCCCGGAGCCGGCTTGCTCACTTGCACGTCGACCCACGCGACAATCGTCGCGCCGGTCTTCGGGAAGTAGAAGTTCGAGGTGTTGTACCCCGGTAGTCCCCCGGTATAGCCGTACCATCCGGCACTGCAGCCAAGCGCGAGACCGAATCCGGCACCGAACGCGCCGCCGGTGGAAACGCAATGCATCAATGCGCGGTGCATTGCCGGCGAACTCGTCTTACCGGTCACGTACAGCTTGATCCATCGTTTCATATCGGACATGTCCGAGATCATGGCCCCAGCGGCGCCCATGACCGAAACGGGCACCGTACCGCTGACGTCTTCCCAGTTGCGGTTGCTGTCGAGCCCGTAACCGCGAGCCCATGGATCGGGCATCGCCTGCGTTTGGGGAAAGCTCGTCTGCGTCAAATTGTACGGAACGAGAAACCGTTTGCGGATCTGCCCGCTGACTGTGTCGTGCGTGATGCTCTGGATGATCGACCCGAGAATCAGAAACCCGGTGTTGGTGTAGTGATAGCCGCGCCCCGGTGGAAAGTAGGGCTTTTGACGGACGGCCCAAGCGACGATCGTGCGATCGCTTGCCCACTTCCCGCTGTTGGCGGCGCGCTGGAACTCCGGCGAATCGAAGGCCTCAAACAGGCCGCTCCGCATGTTGCAGAGCTGCCTGATCGTGATGTTCCGAGCGTTCGGAACCTTCACGCCGACGTTGAACTTGCTGATCGGGTCGTCGAGACTCAGCTTGTGCTCGTCGACGAGTTGGAGTATGACCGCGACCACGAACGTCTTCGTGTTGCTACCAATCCGAAAGTGATCGGCGGGCGATAACGGTACGCGTTTCGCCAGATTCGCGTAGCCGAAGGTGCGGACGAAGCTCCCGCCGGCGCCGTCCCACACTCCGATGAGGACGCCCGGCACCGGCGTCCGCCCACCGTAGATCTGGCGATCCTTTTCGACGGCGGCGACGATCGCGCGTTGGATCGCGGGACTCGTAACCCGCGGCATGTTCGTGGCGCCACGAGCGCCCGCTGCCGAGAGCACAAATGCTGAAACCGAACACGCGATGACGAGGATGACTCGAAGCACTTCGCACTCCTAGGGCATGATGTGAGGACTAGCCGGCAACGAAGTTCATTCGTTCCGGCAGGCCGAGATGTTCTCGGTCGACTCGATCGGGAACGGCTTCACCGGAGGGAGTCCGACGACCACGTCGCTCCCGTCGGGAGACACTATGTTGATGCTCCGTTCTCCGCTAGGCGGGGACGTAGGAGTGCGAGCCGCCTGCGCGCTCGAGCGCTTCGGCGATCATCTCTTCCTGGATTCGAGGGTTTTCCCAGCGCGTTTGGGCGGCCGGCGAGAGCTGGTCGAGCGGGTCGAAGTACACGAAGTGTTCGCCGCCCTTGACGCTTGGCGCCGAGTAGACAACGATGCCGTTCTCGCGGTCGTAGTAGTCGAAGGAGTGAATGTCGCGCTTGCCGCCGCCGCCCGGCGCGTCGCAAATGAACAGCGGCGTGTTGTATCCGGCGGTCGTTCCGCGCACGTACTTCTCGATCTCGACCGAGGTCGCGACCGTGGTCCGCAGATCCTCGACCCCCCGCACCATGTCGTGCATGTAGACGTAGTAGGGGTGGACGTTAACCCACGAAAGCCGCTTGACCAGCAACTTCATGACGCGCTTGTCGTCGTTGACGCCACGAATCAACACCGACTGGTTACGAACCATGATGCCGCGCTCGAAGAGCACGTCCATCGCTTTTTGCGTGATCCACGTGATCTCGTTCGGTGAGTTGAAGTGCGTGTGCAAGACCACGTCCTTGGCGAGCTTGCGCCCGCGTTCGACGACAGCCGTCAGCGCGT
>JBDTCF010000062.1:0-5219 GCA_039923715.1 Vulcanimicrobiaceae bacterium
GCGCGATCGTCAAGTCGCCGTCGAACAGCGTCCCGTCCAGGTCGAGCGCGACGAGTTGCGGCGACCCGTCCGGTCCCATCAATTGGGCGTCTCGTCGAGCGGGCCGAAGCGCACGCCACGGCGTGCAAAGATCGTCTCGAGCGCACCGCGTACGTAAGCCGCCTGCGATATTCCGCGCGGCATTCGCAGCCGGTCGCCGGCCGCGTGCAACACGATCGGAACGTCGCCCGTCGCCGTCTGCAGCAGCTGGCCGAGCGCGTCGACCTGCTCGCGCCGCTCGAGCATTAAGTGCCATCCCGAGGCGCCGGCCTCGCGCGCGCGACGCACGAACGGCGTCACCTCGTTGACGCCGACCGTCGCCTCGAGGGGTGCTTCGTCGCCAATCTTCGCAGCGCGGCGTTCCCGCAGTCGCAAGCGCCCCTTGACGATCACGATCGCGTCGGGCACGAAGGCGGCTTGCATCTGCGCGTACGATTTCGGAAAGACGATCAATTCGATGCTTCCGCTCGCGTCTTCGAGCGTTGCAATCAGCATCTGCTGTTGCGCTTTCGTCATCGTGCGTCGAACCGACGTCAACATGCCGCCCACGGTGACGGATTCGTCCTCGGCTCGCGTCGCCAACTCGCGGACCGGCGTTGCGCCGGCGCGCGCTAAATCGTCGGCCACGTCGGTAAGCGGATGCCCCGATACAAAGATGCCGAGGGTCTCCTTCTCCCAGGCCAGCGTTTGCATGACCGACGGTTGCTCCGCGTCGGGGAGATGCGGCACGAGCGTTTGTGTCGTTTCGCTCGCGCCGAACAACGAGACCTGGCCCGAGGCTTGGTCCCGCGCGCTCCGCGCCGCGACGTCCATCGCGAGATCGATTCCGGCCAACATCTGCGCGCGGTTGCCCCCCAGTCCGTCGCAGGCCCCGCACTTGACGAGCGCTTCAAAGACTTTGCGATTGAGCAGCTTGCCGTCGACCCGGCGGACCAGATCAAACAGGTCCACGAAGCGACCGCCCTCGCCGCGCGCGGACACGATCGCAATCACCGCGCCTTCGCCGACCCCTTTGATCGCGGCAAGGCCGAAACGGATCGCATCGCGCACCACGCCGAAGGAGAGTTGCGACTCGTTAACGTCGGGCGGTAACACGGTGATGCCGACCTTGCGCGCCTCGTCGATGTACTCGACCAACTTGTCGGTCTTGTCGATCACCGAACTCATCAACGCGGCCAGGTACTCGCGCGGATGGTTCGCCTTGAGGTACGCCGTCTGATAGGCGATCCAGCCGTACGCTACCGAATGCGACTTATTGAAGCCATAGCCCGCAAACGGTTCCACGAACGCAAAGATATCCTCGGCCAGCTTCGCATCGATCCCGTTCGCAACCGCTCCGGCGATGAACTTCGCGCGATACGCGGGGATAAGCTCCTTCTTCTTCTTGCTCATGACGCTGCGCAGTTCGTCGGCCTGCGCCATGGTAAAGCCCGCGATGTCACGCGCGATTTGCATCACCTGCTCTTGGTATATCGCGACGTTATACGTCTCGGCGAGAATCGGCTCGAGCGCTGGATGCAACAACTTCGTGCGACTGCGCCCGTGCTTAGCCGCGACGTACTGCGGGATGAGTTCCATCGGGCCGGGGCGGTAGAGCGCGACCAGCGCGATGATATCATCGAGCGACGACGGGAGCAATTCGGTGCAGACGCGCCGCATACCGTCGGACTCTAACTGGAAGACGCCGGTCGTCTCGCCGCGGCTCAGCATCTCGAAGGTCGATGCGTCGTCGTCGGGGATCGCGGCGAGGTCGAACGTGGGCGCGATCGTGCGCCGGATCTCGTCGACCGTCTTCTTCATCACGGTCAAATTGCGCAAGCCCAAGAAGTCCATCTTGAGCAAGCCGATGCGCTCGATCCAGTTCATGTCGTACTGCGTGTTGACGTCGTCGCCGTCGACGCGTAACGGAGCCCAATCGACCAGCGGGTCCTTCGAAATGACGACCCCCGCGGCATGGGTCGAGGCATGCCGGGCTAAGCCTTCGATCGAGGCGGCCGTGTCGACCAGCTTCTTGACCTGCGGCGAACCGGCGTAGAGCCCGGTGAGTTCGGGAATCTGCTTGAGCGCCTTCTCGATCGTGAGGCCGCCTGGCCCCGAAGGAATCAACTTCGCCACCCGGTCGACATCGCTCAACGGAACGCCCAGCGCGCGCCCGGCGTCGCGGACGGCGGCGCGTGCCGCCATCGTCCCGAACGTGACGATCTGGGCGACCCGGTCCTTGCCGTATTTCTCGGTGACGTAGGCGATCACTTCGTCGCGCCGCTCGACGCAGAAGTCGGTGTCGATATCCGGCATCGAAACGCGGTCGGGATTGAGGAAGCGCTCGAAGATCAGTTTGAAGCGGATCGGGTCGAGGTCGGTAATGCGCAAGACGTACGCAACGAGCGAACCGACCGCCGAACCGCGACCGGGGCCGACCGGAATATCCCGATCGCGCGCGTACTTGATGAAGTCCCAGACGATGAGAAAGTACGACGCGAACCCCATCGTGGTGATGACGTCGAGTTCGTAGTCGAGGCGCTCGCGCAGGCCGTCGTCGTCGCGCGAGCGTTCCGGGCCGTAGCGCTCGACCAGTCCCGCCTCGCAGATCGAGCGTAGGTACTCGGCGTCGGTCGGCGGCGTCCCGTTCGTGGTCGGGACGGGGTAGTACGGGATGTTAAACTGCTTTTCGGGGATCTTGATGTCGATGCGGCCTGCGATCGCGAGGGTGTTGTCGCACGCGTCCGGCACGTCGGCGAACAGCGCGCGCATTTCCTCGGCCGACTTCACGTAGAATTCGTCGGTCATGAACTTGAGCCGGTTCTGATCTTGAATCGTTTTACCGGTGCCGATGCACAGCAGCACGTCGTGGGCCGGCGCGTCGCTGCGCGAGAGGTAGTGTGAGTCGTTGGTCGCCACCAGCGGCAGGTTCAGCTCGCGCGCCAGCCGGATCAGCCCGGTGTTAACGATGTCCTGCTCGGGGATCCCGTGCCGCATGATTTCGATGTAGAAGCGATCGCCGAACATCTGCTCGAACGTCCGGGCGGCTTTCTTAGCGCCCTCGTAGTCGTTGCGCAAAAGCGGTTGCGCGCACAAGCCCGACATGCAGCCGGACAGGACGATCAGCCCTTCGTGGTGTTGGGCGAGGAGGTCGAGATCGATCCGCGGCTTGTAGTAGAACCCCTCGAGGTATCCCTTGGAAATCAGTGCGCTCAAGTTTCGGTATCCGACGAGGTCGGCCGCCAACAGCGTCACGTGCGCTTCGTCGCGCACGGTCCGGTCGAACCGTCCGCGCGGCGCGATGTACGCTTCGCAGCCCACGATCGGCACCAGCTTGTGCTCGCGTGCGGCGTAGTAGAACTCCATCGCGCCGTACATCACGCCGTGGTCGGTCAGCGCGATGCCGGGAGCGCCGTTCTCGGCCGAGCGACGGCAAAGCGCGTCGACCCGGCAAGCGCCGTCGAGCAGCGAGTACTCGCTGTGCACGTGCAAATGAACGAAGGACGACGAGGGGTCCACTGGGCGTTCTCTACTCGCCGGGGGAACGCGATTCCCCGAAGGGTTCGGGGCGTCGGCGGGGTTTCTGGTCCCGAATCGCGTCACAGGAATGCGGGCAGCGGTGTCGTGAGCCTTGAGGAGCGAACCTGAATCGTGGTTGTAATGATTGAAGAGCGCCGCATCCCGAAAACGACGACCGAGGGACCCTTCGAGCGCCTGTTCGCGGCCGAGTACCGGCGCGTCGTCGCGATCGCGCACCGAATCGTTCGCGACCCCGACGCGGCCGAGGACATCGCGCAGGAGGCGTTCGTGGCCTTTCACCGCCATCACCCGGCGGGGATTGCGGGCGCGTCGGCGTGGCTTCACCTCGCCGCAACCCGCGGCGCCTTGAACGCGATCCGCTCCGCGCGGCGTCGAGAGGGGCGCGAACGCGGTCACGTGCGGGGGCTCGGCGAGCGCGCGCCCTTCGTGGCGGACGACCCGCTCGAATCTGCCTTGCGGACGGAAACCCAGCGCGAAGTCCGCGCCGCGCTCGCTCGGCTGCGGCGCAAGTATGCTGCGGTACTTGCCCTGCGCTACGCCGGCCTGAGCTATGCCGAAGTCGCCGCCGCCCTACACGTCCGAACCAATCAGGTCGGGACGCTCCTCGTCCGTGCCGAAGTCGCGCTAAAGAAGGAACTCAATGACGTTGCACCTCTCTGACGGGACGCTCAGGCGCCTCCTGGACGAAACGCCGACCCTACCCAGCGCGAGCGCCCATTTGGAGCGCTGCGCCCGCTGCCGCGCGCGGCTCGCGCGAATCGGCGACGTCGCGGACGCCGTCGGCCCGGCACTCGCGGTTTCCGGTTCCGCTACCCTCCCCGAAGGCGTCGCGGCGGCGCAGGTCCGCGCGCGCCTGCTGACCTCCCCTGCGGCGCGGCCGGCTCATCGTACGCTTCGTGGCGGAGCCTTCGCGTGGGCCGCGGCGGCGGTCATCTTGGTGGGGGGCTTCGCCTTGGCGCCGGTCCGCACGGCGGCCACGAACTTCCTGACCATCTTCGAGCCGCGCCAATTCGTCGCGATCCCGATCACCCTCACCGACGCCGCCCAATTACGCGCGCTACCCGATCTCGGCGCCTATGGCACGTTCCGGGGCGACAAGCACATCGCGCATGCCGAGGTCGGCTCCGCGGCCGCCGCAGCGCGGCTCGCGCACGTTCCGGTCTTGGTTCCCGCCTATTTGCCGGCGGGTCTCGACCCGCGCGCGCACTTCTCGGTTTTGGGGCCGGCGACCAACAGTTTCACCTTCAGCGCCACGCGCGCACGCGACACGCTGGCCGCCGCCCACGCACGCCTCTCGCCGATGCCCTCCAACCTCGACGGCAGCACGCTGCAGGCGACGATTGGTCCGGTCGTCGTCGGCATCTACTCGCCGCACCGAAGCGCGAGGTACTCCAAGCACGTTCGGGGCGACGATTTCACCGGGCTGGCGGTCGTTCAGGCCCCCGCGCCCCGCGTGTGGTCGACCGGCGCATCGGTCGCCGAGATCGAAACCTACTTACTTGCGCAACCGGGCGTTCCCCCGCAACTTGCGGCTCAGATCCGCGCGATCGGAGACCCGACCGCAACGCTTCCGATTCCGATTCCGATCGAACGCGAATACGCGCAGCCGGTCGTCGTGCAGGGCGAGCGAGGACTCGGCATCGGCGACAACACCGGTCTCG
>JBDTCF010000063.1:0-10485 GCA_039923715.1 Vulcanimicrobiaceae bacterium
GTCAAGTCGTCGACGAGGTGACGCAGTCGGCGTTCGTCTCGCTGTGGAATCGGGCCGCCTCCTACCGGCCCGAAGCCGGTCGCGTTCGCGCCTGGGTTACCACGATCGCTCGCAACGCCCTGATCGATCGAACGCGGCGGCGCCGTCTGAGCGTCGTTCCGCTCGATCGAGCCGGCGATTGGCCGGCGGCGGATTCGGCGCCGGAGCAGCAGGTGACCGATCGCGAGCGTCACCGCGACATCGTTCGGGCGTTGGCCGACCTTGGCGACGATCAACGTCAGGCGATCGAGTTAGCTTTTTTCGGCGGCCTTTCGCAAAGTGAAATCGCGCGCGCGCTTGGTGAACCGCTCGGAACCGTAAAATCGCGCATCCGCTTGGGCATGCAAAAACTACGCCGCGCCCTCGGCCCGACGAATGGGGAATTCTGATGAGTCCGACGGACGTTCACGACGACGTAGAAGCGTACGCCATCGGTGCGCTCGATGACGTGGAACACCGCTCGTTCGAGCGGCACCTAGCGGACTGTGCGGACTGCCGCTCGCAGGTTTCAACCTACCTGCCGGTCATCAAAGGGCTCGCGCAAATTCCAACCACGTTCGCCCCGCCGCCGCCCGTCGTGCGCGCCTCCAAACCCGCGAGGCTCCGTCGGGTGCTCGTGCGAACGGCTGCGCTGGCGACGGCCGCGGCGCTCTTGATCGCGATCGGAATCGGTGCGGCAACGCTGCGCCGGCCAACTACCGATTTTCAGTTGATCTCGATTGCCGGTATGCTCGCCGATGGTCCTCGGACGGTCGCACTAGAAGGTCCGCAAACGCGCGCGCGGGGGCGCGTCATCGTCGGTCACCGCACGTTGCGCACCGCGTTCGTCGTGCGCGGCCTTCCGACGCCACCCCCGGGTAAAGTCTATCACGTCTGGGTCACCGGCGCCGCAGATCGCCTCGTCGGGACCTTGGTGCCGGCACGCGAACACCTGAGCGTGTTGCTCGTCGACGGCAACCTGTTGTTGGGGACGCGGCGCGTCGCCGTTTCGCTCGAGTCGACCGACGCGACCGCACATCCCGAGGCGCCCGTGCTGGTCGGCAACGTTTGAGCGTTGTCCCGGAGTCGCTTAGCCGCCCTGCAGCACGATGCGGCGGGAAGCAACGCGCCAAACGAGCGCGCAGGCGAGCGTGAAGACGACGATCCAGGCCGTCTGCCCCAAAAGCAGAGGCGCGATCTCGCTAGGCGCGACTTGGCCGACGTAGATCCGTAGCGGCGTCGAGTAGATCGCTGCGAACGGCAGCAAGCCGACCGCGCCGCCGAGCGCGCCGGGGAAGAATGACAGCGGAATGATTTGGCCCGAGAGCAAATCGGAGACCCACCGAATCATGAGTTGGATCGCAAACGTCTCGAGCGTCCAAAAGGCCACCGAGTTCATCAGAAAGTTCAGCAGAAAGTTCACGACGTATCCCTGCGCGAAGGCGACGGCGAACAGCGCCAAGGTCGGAAGCGAAGGGACGTCGATGCGCACCAAAAGCAGCGCGCACAGTAGCGAGGGGACGATCACCAGCGCGTGAAAGAGCGTTCGCCCGAATCCGTCGCTGAAGAACGATAGCGGCACGCTGATCGGGCGCATCAGATCGATGGCGATGGTGCCTTCGCGCACTTTGTCGCGGATCTGCCGCGTCCCGTCTACCTCCAGCACCAGCGACATCAACAGTGCGACCGTCGCGTACGTGATCATCGCGTGGAGCGGCAGGTCGCTCGGCGCGGCGTTCTGTGCGTAGAGCGCCGTCCAAAGGGCCCGTAGAAGGTAAACGCGGACGACCAGCGAGCCGATCTCGGCGAAGACGTCGACGCGGTAGGTAGCTTCGCGCGAAAACGCCTTACGCGCAAACTCGACGTACGGCGCGAGCGTAGCCGACGCGGTCACGTCGCGGCGGGAACGACGGGCGCGAGAACGGCGGGATCGCGGTAGCCTTCGAGATAGATGCGGCGGATGATGGACTCGAGATCGGGCTCCTCGATTGCGACATCGGTGATGCAGTTGGCGTCGGCGACTCGGCGGATAAGCTGGTCGGCGCTGATCGTTGCGCGATCGAAGCGCAGGCGCACGGTCGAACCGTCGCGCGCGACTACCTCCGCACCCTGCACCTCAAACGTCGCGTGTCCTTCGCACAGCGTGACGATCAGCGTCCGGTGCGTTCCGTACTGTTCCTTGATGCGTTGGGTCGGACCGTCGTACACGACGCGCCCGTGGTCGATCAGGACGATGCGGCGGCACAGCCGCTCGACGTCGGCGAGGTCGTGCGTCGTCAGGATGAACGTCGTTCCCCGTTCGCGGTTGATCTCGGCGATGAACGTCCGAATCGCCGCCTTGGCGACCACGTCGAGGCCGATGGTCGGTTCGTCGAGATAGACGATGGGTGGGTCGTGGAGCATCGCTGCGGCGAAGTCTCCACGCATGCGCTGTCCGAGCGAGAGCTGCCGCACGGGAGTCGCCAGGAAGTCCTTCATCTCAAGCAGTTCCGTGAACGCGGCCAGATTCTCGCGGTATCGATCCGGCGGGACGTTGTAGATCGCGCGCAGCAGCTCGAACGACTCGACCAACGGAAGGTCCCAGTAGAGTTGGCTGCGCTGCCCGAAAACGACGCCGATATTGCGGGCGTTCTTCGTTCGGGCTTGCCATGGGACGAGCCCCGCAACGCGAATCGTTCCCGACGTCGGCACGAGGATTCCGGTCAGCATTTTGATCGTCGTCGATTTTCCGGCGCCATTCGGCCCAATGTATCCGATCAATTCGCCCGCGTCGATCGCGAGATTCACGTCTTCGACCGCCACGCGTTCGACGAACTCGCGGGTGAACAGCGTTCGCAGCGCACCAAAGGCGCCGGGCGTCCGCTTGACGGCGCGGAAGACCTTACGAAGGGCGCCCGTCTCGATCAGCGGCATGGCCGGGCCATCGTTCAACGCCGAACGCGAACCTCCGCGCGGGCCGAGCACAATGCGGCGAATGCGCCGGGGGCGAGGGCGGGCCCGACCGAAGTGGAAGAGCGAGGTTGGGCGGCGCGCGCCGCCGGGAGGCTACGTGACGGTCAACGAGATCGAGATCATGTTCGGGGGACAAGCCGGCGACGGCAGTCTGACGACCGGCGATTTGATCGCGGCGGTCTTCAGACGGATGGGCCTGGAGGTCTACACCTACAAGGACTTCCCCTCGCGCATTCGCGGCGGTCACACGAATTACGTCATTCGGGCGGGGATGCACCGCAATCTTGGAATGGCCGACTACGTCGACGGTCTGGTCGCGTTCGATCTCGAAGCGGTCGAGGCGCACGTCGAAGAACTTCGTCCGGGTGCGTTCGTGATCTTCGACAGCACCGGCGAAACCGTCCCGGAGAACGTTCGGCGAGACGACGTAACGTGGTACGACGTTCCGCTAGCGCGCATCGCGAAAGAAGAACTCGGCCTCGAGATCGTCCGCAACACGATTTCGCTCGGCGTGCTCAGCGCGCTGGTCGGAATGGACCCCGCGATCGTTCGCGCTGAAGTCGCGGGCGTGTACCGGCGCAAGGGCGAAAAGGTCGTCGATCTCAATGCACGCGCGATCGAAGCCGGCGAGCGGTACGTCGCGACGCACTTCGCCGAGCGCCCCAGCGGCTACGCGCTCCTGGCCGGCCCTGACGACGGGCGCTCGCTCATGATGGGCAACGACGCGATCGCGTTTGGTGCGCTGGTCGCCGGCTGCCGCTTCATGGCCGGTTATCCGATCACGCCGGCGACCGACGTGCTGGAGTGGATGGCGAAGGAAGCGCCCGCGTTCGGCGGCGTGGTCGTTCAGGCAGAAGACGAACTCGCGGCGATCAACATGACGATCGGCGCATCCTTCACGGGCGTCCGCGCGATGACCGCGACCTCGGGCCCCGGCCAGGCGCTGATGACGGAAGCGATCGGCCTCGCCGGCACGCTCGAGATCCCGATCGTGATCGTTGAGTGCGCGCGCGCCGGCCCGTCGACGGGAATGCCGACCAAGACCGAACAGAGCAATTTGAACCACGTCATTTTTAGCGGACACGGCGAGATTCCAAAGATCGTCGTCGCTCCCGGAACCGTCGAAGACGCCTTCTATCTTACAGCCGAAGCATTCAACTTGGCCGACGCCTTTCAGTGCCCGGTCTTCGTGCTGACCGAGCAAGCGCTCTGCCAAAGCAAAGCGACGCTCCCGCGCCTCGATCCAAGCCGCGTTCGCATCGATCGTGGAAAACTTCAGACCGACGGCGCGGTGGTCTTCGGCGAGTATCGGCGCTTCGCGTTTACCGAGGACGGCGTCTCGCCGCGCGTGATTCCCGGCCTCGAGGGCGGCATGCATTTGGAACCCGGATCGGAACACAACGATCGGGGTGTGATCACCGAGAGCGCCTCCAACCGCACGCGCATGATGGAGAAGCGGATGCGGAAACTTGAGAGCGCGCGTCCACACCTGCCCACTCCCCGGTTGCACGGCGATCGGGACGCCGCGATCGCGTTCGTGGGTTACGGCAGCAGTTGCGGCCCAATTTTCGAAGCGCAGGCGCGGCTGGCTCAGGCCGGTCTGGCGACGAAATTTCTGGAATTGCGTACGCTTTGGCCGTTTCCCGAAGACGACGTGCGCGCGTTCGCCCAAGACATTACCACGCTGTTCGTGGTTGAAGGGAACTTCACGGGACAACTCGAGCGCCTCGTGCGCGTCGTTCTGGGACCCTCGGAGCGCGTGCGCTCGCTTCGAAAGTACGACGGAAAACCGTTCCGTCCGATTGAAATCGCGGTTCCTGCCGAACGCGCCTGGCGCGAGCCGGTCTCCCTCGGGGTGAGCCGCTGATGGCGACGACGCTGACCGCGAAAGACTTTGCCACGGCGACCCCGTCGTGGTGGTGTCCCGGCTGCGGTGACTTCGGCGTGATCGCCGCGCTCAAATCGGCTCTCGCCGAACTCGGCAAGGTGCCTAAAGACGTGGCGTTCGTCTCGGGCATTGGCTGCTCGGGAAAAATCTCCGGATATCTCCACTCGTATGCGTTTCACGGCGTGCACGGGCGCGCGCTTCCGGTTGCGACCGCGGTCAAACTCGCCAACCGCGACCTCACGGTCATCGCCGCAGGCGGCGACGGCGACGGCTACGCGATCGGTGCCGGACACTTCCTCCATGCTGTCCGCCGAAACGCCAACATCACCTACGTCGTCATGGACAATCAGACGTACGGACTGACAAAAGGCCAGTCGTCGCCCACGAGTCAGACGGGTTACGTGACCGGGACGAGCCCGCTCGGAAATCCCGACGCTCCCATCAACGGCCTCGCGGTCGCATTGGCTGCGGGCGGAACATTTTTGGCCCGCGGGTTCTCCGCTCAACCCAAAGCACTCGTCGCGCTGCTCAAAGAGGCGATCGAACACGAGGGCTTTTCGATCGTCGAGGTGATGTCGCCATGCGTCACCTACAATAAGATCAACACCTACGCGTGGTTCAAAGAGAACGTCGAGGACGTTGCAGTCCGCGAGGGATACGATCCGACCGACCGGAGCGGAGCCTTCGATGCGTTAACGCGCGCCGGGAAGATTCCGCTCGGCGTGATCTACCGCGAGCGACGCGCGACCTTCGAGGAACTGGCGCACCTCTCCGAGCAACCGATCGTGCGCGCCGCCCTCAGCGGTCTCGACGATCGCTACGCGGCGATCGCCGCCGCCTACTAGCGGACGGCGATCGGACCGAGGTTCGAGAAACCGCGGTAAAGGCCGACAAGCGTTGGAGCGCCGGCCATCCAGCCGCCATTGACGGGCGCGTAGACGTAGACGACGTTGGCCGCGCCGTCCGCCACGTACAACCGGTCGTCGACCATGGCGAGCCCGCTCGCCCGCGCGTCTACAGACGGAAGCGCGAACGAAAACGGGGTGCGCCCGCGCGCGTACGCATCGACGTGGTTGCCGAGCGGCACGAGTACGATTCCGTCGTCGGATACCGCGATCGGTCCGCTCCGTCCGGCGAATGCGCCGTGGCTAGCGCGACAGGTGAGATCGTGCTCGCTAAAGCCGGTTCGCCGCCGATCATAAATGACGACTTGCGACGAGCCGTCGCAGCGCGTTGGAACGGTTACGCCGGCCACGTGCCCGCCGCGGGGCGCGATCGCGACCGACGATGGAAGCGAGGTGAGCGGATCCGCTTGGGCGACGAAGGTCGGCGTGCTCTGGCCCTCCACATGCGGCGTGGCGTAGGAGAAGATCGCGTTGAACGCGCGGTCGCTGACGTAGAGGTTGCCGAACGCGTCGGCCGCGACGCCGGTGTACGTCGCGTCGGCGTCACCACCGGGCGGCGCAACCGCAGCCAGCAGTTTACCGGTGGGGTCGTAGACGGCCAGGCACGAGGTCGGAATCGGGCCGCGTTCGGTGCACGGGCCGGGCGTCTGCGTCTGCACGAGCGCGGCGATGACCCGACCGCCGCGGTCGATCGCAATCCCGGCAACTACGCTGCCGTCGATCGTGAATCCGCCGATCGCGCTCGCGTGCGACCCGCGTAACTCGTAGAGCGCGATGGTCGAGCCCTCGAGTGTCGCGAGCGTGCGGACGGGGGCGGGTTCGTGCGGTCGGGGCGATGGACGCGGTAGGGCGAGGGCCGGCGCCGAGGCCGACGCGATCGCTAAGGTTGATAGCGCGAAAGCGAGCGCACGGACGTGAGATAGATCGAACGGCGACGGCACGGTGGCTTCCCCCTTTTGTTGCGAGCGGCGCTCTTCGGCGCGGTCGCGCGCGGCCGCCTGCCGACCGCTCGTCGCCCTCGTGCCTGAAGGCGGGGGCGCGTCTGCGGCCGAGTCGAAGGTCGCGCCGTGATCCTCACGATTTCGCGCGAGTACGGCGCCGCCGGCCTCGCCGTCGCAGAAGGCGTCGCTCGCGCACTCGCGCTCGAGTTGGTTACGAATGAAGTCGAGCACGCCGCGGCCGCGCGGTTAGGGACCTCCAGCGCGGAGGTTGCGGAGGCCGAGTCCGGGCCGCCGCTGGCCGAGCGGCTGATGCGCGGTTTTCGGGAAGCCACCGCCGAAACGGCGGACCCGAACAACCCGATCCTCGACTTCGATGAATCCGTCCGCGCGGAGATTGAAGAAGCGATCCGCAGCCGCGCCCAGCGCGGCGACGTCGTCTTCCTCGGCCGTTTTGCGAACGCCGTTCTGGCCGGCCGGCCGGACATCGTGCGCGTTTTCTTGTACGCCGAGCGAGCGTGGCGTGTCGCGCGCATTGCCGAGGTCTTCGAGCTGGCGCCCGAGCGCGCGGCCTCGGAAGTCGACCGGACGGACGCGGAACGACGCACGCTCGCGAAGGACCGTTACGCCATCGTTTGGGGTGGACGAGCGAACTACGACCTGATCGTCAACGTCGGACGGCTTGGGATCGGGGGTGCCACCCGCGCAATCGTCGCGGCGGCGACTGCTGCGCGCGGATGACGGAGGAGAGCGCCGACAGCGGCGCTGAGGAGCGCGTCCCTCAGCGCCGCTCGAAGGTTCTGGGAACGTTTGCTTTTCGCGATTTTCGCCTGCTGTGGTCGGGCTTGTTGGTCTCGAATCTCGGGACGTGGATGCAGTTCACGGCGCTCGGATTCTACGTGGTCGAACTCGCCGGGTCGCCCTCGCGTGCCTCGCTTGACGTCGGAATTCTGGGCGCGTGCTCGGCGGTGCCGGCGCTCCTATTTTCGCCGATCGCGGGCGTCGTGGCTGACCGCTATCCGCGGCGAGCGGTTCTGCTCGTGACCAACTCGGCGATCTCGTTATTCGCTTTGATTCTCGCTGTGCTCGCTAGCCTCGACCGGCTCGTGTTGTGGGAGATACTGGTCATCTCGATCTTCCGTTCGGCGACGCAGGCGTTCGATTCGCCGGTTCGCCAGAGCTGGGTTCCGCTGCTGGTTCCCCGCGAATACGTCGGCAACGCGATCGGACTGAACTCCGTGGCGTTCAACGCGCCGAGCGTCGTAGGGCCTCCAATCGCCGGCTTGCTCATCCTTTCCAGCGGCGTCGCCGCCGCGTTCTACATCAACGCCGTTGCGACGCTGGCGGTTGTTGTGGCGCTGCTTTTCATGAGGCCGGCGCCCCCGAGTTCGATCCTTCGCGAGAGCGTCTGGCAATCGCTCGTCGGTGGCATGCGCTTTTTAGCCGGGCACCCAGTGCTACGTCCGATCGCGCTCTTGCTCGTAGTCACGTGTTTGTGCGTTCGCCCGTTCACCCAACTCTTGCCGGCCTATGCGGCGCACGTTGTCTTCGTCAACGCGCGCGGTTTGGGAATCATGCTGGCGGCAACCGGCTGCGGCGCGATCGGCGGCTCGCTCGTGACGGCGCTCGTCGGGAACCGGCGCCGCGGTGTCGTCTGGTTCGCGAGCGCTGCGCTAATGTCGCTTGGAACGATCGTACTCGGGTTCGTCCACACGTTTACGGCCGCGCTCGTGGCGCTGTTCGCGATCGGATTAGCCGCGTTAAGTTTTGCGGGAAGCTCGAACGTGCTCTTTCAGTCGCTCTCACCGCCCGAGATGCGGGGACGGTCCATCTCGGTCTTCACCATGATCGTGTTGGGACTGGTTCCCACCGGTTCGCTGTTGCTGGGTTCGCTCGCCTCGGTCATTGGACTCTCGCGCGCGTTCGTCGCCGGCGGAGCGGTCGCGTTCGTGGTCGCGCTCGCAGTGTTTTTCGGAAATGCACGCCTGCGGGAGGTCTAGGAGCCCGTCGGACCTTGCCTAAGTGGAAGAAGAGCGCGGTTTTTCGCCGCCGCGTCTTGCGTTCGTCAAGAGAGAGGCTCCAGATGTTCCCTATGCTTACGCTCGCCACGGTGCTTTCGCTTGGCGCACCCGGCTCGCAGGCGGGTGGCTTCACGCGCGGTGCGTTGCCGGCGGGTTGCGGGCTTCCCCAAGACGGAAACACGATCGCCGATCCGCCCGAGCTGCGCAGTCACGGCGGGTTCCTGCGCGTAACCCTGTTTTTGCGAGGGAACGATCCGCAAAATCCGAGCCAGGGGCAGGCGATGTGCTACGTGTACCGGCAGGGCGGACGGTTGGCGATCGTGCCCCCGACGTTGCGCGTAAAGCAGGGCGATCGCATCGACCTTACGCTCGTCAACGACCTTAGCCGGCCGCACTCGGCCGCGCTGGCTCCCCCGGATTCTGGCGGCGTCGGCTTGATGTGCGGGCAGCCGCAACTTGCTCCCACCCCGTCACCCAATCCGCACACCGGCCGCATCTACGGGTATCACCGCACGCCGTGGAACGAGACGAGCATGCACTTCCACGGGCTCAACACCTCGCCAAAGCAGCCCGGAGACAACGTCACCCAGGTCATGATTTGTCCGCGCAAGGGACTGAGCGATCCGCCGAATTCCTATGCGTACGCGGTCGATATTCCCCGAGACGAGCCACCCGGCTTCTACTGGTACCACCCTCACGCGCACGGCGAGAGCGAATATCAAGTCCAACTCGGTCTAACCGGAGCGATCATCGTCGATCCGCTAGCGCCCTCGCGATCGACCAGATGCCCAATCGAGTCATGGTCGTGCGCGACTCGCACCTGAACGGCGGCCTGAAGCCCGATCTGCGGAACGCAACGCTCCAGCGGGCGACGATTCCAGACTTCAGCGATCTGTGGCGTCAAATCGGTGCAGCTTCGTTTGTAGGAAACGACGGCCGGACGTATCCTTTTCAAAAGCCCGCGCCGTGCCCGGGCTCGGGTCTCCAAACGAATCAAAATTCGAAAGAACTGAGCGTCAACGGGATTCGGCTTCCGCTAACGCCGATTCGCATCGAAGGCGTTCCCGAAACGACGATTCCGGCGGGAGAGACGCAGTTTTGGCGGTTAGCGAATACCGCCTCCGACACCGTCCTCGATCTCGAAATCTTTCAAGGTGGAAACGTCGTCCCGATGCAGGTCGTCTCGCGCGACGGCGTGCCACTCGTTCAGAAGAACGGCCACCCGACCTGGCAGGCCGTCCCGATGAGCCACGTCATCATCGCGCCGGCCGGACGGGTCGAGTTCTACCTCACGGGTACCGCTCCAGGATCGCGCTTCATCATTCGAACGATGAAGTTCGATGCCGGTTGCCTGGGCGATGCCGAGTACACGCGCGATCTCATTGTCGTGCACGTGAAACCCGCGAAACGCCTCACTCCCGTCCGCGTCCCGCCGTCGATGGACCCCGTTCCGGCGCGTTTCTCGGACCTCGGATTTGCGCGCCCCGTTGCACAACGCACGTTCGCGTTTACGGAGTATCCTCGCAAAGACTCGCTTGAGCCGGATTTCTACATCACCCAGATGAGCGACCCAAACGCCGTCGAGACGCCGTTCACGATGGACGAGCCGCCGGCCGTGGTCGTTAAGAACGGGACGGTCGAAGACTGGACGATCCTGAACTACACGCAGGAGATCCACGCGTTTCACATCCACCAGATCCACTTTTTGGTCCTCGACTCGGCGGGCATCGCCTACGGTCAGGGTCAGCTTCTCGACACGATCG
>JBDTCF010000064.1:0-13976 GCA_039923715.1 Vulcanimicrobiaceae bacterium
CCGTTCGCGCGCCTTCATCATCGCTACGCTCGGCGGCGTCCTTATGATGGCGCTGATCGTCGAGATGCCCGCGTTTTTCGAGCGCGTCTACACAAACCAAACGAGCACGATCGTGTTGGCCGGTACCCCCGAGATTCGAACGAAAGCGAGCGCGTTGCTCGCTCGCGACTTCAGCATCGTCGCTCAGGTCGACCGGCTGCCGTCGCACGTGACGGCGGCGTACCTCCGCACGCGGGGCGACGCGAGCGCCGCCGTCGCGCTGTCGTTTCGCGGCGGCCGGCTGCACGCCGACGTTTTCGCCCGCGATTCCGCGGGTTGGAACGACGTCCGGCTCGGACAACTCGCGCCGCTCGCGCTCGAACTAGGCGCCGGCGTGCCGCTCGCCAAGTCCCGGCCGCTCGTGAACATCGAGCGCAACATTCGCGACGTCGATCGTAAGTTTTCCGATGCGAAGAGCGCATCGCGCGGACGCGCGCTCGCCTTCGGACTGGTATTCGCCATGTATCTCTCGATCGTGATGGCCGGACAGTCGGTGATGGCGAGCGTCGCCGAAGAGAAGACGAGCCGCATCGCCGAACTCCTGGTCGCGACGATTTCGCCGATGAACCTTTTGAGCGGCAAGACGATCGCGGTCGCGGCGACGACGCTCCTCCAGGTCGCGTTTTGGGCAGCGGCGGCGCTCGCGCTCTTTCCGCGTGCGAGCACCGCACTCTCGATGTCGAGCGCCGGCGGAGCGGATTCGCTCGCCCAGGGACCGATCGATCCCGGGTTGCTCGTTGCGTTCGTCGCATTCTTCATCCTCGGCTTTCTCCAGTACTCGACGATCTACGCCGCGGCGGCCTCGCTGATCTCAAGAACGGAAGACTTAGGAAGCGTCTCGGGACCGATCATCTTGCCGGCGCTGCTGGCGTTCTTCCTCGCGCAGTACGCCTTGGTCGCGCCCGAAGCGCCCGCCGTCGTCGCGTTCAGCTTCGTACCGTTCGTTTCACCCCTGCTGATGTTCACGCGCGTCGCCGTGGCGAACGTGCCGGCGTGGCAGCTGTCGCTCGCCTTCGCGATCGACATCGTCGCGGTCGTACTTTGCTTCGTAGTTGCCGGCCGCGTCTACCGGATCGGCATGCTGCTCTCCGGGAACCTTCCCTCGCCCGCCCAAATCTGGGCCGCAATTCGAACCTAGTGGGAGGGCAGTCGGGCGCCGCTTGCGCGTACTCGACCGTGCGGGGCGGAGTCGTCTTTCTGGTCGCACGCGACGCCACCGCGGCCGAAGAAGCGTACGCACCGGGTTGGGATGCGACCAAGCCGCACGCGCTCTACAGTGGCACGAAGAGTTTTTGGGGAGTGCTCGCGGTCGCGGCGCAGGACGACGGCTTGCTCGCGCTCGACGAGCCCGTTGCCGAGACGATCGTCGCCTGGCGCAACGACGCGCGCAAGCGCGCGATTACGCTGCGCATGCTCCTCACGTTGAGCGCCGGCTTCGGGTTCGGCGGCTTGGGGAACGCCGTGCCCACGTTCGAGGCGGCGCTTGCGGTCGAACCGAGAAACGAACCCGGGACGACGTTTACTTACGGTGGGATCCCGCTCCAGGTCTTCGGCGCGGTGCTGGCGCGTAAACTCGTAGGACGAAACCAAACGCCGCACGGGTATCTGCACGAGCGGCTGCTCGATCCACTCGGCGTTCGCATCGCCTCTTGGCGAACGCTTCGCGATGGAAGCCGGCCGCTTCCGACCGGCGCGTTCCTGAGTGCGCCGAACTGGATGCGCTTCGGCGCGTTCTTACTCGCGCAGGGGCGTTGTGGCTCGCATACGCTCGTCCGCTCCGAATCGCTCGCGCTCTGTTTCGAACCTTCGCCCGCGAACCCGCGCTATGCTCTGGGGTTCTGGCTCGTGCCCGAGCGCAACGCGGCCTACGCGAGCGGCGCCGGCGGCCAGGGGCTGTACGTGCTCCCAAAGCAACGCATCCTCGCAGTGCGATTTTCTTCAGGAGCGAGTTTTCGACACGAAGTGCTCGTCCGTCGGCTCGCCGAGGACGCCGATGCGGTTGACGACGCAAGGTAGAGTCACTCGAGCACAAAAAGAAACGACTCGTCGCCGTCGCGCTCGGGCGACGGTATTCCCGTACCAAGGGAAGGATGGCGGCTATGACTTCCACCGGCGGAGCAACGCCGAACCGTTGGACGATCGCCTTAGCGGGCACGATCGTTATGATTTGCCTGGGAACCGTGTACTCTTGGAGCATCTTCACGCGACCGCTCGTCGCGGGATTTCACTGGTCGAACGCGGTGACGACCTGGGCCTTTGCGCTCGCGATCTTCTTTCTCGGCGTCGGCGCGGTCATCGGAGGACGCTGGCAGGACCGAGTTGGCCCCCGGCGCGTCACCATCATCGGCGTGCTGCTGTGGGGCGTCGGCAACTTGTTGGCGGGCGTGGGTACGGGCGCCTTCGGCGTTTGGTGGCTCTACCTCACCTACGGTGTGATCGGCGGACTCGGGCTGGGAATGGGCTACATCACGCCGGTCGCAATGGTGACGAAGTGGTTTCCGGACAAGCGCGGGTTCGCGAGCGGCATGGTCGTCATGGGCTTCGGACTGGGTGCCTTCTTCTACAACCAGATCGTCACGCGTCTTCCGTCGTTTGCCGCCGCCGCGCGCCATGCGACCGCGTACGCCGCGGCCAAGGACGCCGCGACGAAAGCCGGGACCACGTTCGATCCTGCGACGCTCCCGGCGAACGCACAATTTGGTCAGACCGAGATCTCGGCGGTGCTGATGGTGTTCGTCGTCTCGGGAATCGTCTACATGATTATTGGCGGTCTGTGCGCGATGCGGCTTTCCAATCCGCCCGCCGGTTACGCGCTGTCGGGAACCGTCGCCGCGATTGCCCAGAGTGGTCGTGATTTCAGACCCTCCGAGACCTTGCGAACGCCGCAGTTCTACTTGCTGTGGCTGATGCTGTTCCTCAACGTTACGGCCGGCATCCTGATCATCAGCAACGCCGTGCCGATTTATAGCGATCTGACCTCCGCAAGCGCGGCTGCGGCCGGTGTGATCTACGGATTCCTTGCGATCTTCAACGGCCTTGGTCGCTTCTTTTGGGGAGCGGTTTCGGACCGGATCGGCCGCAACATGGCGTACGTCCTGATCTTCGGCATCCAGGTGATCGTGTTCTTGGTGCTCGGGCGCTTGCACGATTTCACCCTCGTCGGGCTCTGCTTCGCGATCGTACTCCTGTGCTATGGCGGCGGCTTCGGGACGATGCCGTCGTTCAACGCCGACTACTTCGGCACGAAGTATCTGGGTGAGAACTACGGCATGATCATCACCGCGTGGGGTTTTGGTGGCATCGTCGGGCCCTACATCGGCTCGACCGTCAAAGACCTGACGGGGTCGTTTACCGGCGCGCTCGTACCGGTCGCGATCATGCTCGTGGTCGCGGCAATCCTGCCCTTCGTCACGAAGAAACCGCGAACCGACGCGGCCGTCGCAACCGTGACCTAGCGACTCAACGTTTCGGCTAGCATGCGCAAGGTGCTGGTCGGTATTGTCGTCTACGCGGCCGTAATGGGTGGAATCGCCGCCTATCGCTGGCACATCTGGACGTTCGGTACCGATACCGGCACCTTCTCGCAGGTCGTCCTCGACGCGTTCGGAGGCTTTCGCGACGGTCCCGAGCAGGGCACGCACTTTCGCTTTCACTGGGCGCCGATGCTCGCGACGCTCTATCCGCTGGTCGCGCTAACTCGCTCCGCACTCTCCCTCGAGTTCGCCCAGATTGCACTGAGCGCGCTGGCGGCGGTTCCCCTGTACGCGCTGGTTCGCGCTCACGCGAGCGAACGGCTGGCCGTCGCCTGCGGGCTGTTGGCATTGTTCTATCCGCCACTAGTAGCGGTTGCGTTCCTCGAGTTCCACGAGATCGCGTTCTATGCGCCGGTCGCCATCGCGCTCTTCTGGGCTGCCGATCGTGCGCGCTGGCGCGCGTTCGCCGCGTTTGCGTTGGTGGCCGTGCTCATCCGCGAAGAAGCGTGCGTTGTGTTTGCGCTCGTGGGCCTCGTCTTCGCGAGCCTGGGGTGGGTAGCGCGCGACCGGCCGGGAGCCGGGCTGCTGGTCGGCGCGCCGCGCGAACCGCGCCGCCTCGTCGTCGCCGGGCTCGGGCTGAGCCTGGCGGCCGCGGCCGCCCTCGGCATCTACTTTGGGCTCGTGATCCCACGGGTCGGCATGTGGCAGCCGGTCCGCTTCTACGACTATCCGTTCGCTCACGGTCCGCTCGGCGTCGCCTTGGCGCTGCTCGCACATCCCGCGTATTTGTGTGCCGTCCTCACCTGGGGCCGGCTGGGATACGTTTTGGAAGCACTCGGACCGCTCGCGTTCCTGCCCCTACGCTCGCGCTGGAGTCTGCTCGCGCTGCCGGGCCTCGTCGGCGTGCTGCTCTCGAGCGACGCGATCGCTTGGCGGATGGGCTCGCACTACGCCGGCATCTGGATTCCGTGGCTACTGATCGGCACGGCTGCGACGCTGGTGGACTTCGAACGCAAGCGCTCGCCGCAGTTCGCGGGGCGAGCGTTTGGTGCGATCGTCGCTTGTTCGGTCCTCTTTTTCGTCGCGTTCAACCCGACGCACGTGCTGCACTACCTGCGCCCGGTTTACGCGCAGGCCGACGCGCGTCGCGCGCTCGCCCTCGTTCCGCGCGGCGCGACCATGATCACGCACGACGAATGGTTCGCGCGGATCGCCCTGACGCATCCGAACGCGACCGTCTTCATGCGGCCGGACATCTGCTACGCCGTCTGGGCCGACGACTTCCCGAACGAGTACTACCAGCACGTACTGCGCCCGCAGTTCCGAGCCGACGTCGCTGCGGGAAGCGCCCGGATCGTCGAGAGCTTCGGAAAAGTAAGGGTCTACGAATCGACGGCCGCGCGCTGCGCACGCGCGGCCGCCGCTCGAATCTCGGCGCCCCAAACGCGGGGATAGGGGTTGTTTTTTTTTCCGCGCCCT
Source organism: Vulcanimicrobiaceae bacterium (assembly GCA_039923715.1). Taxonomy (GTDB): domain Bacteria; phylum Vulcanimicrobiota; class Vulcanimicrobiia; order Vulcanimicrobiales; family Vulcanimicrobiaceae; genus JBDTCF01. The sequence goes on from JBDTCF010000064.1 coordinate 4,992, forward strand.
GCTAGCTGCTCGAGTCCGCCGCGCGCTCGGTCTCGGACTTCCCGAAGTACGCGAGCGCAGTCGAAACGAGCATCATGATGACGGCGCCGTACAGATACGCCAGCCACTTGCTGATCTCGCCGGTAGTGCTGAAGTTCGGCGAAATCCAAACGGTCAGCGCGAACAAGATGTAGTTGATGACGATCGAAAAGAGACCGTGCGTGAGCCAGGTGATCGGAAAACTGACCAATCGTAAGATCGGTCCGATGATTGCGTTGACGATGCCGAAAATGATCGCCGCAATGATCGCGCTCCAAACCCCGATGTCGTGGTTGAAGCCCGGAACGAACTTCGCGATCAAGTACAAAACGACGGCGTTGATTACGAACCGGATTAAGAGTTGCATCGCGTACCCTCCTGAGCGGCCGTGGCGGCCGCCGAGATTCAGAGGCCTTTCCTCTTGTAGTACGACCCGCCGGGCCGGCGGCCTGTTAGCTGGCCGGAATAGGAGGGGCCTGGTAAGGTCGAAAAGCAGGCGGCATGACTCGTCTACTTCCGGTCCTCTCGGTCGCGCTCGCCTTTGGCTGCGTTGCTCCCCTCGCCATGGCCGCCTCTGGAGAGCCGGTTTCGAGCGGGGCGCTCCCGACCTCGGTCGCCGACCTGCGCGCTCGTGTCAAGCACGTCTTCGTGATTTACCAAGAGAACCGGTCCTTCGATTCCTACTTCGGAACGTTTCCGGGGGTCGAGAATCTGGCCGGCCCGCTCGCGCGGGGGCACGGTTTTTTGCAGCACGACGCGATTGGAAACCAAACGATCGCACCCTATCGGATCGCCGACCCCGACGTCGCCGACGTCGACCACTCGCGGCCGGCGCTGTACGCGAAAGTCGACGGCGGGACGATGGGCAAGTTCGTCGAGGACGAAGAGCTGCGCAAGCTCAAGGCGGGCGTGTCGCCGAACGACGCCCAGCGCCTCGGCCTTTTGACGATGGCTCACCAGGACTGCGACACCGTCCCGTTTTTGTGGAAATACGCAAACGCATTCGCGCTTTACGACCACATCTTCCAAGGAATGTACGGCCCCTCGACGCCCGGCAACATCGATCTCGTCTCGGCGCAAACCGGTTTGACCCAAGCGGCCCGGCATCCCGAGCAGACCGTAGAAAAATCGGATACGGGCGCGGGGGTGCCGGTCGTCGACGACCTGGATCCGGCGTTCGGGCCGTATCACACGGGCAAGCCGCGAACCAATCCGATTCAGGACGACCTGACGTTCGCCAATCTGCTATTGACGCTCTCGGGCTCGAGCGCGACCGACGCAACCATCGACAACGGCGACATCAAAGACGACATTAGCGCGCTGGCGCGCACCGGCGCGAAGCCGGTCCCTTGGGGCTGGTATCAAGAGGGTTTCAACGACGACGGCAGCGGCACGTACCCCGCGTATGTGACCCATCACGACGTCCCGCAGTTCTTTGGCTACATCCGGCAGAACCCGAAGCTGTGGGCGAACGTTCACGACCTCACCGAACTTTTGCCGACGATCGCGAAGGGCACGCTTGGCGAGCGCAGCGTCACGTTCGTCAAGGGCGGCTACCATAATCCCTTCGGATGGAAACCGGCCAACCCCGATCCGGCCGTCCAGAAAGCGTTCCTGGGCGATGACGACCATCCGGGCTATTCGGATTCGCAGCTTTCCGAATCGCTGGTCGCAACCGTTGTGAATGCCGTCGCGCGGAGCCCGTACTGGAACGACTCCGCGATCGTCGTCGTCTGGGACGATTCCGAAGGATTCTACGATCACGTCCCACCGCCGCAGTTCGAACAGTGCCCCGACGGCCGGTCCTGCGGCGACGGCCCGCGCGTTCCACTGATCCTGATCTCGCCGTTCGCGAAGTCGCACGCGATCGTTTCGGATCCCGGCGACCACGCGTCGTTTGCAAAGTTCTTAAACGTGCTGTTCGATTTGACGCCGCTCTCCTCGCTGCCCGACGAAAAACCGTACTTGCCCCAAGGCCCGCGCGACGGAAACCCCGCGCTCACCGATCTGCTCGGCGGCTTCGATGCGGCGCGCCTGAGCGGAACGGCCGCGCCGATCCCCGCTTCCTACGCGATCGTTCCCGACGACGTCGTCTCGACGTTCCCCGCCGCCATGTCGTGCCAAAGTCTCGGCATCACGCCGGTCACGGTACCGGGCGGCCTCGCGGCGCCGCCGCCCGGCTTCGCCCCGCGCCTTAGCCCACCGACTCCGTAGGCTACCTCGCGCGGCCTCGTTTGGCGGCGACGAATTCCAGGACGGCCTCCAGCGGGCGCGCGTTGAGGACGCGGGCCGGCTCGATCCAGGCGCGCCGGGCCTGGCCCACCGCATACGCGACGTTCTCGAGGTCCGCCACGGAGTGCGCATCGGAGTCGAGGGTGAAGGTGACGCCCGCGTCGCGGGCGCGCCGCGCGAGCTGGCTGGGGAGGTCGAGCCGCTTCGGTTGGCCGTCGATCTCGAGCGCCGTCCCGGTCCGCGCGGCGGCCGCGAACACGGCGTCGAAGTCGAACTCGTAGCCGTCGAACGAACCGATTTGGCGGCCGGTCGGGTGCCCGATGACGTTCACGTAGGGGTGCTCGCAGGCGCGGATCAAGCGCGCCGTCATTTCTTCGCGCGATTGCCGCAGCGCGTCGTGAACGCTCGCGATCACGAAGTCGAGTTCGGCCAGCACGTCGTCCGCAAAGTCGAGCGAACCGTCGGCGCGCAGGTCGACTTCGCTAGCGCACAACGTGCGGATTCCATGGCGCGCGCCGAGTGCGCGAATCTCCGCCCGCTGGGCGCGCAGCCGTTCGGGGGCGAGCCCGAACGCGGCGCCGCGGCTCTGCGAGTGCTCCGAAATAGCATGATACTCGTAACCGCGCCGAGCCGCCGCGGCGACCATCGCTTCGAGCGAATCGACACCGTCGCTCCAGGTCGAATGCATGTGAAAGTCGCCGCGCAGGTCACCCTGTGCGACCGGCGTGGGGAGCGTGCCGTTCGCAGCGGCTTCGATTTCACCCAACCCGAGACGCATTTCGGCGGGTACGAACGCCAATCCGAGCGCCGCATACACCTCGTCTTCGGTGCGCGCCGTCGCTTCAGCGCCGGTCGTGAGGTTGAGGATACCGTTCTCGCTGACGCGCAACCCCATCCGCACCGCGCGTTCGCGCAGCTGGATGTTGTGTTCGCGACTCCCCGTGAAGTGTTGCAGCAGGTTGCCATACAGATGTGCCGGCAGAACGCGCAAGTCGATCTGCAAACCGCCGGCGAGCCAGACTGAAGCCTTGGTCGTTCCCTCGGCGAGCACCGCTTCGGCGCGCTCCCACCCGACGAAGTGCCGGATCACGGCCTCGGGGTCGTCGGACGTGCAGACGATGTCGATGTCCCCGACGGTCGGTTCGGCTCGACGCACGCTTCCGGCGAACGTCACGTCGCGCGCAGGCGAGTTCGTCGCGATGTCGGCGACGAGTTCGCGCGCGAGCGGGAGCGCGATGCCAAGCGGCGTGCGCGCTAGTCGCCCCTTGTAGGCGAGCAGGCCGCGCTTGATGTTCTCGAGCGACTTGGGGCCGAGTCCACGAATCCCGACGAGCGCCTCCGCGGCCAGCGCCTGCTCGAGGTCGGCCAGCGACGCGACTCCGTGGTCACGCCAAAGCATCGCGGCCGTCTTCACGCCGATTCCTTGCACGCCGAGCACTTCGAAAATGCTGGGCGGATACGTCGTGCAGAGCTGCTCGTAGTAGGCGCAGGTACCCGTCCGTACGATCTCCACGATCCGCCCCGCGATCGACTTCCCGATTCCCGGCAGCGCTTCGAGTTCGCCGGCGGCGATCAGGTCGCTCACAGGCGGCGCGTTCTCCAACGTGGCCGCGGCGCGCTCGTAAGCCGTGAACTTATAGAACGGCTCGCCCGCCAGTTCCATGAGCGTACGGATCTCGACCAGCCGGCGGGCGACCACCGCGTTCGAGGGTCCTGGGGGGTGGGCTGCGCTCATCGAGAGGCGGATTCGACGGCGCCCCTTCGGACCCGTGCGCGCCCGCGCTGAAGTTTTACGCGTCCCTCACGAGGACTCGCTCCGGTTGCTGCGTAGAAACGTTTCCCATGTTGCGCGTCGCGCGGCTCGATCCGCATATCTTCAATCTCCCCGTCGAAAAGATGCGCGCCGGCTACTATTCCGACACGTATTTCAATCGCGCGCGCGAGATACTCGAACGCGACGGTTATCATCCGCGCGTTCGCATGCAGGTTTTTCAGCGCAATACGAGCGTCTTGTGTGGGATCGACGAGGCGCTCGCAATCTTGCGTCTGTGTAGCGGCAGCGCACGGGCCGATGGAAGCTGGCACGAGGGCTGGCCAGCATTGATGGTCGACGCGCTGCACGACGGCGACGAGGTCGCGCCGTACGAGACCGTGCTGTTGATTGAGGGTGACTATGCGGCCTTCGCTCACCTCGAGACGTGCTATCTGGGCGTGCTTTCGCGCCGTACGCGCATTGCGACAAACGCGCGCGAGATCGTCGTAGCGGCGAACGGCAAGGACGTTCTGTATTTCCCCGCGCGCTACGATCATCATATGATGCAGACGGGAGACGGCTACGCGGCGTACATCTCCGGTGCGTTGGGCGTCTCGACCGATGCCAACGCCGAATGGTGGGGCGCTCGTGGAATGGGAACCGTTCCGCACGCGCTGATCGCAGCCTACCACGGCGACACCGTTCTGGCCACGAAAAAGTTTGCCGAGTACATCGACCGCTCGGTGCACGTCATATCGCTGGTCGATTTCGACAACGACTGCGTCCAAACCAGCCTCGAAGTCGCGCGGGCCCTCGGGAAACGCTTGTGGGGCGTCCGTTTGGACACCTCCGGCACGATGGTCGACCGCTCGCTCTGGAACGAGATGGGGACGTTCGTGCCGACCGGCGTCGTCCCCGAACTCGTGCGTAACGTCCGAAGCGCGCTCGACCGCGAGCGCTTCGAACACGTGAAGATCGTCGTAAGCGGCGGCTTTAACGCAGACAAAATCGCAGCGTTCGAAGCGAGTGACGTCCCGGTCGATGCGTACGCCGTGGGCAGCGCGTTTTTCGAGGGGACCGGCAAGTTCGATTTCACCGCCGACATCGTCGCGGTCGAGCGCGACGGCGCGTGGGTCGAGACGCACAAGGCGGGACGGCCCCCGCATCCGAATCGGCGACTCGTGCATGTCGAGTGATTTTGCGCCGATCCTGCGCGCGGCGGATGCCACGTTCGCGCGCGAAGGCGCGACGCTGGTAGCACCGTTTTCGTTGCGGGTTGTGCCCGGCGAGCGCGCGTGCCTGGAGGCTCCCGACGCGCGCGTTGCCTCCCTGCGCGCGCGCATGCTGGCGGGGATCGTCAAGGTAACTTCGGGGACGCTTTCGATCGGCGAGTTCGATCCGCGAATCCAGCCGGTACAGGCCAAGCGCCTCATCGGGTTCGTTAGCGCGGCGCTCGCGCCGGGCGATGGCGAATGCCCGCTCGATCGCGCCACGATCGAGGCGCACGCCGATTTATGGGATGTCGACCGCGCGCTCGCTCGGGCCGCCGCCGCCGACGTCACCGTGCGCCTCGGCCTCGGGGGAGCGTACGCCCGCGCGCTGGCCTTGACCCTGATCCGGCCGGTGGCCCTGTTGGTACTCGATCGGCCGCCCCCCGAGCTTGAAGCAATCGTGTCCGAACGTCTAGGCTTGCGCTGCGCGGTCGTTTCGAGCCGCGTCACGGCGCCGGCAACCTTGCGCACCCCGTTCCTGAAGGTGAGCGTCGCGTGAACGCGCGGGCGACCTTCGCGATGGTTCGCATCCGGTTCGGGGACGAACCCTCCGCCGGCTTAATGGCGCTCGCTTTGCTCGGCTTCGCTAACGCGCTCAAACCGAACGGCTCGCAAGCCGCGGCGGTAGCTGCGACGATCGTCGTCGCGGGAGTTGCGATTGCCGTCGGGACGACCTTGCGCCGCGCCTCGATCGCCCGCACGACCGAACTTCGCTTGTTCGCCGCGCCGCTGTACGGCAAGGAAGTGGCTCGCGCACAAGCACTCGTCCCGTGTGCGATTTCGCTCGCGCTGCCGCTGGTTCTCCTGCTCGCTTACCGCCCGGGCGCACCGCTAGGCCCAAACGCGATCGCCGGCCTCGCGCTTGGGCTCGTCGCCGCGACCTTGGTCGCGCTTGGCGGAACGCTGCGGGTCGGCCGGAACCGCGCGATCTACGTCGCAGCGGCGCTGGCCCTGGGCTGCACGATCGCTCTTACCGCGCTTGTGCTGGGGAGGAACGGGCTGCTCGTTGGGCTGCTCGTCGCGGTCGTGGTCGCCTACGCCGCGCTGCGCGCCTTCGGTGAAACGCTGGCTCGCTTCGACCCCATCGACTGATCGCCGAACGCGGGTTCAGGCCGGAGCGGCGGCCCCCGCGCTTGCCAGCCGTTCAATGAGCGCGCGCGTGAACGGGCCGACATCGCCGACGCCGCGCGCGGTGACCCACTGTGCGTCCCCGACGACGGGTTGGTCGCGATACAAGCCGCCGGCGTTGCGAATGTCGTCGCCGATCGAGGGCGAACCGGTCAAGGTGCGCCCGCGCGCAACTTGCGCCGAAATGAGCACCTGCGCGCCGTGGCCGATCGCGAACAGTGGCTTTTTCGCCTGATCGATTTCACGTACGAAGCGCTGCACTTCGCGATCGCCGCGAATCGCGTCGGCCGAGACGCCACCCGGGACGAGGAGCGCGTCGAAGTCTTCCGCGGTGCAATCCGCGACCAGCTCCTCCGCTTTGATGGCAAGGGGCGAGTCGTCCAAACCCCGTTTCCCGCGAATGCGCTGACGCGAGCGCTCGCTCACGCCCACGATCGTCACGATCGCGCCCGCCGCTTCGAGCGCGCGGCGCGGCTCGGTCAGTTCCGCCTCTTCAAATCCGTCGCCGACGAGCGCGGCGATACGCTTGCCCTCAATTGCACCTTGCTGCATGAGCCTCGGGTTCCCGCCGCTCGAACGCCATTCCCGCGCGATAGGAACGTGGATGTCCGAGCGCGGAGGGCTCGGGATGGGCGTCGCCGGCACGAACGATCGATCCACGGAGCGACGAAAGTCGCGTCACCTCGACATTTGCCTCGAGGACGACGTGGCTTCGACCCTCGACGCGGGTTTCGCCGCCGTTCGTCTTCACCACGAGGCGTTGCCGGAACGTTCCCTCGCGGACGTTACGACCGAGACGACGCTGCTCGGACGTCGCCTGCGCGCGCCGCTGGTGATCTCTTCGATGACCGGCGGAACCGCCCGCGCCGGGGCGATCAACCGAAACCTTGCGAGCGCCGCGGCTCGAGCCGGCGTCGCGCTGGCCGTGGGGAGCCAGCGGGCGGCGCTGGAGGACCCCTCGCTGCTCGACACCTACCGCGTCCGGGACGTGGCGCCCGGACTGGTGCTGTTCGCCAATCTGGGCGCGGTCTCGCTGAACTACGGCATCGGCCTCAACGAAGCGCGGCGCGCGGTCGAAGCGATTGAAGCGGACGGTCTCTACCTCCATGTGAACCCGCTGCAGGAGGCGCTCCAGCAGCGCGGCGACACGAACTTCCGGGGGCTGCTCGTGAAAATCTCGGAGCTGGTGCGCGGGCTCGAAGTCCCGGTGATCGTGAAGGGCGTCGGCTCGGGAATCGGCGTGGCGACCGCCGGACGTCTCCTCGAGGTCGGCGTCGCGGCCATCGACGTCGCCGGCGCCGGCGGCACGTCGTGGGCGCGGGTCGAGGGTCGTCGAGCCGAAAGCGCGCTCCACGAGCGCCTCGGCGAAACGTTTGCGGGGTGGGGCTACCGGACGGTCGAGGCGACCTTGTCCTTGCGCCGTGCCTGTCCCAACGCCCGCTTGATCGCGAGCGGCGGCGTCCGCAGCGGGCTCGACGTCGCGAAAGCGCTCGCTCTCGGCGCCGATGCATGCGGCATCGGCCTGCCCTTTCTCGAGCCTGCGACGCGTTCGGCCGAAGCGGTTAGCGCGGCAATCGAGGAGGTCGTTCTGGGCTTGCGGATCGCGCTCTTCGCCAGCGGTTGCGCGAGCATCGCCGACCTGCCTGGGGCGCTTTACGTCCCGAGCGGCTCCGACCCAACCCAGATCTCGTCACCTTCGATCTGAACCGCGAAGCGCTCGAGCCGGCACAGGTCGCTGAGCGTCATCACCCCGGTGCGCACGTCAAAGCACCAGGCGTGCCAGGGACATGTAACGACCGGGCCGTCGATCCAACCCTCGGCGAGCGGGCCGCCTTGATGCGGGCAGACGTTGTCGACGGCATAGTACGCGCCCGCCACGTTGAAAACGCCGATTTCCCATCGGCCGACCGCAAACGCCTTCGCTTCACCGGGCTGAATCTCGACGGTCCGTGCGACTCGAACGAACTGCACGTATCGGAACCTCGGCGCGGAAACCTCGCCTCCCTGCCGAAAGGGAAACGATGCTTGAAGCGTACCGCACCTGGCTCGAGTCGGAACTGAAGTTGCTGGGGAACGCCAGCCATCACGCCTATTCGTTCGGTCAGGCGAATATGGCGAAACGCGCCCTCGAACGGCTGGACGCTGAGCTGGCGGGGAAGCTGACCGTGTCGTTCGAACGCGCCGAGCTGGATGCGACGCTGACGGCCCTGGCCGGGTTGGAAGAGCGGCAGACGTCGCTCGACCCCGCGCTCGCGCGCTTGCGCGAACGGTTACAGAGCGCGCTCGAAGAGGAGCAGACCCCATGACCGATCGTCTCGTTCGAATTTCTGCGCTCGCGACCATCGCAGCGGTGGCTTTCGGGTGTGCCGCGGTCGCCGCCAAAGGCGCGGCGGCGACAGCCCCGGCGGCGGCGGCGGTCGGCAGCACCGCGCCGGCGTTCTCCGCGACGACGCTCGAGGGGAAACGGGTCGCGCGTTCGACGTTCGGTGGGAAAGTGCTCGTGCTGAATTTCTGGGCGACGTGGTGCCCGCCGTGCCGCGCCGAAACGCCGGACCTGGTACGCGCCTACAAACAACTGCACGC
>JBDTCF010000065.1:0-10618 GCA_039923715.1 Vulcanimicrobiaceae bacterium
GGTGCCACCTCACACAGTTGGCTCGCGTGCCCCGAGCCTGCAGTCAGCACGAAGTAGCGTTCCCCGACGCGCACGAGGTGCAGCGCGGCGCCGCCTCCGAGCGCGGTCGATTCGAGCACGCGCAGGAACCGGCCGCCGCGCCCGGCGAGCGACCCACGAACGCCGACCGTCCGAAGGACGAGAGAGAACGCCGCCAGGACGGCCGTCACCACGACGAGAGCGAGCAGGGAGCGCGAGACGCTTGCCGGTTCCACGGTTAGCGTCCGCGCCCCCCAAGGGCCGCCGTTTTTCGGCTACTCGCGGCGCCCGAACGCGAAACCGACGATCGAGCCGATCCCCGTCGCGTTGTCATATCCCGCTTTCGCGGGGAACCCGTTGTTGCCGGTCGTGATGTCATGGAACGCCTTGTATTGACTCGCTTTGAAGATTCGGTAGATCTTCGGATTGGCGTAGCCCTGGCGCGACTTTTCCATTTGGTCGACCTCGGCTTGCAAGGCGACGAAGGTTGGTGACGACCAGGAGGTTCCGCCGATCGGCCCTTGCCAGGCACCCTGATAGTAGAACGAGTACCCCGTTGCGGGGTCCGCCGGAAAGGCTACGTCGGGCAGGTTGCGATTGGTCGTCGAGCCGAGCCCGGCGACGCCTTGTTGGAAGCGCGGCAGTTTGAAGGTCGACGAGATCCCACCGCCGCCACCATTCCACGCGGACTCGCTCACGTAGTTACCGTTCTGGTCGACGCTCAGCGACGTTCCCCCAAGCCCGGTTACGCGTGCGAGGGCGGCCGGCAGGAGTTGCGGTCCGCCGCACTGTGCCGCTCCACCATCGCCGGTCGAGGCGGCCCAACTGATGCCCTTGACCTCGCCTTGCGCGACGATCTTCTTGGCCGCCACACCGTACGAGGGATCCGAGTTCTCGCACACGCCAAAGCTTGAGTTCACCGCGACGACGCTGTTGTCCGTAACGATTTGGTTGTACGCGTCCTCGCCGGGCTGATCGACCGGATTCTGCAAGATGTACAGATGAACGTCCGCATTCGGATCGAGTGACGCCATCGTTTCGACGTCGAGGGTCGCTTCGATGTTCGCACCCTGCGAAGGACCTTGAATCTGGGTCCGCAGCAGCGCACCCGTCCGCGCGATCCCAAAGTAGGCTTCGAACGCAGCCAGGTCCGAATCGGCCACGTCGCCGGCGACGTTCGCAACGGCCTCGCCCTTACCGCCGAAACCATGCTGCACCGGGAAGTCGAAGCCCGTCGCGAGCGCAAGGGGACCGAAGCCACCATCGGGACCGTGAAGGGGTCCGCCGACATTGTCCGGACCAAAGCGCGCGCGGCGCGGCCCGAACTGATACGTGAACCGCGCTTTCTCCAGGTTGTCGAGACCGACGACCGAGTCGACGGTGCCAACGAGTTCGGCCGGCAGCAATGCCGGTGCCGCGTTCGCATAGCGCAGTCCGTGGCCGGGTTGGGCGACCGTATGAATGACGGTCTTGAAATAGCGTTCGGCGATGCCGGCGGGTGCGGTCGCGTCGAGCAGCGTCCGGTTTGTGTAAACGTGCGATACCGTGAAGCCCGCGCGCCGCAGCGCGGCCGCGACGCGCGCGTAGTCGGCCCGGCTGGGGGCGAAGTAGCCGTTGAACTGCGCGTTCGAGAGAAAGTGACGATAGAGCGGCGAGCTCGGATCGCTCTGATGGTCGATGAGTCGCTCCAATTGGTCGGCGTGCCGGTACGCCAGCGTCATCGCCACGGAGATCGCGCTCGAAGCCGCGATCGGCCCCAGGTCGCGGACTCCGGCGATTACCGGCACGCCTGCAGCCACGGCGTCGATAAGGGGCCTGGCCGCGAGGGCAGGCAACGCAGCAGCGGCGGCGGCGAGCGCCAGGGCCGAGCCGAGATAACGGGTTCGGTGGAACATCATTCTCCTTAAGCTGAACCGCGACGAACGTGCGCGTCCGTTGGATGACTTTCGCGCAAGCAGGCCCACACGCTGCGCGCGGTGGCACTTTGGCGGCGATCGCGGCACTTGGCTCACGGTTCCTCGGCAGGAGTGAGGTGGGCCGGCGAGCGATGCTCGCGCGTACCGTCGCATCGTAGTCCGACGACGAACAGCAACGCGAAAGGGTACGGCCCATCATGCGAATCCCGTCTGCCATCCTTGCGACTTCGACGCTATGCTGCGCGGCGTTGACCGGTTGCGGCGGCGCGATCGCAGGAAACCAACCCGCCCTCGGCCTTCGAGCGACCCAACCCGGGACGCTCGGCGCCCATGGGGCGACGAGGGGGACGATCCAGCACGTCGTGATCATCGTTCAAGAGAACCGCAGCCTCAATAACCTCTTCATGGGATTCCCCGGCGCGCAAACGGCGAGCACGGGGCTCCTGTGCAACGGGATGAGCGTTCCGCTTCACGCCGTGCCGCTCGAAGCCAACTACGACGTCGGCCACGGTCTCCAGGATTTTCTGGCGGCCTACAACAACGGCGTGGGCGGTTGCTTCAATCGCGAACGCTATATCGGGGCGCCCCCCAAGCCGCCGTTCTTCAACTACGCGTACGTGCCGCAAAGCGAAACCGCGCCGTATTGGGCGATGGCGAGCGCTTACACCCTCGCGGACGAAACGTTTCAATCGAACATCGACGCGAGCTTCACCGCCCACCAGTACTTGATCGCTGGGCAGGCGCAAAGCAGCGTCGATATCCCGAACCTCCAACCGTGGGGTTGCGACGCGCCGCCCGGTCAGACGATCAAGACGATCACGCCGCAGCGGACGATAGGCCCACACCAGAGCACCTGTTTCACGTATCCGACGCTCGCCAACGAACTCGATGCGGCCGGCGTCACCTGGCGCTACTACGCTCCTACGACGACTCCCCTACAACTCGGCGCCATCTGGTCGGCGTTCGATGCAAGCAGCTACGTTCGCAACGGCCCCGATTGGGCGGCCGACGTGATCTCACCCGAGACGAACATTCTTAGCGACGTGGCGGCGGGCACGCTCAAAAACGTGACCTGGGTGGTTCCGAACCTCGCTCACTCCGATCACGCCGAGTCGCTCTCGTCATCCGGCCCAATGTGGGTCGCGTCGGTGGTCGACGCGATTGGAACGAGCCCATTTTGGAATTCGACCGCGATCTTCGTCACTTGGGATGACTGGGGCGGCTGGTTCGATCCCCAGGTCCCGGCCTACGTCGACTATGACGGGCTTGGCTTCCGCGTCCCATTGATCGCGATCTCGCCCTACGCGCGCGTCAATCACGTCGCGCACACCCACTACGAGTTCGGTTCGATTCTAAAGTTCATTGAAAACAACTGGAAACTCGCCCGTTTGGCGCCGAGCGACACGCGTGCGGCGCCGTTCGGCAAAGACGTTTTCAACTTCACCCAGCCGCCGACGCCGTTCTCGACGTTCGCGCCGCGCGGTACGGCCGCGCGCATCCTCCACGAGCCGCGCTCGTACGGTGCGCCGGACGACGAATGACTACCCGGGGCCGGTTCGAGGCGACGTTGCCAGGCGTTCTAGGGCCGGCAGTGCGTCCGAAATCGCGCCGGCCACGCCGGTGTCATCGACGAACGCCGCGCGTTCGATTAGGCGCAGCGCTTCGAGCAGCCCAGGTGCGTTAGCGCCGGCCCTGCGCCCGGCGAGGTCCCCGAACGTCTCGTTTTCTGTGGCGCCGAGTCGTTCGCGTAACATTCCCCGCAGTGCGAGCACCCCGGGACGCGACGGCCGCGCGCGAAGGTCGTCCAGCAGCGTTTGCCAACGGCCCGCGTCTTCCAGCGCCGTAACGTGAGGTTCCGTCACGCTCGCAACCGCCGGTGGAACGACCCGCCGCCGGCGCAACCGCAACAACGCGTAAACGAAGGCGCCGACGAGCACGACGAGCCCGCCCAAACGGACAATGGATCGCAACGCGTTCGCAACCATACCGAGTTGCGAACGCGCGGCCGCCGGCAAGACGTCGAGCCGCACCGAGTTTGAACCGAAACGACTCGGGCGTCCGTTCCGCGCGTCGACCGCGTCCAGCGTAACGGGCACGATCGTCCGTACTCCGGCGGCGGTCGGGCTCAGTGAGAGCGTCTCGGAGCAGAGCGTGCCGGCGCCTTCGGGTACGCAACGGCGCTCGTCCCCGAGCGCGACGAAACCGCTCAGTTCGGGCAAGGTCACATCGTTCAAGCGCGCGACGCGCTCGTCGAGTCTGATCGCGATGCGAAGACGGACGACCTCGCCGACGCGAACGCGCATGGGTTCGACCCGCATCGTTATGGAGCGGACGTGCAGGCGCGCGAGTCCCTGTGCGGAGCTTGGGGCGCTTGCGCCGAGCGCCGCACCGACAGCCAACCAGACCAGCACGCCTAGGAGCGGCGAATTTGCTCGAGCCACTCGCCGAACAGGTAGCGCGCGTCAAACGGCCCGGGCGACGCTTCGGGATGAAACTGCACCGCGGCAATGCGCGCGCTGCGATGACGAAACCCTTCGTTCGTGCCGTCGTTAAGGTTCACCATGGTCGCTTCAAGGTCGCTCGGAAGCGACGCGCCGTCGACGGCATATCCGTGATTGTGCGCCGTTACCAGCACCGCGTCGTGGACGAGGTCCTTGACCGGCTGGTTGCCGCCGCGGTGACCGTACGGAAGTTTGTAGGTCGTGCCGCCGCAGGCCAGCGCCAGCAATTGGTGCCCCAGGCACACGCCGAACATCGGAACGCGTCCGACCAGCGTTCGCAGGGTCGTCACCGTTCCATCGAGGTCCCGCGGATCGCCCGGCCCCGGCGAGATCAAGACCCCGTCGGGACGGCGTTCCAGGATTTCTTCGCGCGAGGCCGCGTACGGCAACACGGTAATCCGCGCGCCGAGGGCGCCGAGATCGCGCAAGATCGCCCGCTTCACGCCGCAGTCCAAAAGGACGACGTGCGGACCTGGGCTGCTGCTCGAAGGCGGAGCGAGCCGTTCCACCACACGGGTCGCGACGCCGTCGACGAGCCCGACCGTCGTAGCCGAGCGCGCGTATGCGCCGAGTTCTTGCTCCATCCGCTCGAGCGACTGTTCGCCCACGGCGAGCGCGGCGGCGATCGTTCCGTGCTCGCGCAGGGCGATCGTCAGGGCCCGCGTGTCGACGTCGACCAGCGTCGGCACGCGCTGGTCGGCCAGCCACGACGCGAGATCGCTCTTCATCGCGTAGTGCGAGGGACGCGTCGCAAGCCGTTTGATGACGGTCCCCGCGACGCACGCACGCGAATGTTGGGCTGCCGCACCCGAGATTCCGTAGTTGCCGATCATCGGGTAGGTAAACGTCAGAATCTGCCCTGCGTACGACGGATCCGTCAGGGCCTCTTCGTAGCCGGTCATGCCGGTGTAGAAGACCGCCTCACCGAGCGCGAGCCCGTCGTACCCGATGCCGGTTCCCTCGAAGCGCGAGCCGTCGGCCAGCAGCAGCGCGGCGCGCTTCACGTGCGTTCCGAGCGAACGACGCCGTCCCGCATGACGATCGCACCGCCCACGATCGTAGCGACGGCGCGAAGCGGAAACGTCCAGCCGTCGAACGGTGTGTTCTTCCCGCGCGAGTAGAAACGTGATACGTCGACGCGCCACTCGCGCTCGGCATACACCGTGATGTCGGCCGGGCTTCCTACCCGCAGCGTTCCCCCGGCAACGCCGAGGATTCGCGCGGGGTTCGTCGAGAGCAGCTCGACGAAGCGCGTCGCCGCAACGTCACCGACGGCGCGCCCATAGGCGCCGATTGCGATCTCCAGACCGCTGAAGCCGACCGGCGCATCGCCGATCAGCCGCTCCTTCTCCTCGCGCGCGTGCGGAGCGTGATCGGTGGCCAGCACGTCGATCGTCCCATCGCGAACGGCCGCCCGGAGCGCCCGCGCATCGTCCCGTCCGCGCAGTGGCGGATTCACCTTCGCGTCCGCGCGAAAGCCCACGCAGGCGCCCTCGTCGAGCAGCAAATGGTGCGGCGTGACCTCGCAGGTAATCGTCGCGCCGCGGGCGCGACCGAAACGGATAACCTCGACGCTGGTCGCAGTCGAGAGGTGGGCGATGTGAAACGGTTTGCGCGTCTCGGCCGAGATCAAGACGTCGCGCGCGACGCAGACGTCTTCGGCGAGTCCCGGACTTCCGACCAAGCCCAGCTCGAACGCACGCGCGCCCTCGTTCATGACCGCCGCGCCCTTGAGCGCGGCATCTTCGCAGTGCTGGATGAAGACGCCGGGAACGTCCCGCGCGTACGAAGCCGCCTGGCGCAGCACGTACGCATCGGCGATCGTCGCTCCGTCGTCGCTGAACGCAACCACCCCGGCATCGTGCAAGAGCCAAAACGGCGCCAGTTCGCGGCCCGCGCGCCCACGCGTAATCGCGCCGATGGGATGGACGCGCGCCAGGCCGGCCTCCTTCGCCAGGCGCAACACTTCGGCGACCAGAACCGCCGAATCGAGCGCCGGCTCGGTATTCGGCATGCATGCGACGGCGCTAAAGCCGCCCGCGACCGCCGCCGCACAACCGGACGCAATCGTCTCTTTGTGCGACTGACCCGGTTCGCGCAGGTGCACGTGCATGTCGATGAAGCCGGGCGCGACGATCGATCCGGTCGCATCCACGATTTGCGTTTCGTCGAAACCCCAATCGTGCGCTTCCAAACGTTCGCCGATCTCGGCGACGACACCGTTCTCGACGCGCAGATCGCGAATTGCGTCCAGCTTCTGGGTGGGATCGACGACGCGTCCGCCGCGAACGAGCAGGTTCACCTCGGCTCAGGCCTCGCCCGGCGCATCCGGCTCCGCGAGCGCGCTGTGTTTGCGTGCGTAGAAATAATAGACGACGAGGCCGAGCACCAGCCACACGATGAAGCGAACGATGGTCAGGATGGGTAGTTGCGAGACGAGGACGAGACAACCGATCACCGAGATGATCGGCACCCAGGGGACGCCCGGCACGCGGAAGCTCCGTTGCAGATCGGGCGCGTGCGTGCGGAGGATCACGACGCCGATCGAGACCAGGATGAACGCGGCCAGCGTCCCGATGTTGGTCAATTCGGCAACGACTTGAATCGGCGTGAAACCCGCAAGCAGCGCAACCACGATGCCGATTAGCGCGCTCGAGAGGTAGGGTGTCCGCAGCGTCGGGTGGATGCGCCCGAAGACCTCGGGTAAGAGCCCGTCGCGCGACATTGCAAAGAAAATCCGGCTCTGACCGTACAGCATTGCGAGCAGAACGGTCGTGAGCCCGCAGATCGCGCCGACCGAGACGACCGCGCCCGCCCAGTTGAGTCCCAAGGAGATCAGACCGAACGACACCGGCGAGGCAACGTTGAGCTTCGCGAACGGTACGATTCCGGTAAGGACCCCAGAGACCAGGATGTACAGGACCGTGCAGATCGCCAGGCTAGCGAGAATGCCGCGCGGTAAGTCGCGCTTGGGATTACGAACTTCCTCGGCCGAGGTCGAGACCATGTCGAAACCGATGTACGCGAAGAAGATGATGCTCGCACCGGTGAAGACGCCACGCACGCCGAACGGAAAGAACGGGTGCCAATTCGCGCCGTTGATGTGCCCCGCGCCGATGATGATAAAGAACGCCACTACCGCCAGCTTGATCGCAACGACGACCTTGTTAAAGGTGTTGCTTTCGCTGGTGCCGCGAATCAGCAGCGCGCTGATGCCCAAAACGATCAGTACGGCCGGCAGGTCGACGATGCCGCCCGCGGCCGGCGACGTATGCCAGGCCTTCGGAATCTCGAGGCCGAGCGCCGTCTTTAGGAAGTCGCTGAAGTATGCCGACCAACCGATGCTCACCGCAGCCGCGCCGACCGCGTATTCGAGGATAAGATCCCAACCGATGATCCAGGCCAACAGTTCGCCAAGGGTGGCGTACGAGTACGTGTACGCGCTCCCGGAAATCGGGACGCACGAGGCTAGCTCGGCGTAGCACAGCGCGGCGAATGCGCTCACGATGCCCGCCACCACGAATGAGAGGACCAGGGCAGGACCCGCGTAGTTGGCCGCCGCGACGCCCGTCAACACGAAGATGCCGGTCCCGACGATCGCGCCGATCCCGAGCGCCGTCAAGCCGACGACGCCCATCGTCCGCTTCAGCCCATGCGTCTCATCGCTACCCTGCGCGAGGATGGTCGCGAGTGGCTTGCGGCGATGAAGTCCGATCACGTAGCGATCCTTTCCACGGGTTTGGCCATTCCGTTGACCAGGAAGTCTAGGACGGCCATGCGGACGTTCACGCCGTGCGCGACTTGTTGCGCGTAGCGCCAGCCCGGCCAGCAGAGCACATCGCCCGTGAGCTCGGCGCCCCGATTGTATGGCCCGGGATGCATGACGATCGCGCCCTCGCGCAGGAGCGACAAACGGCGCGCGTCCAGCCGGTAGTTGCGCGCGTAGTCCTCGAGCGAGGGCAAAACCGCCGAAGCGATGCGTTCGCGTTGAATGCGCAGCAGCATCACCGCGTCCACTTCGGGGAGCACCTTGTCGAGGTCGCGCGCGACGCGAACCCCCGGGCGTTCCAGTGCGTCCGGTAAGAGCGTCGGTGGACCGACCAGGACGACCTCGGCGCCCAGCGCCCGCAAACCAATCGCGTTCGAGCGCGCGACGCGGCTGTGCTGGATGTCCCCGACCAGCGCTACCGTGAGGCCGGCAATGCGTCCGAACTCCGCCCGTAGGGTCAGTAAATCGAGCAGGGCTTGCGTCGGATGGGCGTGGCGGCCGTCGCCCGCATTGACGACGTGTCCCGCAAACGCCTCGGCCAATCGATAGGGGAAGCCGGATTCGGGATGACGCGTGACGATCACGCGCACGTTCATGGCAGCCAGCGTCAGCGCCGTGTCGGCGATCGTCTCACCCTTGCCGAGGCTTGAGGCACCCGGCGGAAGCGCGATCGCATCGGCGCCGACGCGCGCCTCAGCAAGCGCAAACGACGTGAACGTGCGCGTGCTCGGCTCGAAGAACAGGTTGACGGCGCTAGTGTCGCGCAGCAGGTCGCGGGTCGGGGTCGACCCTGCGAATGCGTCGGCGCGTTCGAGAAGATAGGTTAGTTCGTGTGGTTCGAGATCGTCGAGATCGAGAAGACTACGCCCTCTCATGAGTCTCGGAGCGGCGGCGCAGCAACACCCGGTCACTCGCCGCGAACGTTTTTGCGAGTTGCACTTCGACGCGCTCGCGACGGCTGCTGGGGATGGTTCGACCAACGTAGTCCGCCTGAATGGGTATCTCACGCAACCCGCGATCGATCAGCACGGCGAGGCGAATCGTTTGCGGACGACCGAGATCGGTGACGGCATCGAGCGCCGATCGAATCGTCCGGCCGGTGTAGAGCACGTCGTCGACGAGCACGACCAGCCGCCCCGTCAGGTTCTCTTGGATCTCCGACTCCGGTAGGGCGCGCGCGACGTCGTCGTCGCGGTAAAGATTGACGTTGAGAAACCCCAAGGCCGGGGCGCGTCCCGAAATGTCCTCGACCGCGGCGGCCAAGCGCCGCGCGAGGGTTTCGCCGCCGCGCCGAATCCCGATCAGCACGAGCCCTTCTTGTGCGTCCTGGGGTTCGACGATCTGATGCGCGAGCCGCGCGATCGCTCGATCGATCGCCTCGGCCGACATCAAGGTTCGTTCCGCCAACGCCTCGGGCGCGGTCATTGGTCCTCCGCTTGCACGGCTGCGAGGCGCTCGCGCACGAGCGCGCGCTCGGCCTCGTAGTCCGCCAGTTTGCGCCGCTCTTTCGCAACGACGTCGGGGGACGCCTTGCCGACGAACTGCTCGTTCGCCAGCTTTCGCTCGAGGCGCACCACCTCGCCGTCCAGCCGAACCAGCTCCTTTGCGTACCGTCCGCGCAGCACGCCGGCAGGTGCCCGGACGCCAACCGCGGCCAGCGGATCGTCGACGACGGCAGCGCTCGGCCGTTCGACGCAGGTCGCGCCGGCGTGCTGTTCCAGCAGCGCGCGCAACTCGCGATCGAGCGTGGCCGGGACTTCGAGCGTCAACCGCTCTCGCGGGGCGAGCCCCAGCTCCGAGCGCACGTCACGAATGCGTCCGACCGCCGCGCGCAGTCGCTCGTAGGTGCTCGTCGCTATCTCGTCGGTCGGAATTTCGTCGGCGTCCGGCCACGACGCCGTCACGATCGTCTCGCCGTCGTGCGGCAACGCTTGCCAAATCGACTCGGTCACGAACGGTGCGATCGGATGCAACATCCGTACCGCCGCGTTGAGGACGAACGACAGCACCGCGCTGCGGGTCGGGGTTTCGATCTTGCTCGCCTCAAGGTACCAATCGCAGTACTCGTACCAGACGAATTCGAGCAAGAGGTCGGCGGCGACGCCGAACGCAAATGTGTCGAGCGCGGCGCTCACTGCCCGAACGGTGGCGTTTAACCGGGTCAATATCCAGCGATCCGCCAGCGAGAGTCGCTCCTTCGCGGGGAGCACGTTGGCGCGCGGTAGACCCTCAGGACGGCTGGAAACGTAAAGCAACGCGTTCCACATCTTGGTGTTGAACTCGCGCGACTTCTGGCAGTAACGTTCGTCAAACCGCAGCTCTTGCGATTCCAGGCGCATCTGTCGCACGATACCCAGGCGCGTCGCGTCGGCGCCGTACTTCGCGATGAGTTCGAGCGGATCGATCACGTTGCC
>JBDTCF010000066.1:0-4072 GCA_039923715.1 Vulcanimicrobiaceae bacterium
AGTGGGACGTACAGCACGTAGGCGAGGTCGACGCGAACGCCGCTGAAGTGCGTCGCGAGGACCAGCACGGCAACGGAAAGGACGAGTTCGTCGGGCCAGATCTGCTGCGGAACCGTCAGCGCCGAGAAGAGCGGGTCGAGCGGCCGAATCAGGAACCGATCGAAGCGGCCCTCGCGCACGAATGTCGGCACGTCGCCGACGGTGAAGAAGAACGTGTTGTGAAAGGCGTGGCCGATCATCCAAAGCGCGTACAGGAGCGCCATCTGGCGAAAGTCCCAACCGTTCATCGAGGGAAAGCGGTTGAGCGTCACCCACAGCGCGAGGATCGCGGTCCCGTGGTAAACGAGCGTGAACCCCGCCCACATCAGGAAGTTGGCGCGGTACTCGATCATCGTCAACAGGTTGATGCGCCAGTACTGCGCGTATGCCGCTAGAGACACGCCGCGGCGCTTCCGCGAGCGTCCACCGCCTCCCCGTCGTGACGCCATACCGGCTCGACCTGACCGCCAACGTGCTGCGACGCTTCTCGACGAACGTCGTCGACGTGCTCGAGCCGAGCGGACGGTACCGTCGCGCGCTCGGTGGTTTCGAGGCGCCCCTCCTGCTCGAGGTCGTTCAGGACGGGCCGGCGGCGCTCACGGTCACGGTCAAAGGCCCCCCGGGAGAAGTCCCCCGCGCGCTGGCGGTCGCGACGCGCATGCTCGGAACCGACCGCGACCTGCGCCACTGGGAGCGCCGGGCGGCGCGCGTTCCGTGGCTGCGTGGCATCGCGAAACGCATGCGCGGCACCAAGCCGCCACGCTATCCCACGCTGTGGGAAGCCTGCGTCAACGCGGTCGTCTTTCAACAAGTCAGTTTGCACGCGGCCAGCGCCATCTTGCGCCGCGGGATCGAAGCGCTCGGTACTCGGATCGAGCTTGAAGGGCTTCGGCTCTACGCGTTTCCCGACGAGCGTGCGTTCGCGAACGCCGCCGATGGGACGCTGCGTGCGGCCGGCTTCAGCGCCTCGAAGGTGGCGACGCTGCGGCGGGTGGCGGATGCGCTCGGCAGCGGAGCCCTGGACGAAGCGATGCTCGAAGAGCGGCCGAGCGCCGAAGCGAGTGCGCTGTTGTGCGGAATCCGCGGCGTCGGTCCGTGGACGGCGGCGGTCGTCCTGCTGCGCGGCCTGGGCCGGCTCGACGTGTTTCCGATGAACGACTCCGGGGCGGCTCGCAGCCTGCGCGTCCTCGATCCGGACGCGAGCACCGACGTGGAGCCCGCGCTCGCGGCGCTGGGCGACATGCGCGGCATGCTCTACTACCATCTTCTGCTGGCGCGGCTCGAGGCGAGCGATGCCCTGCCGGCGCCCGCGACGTTCGGCGCGAAGCGCGGCGCGCACCGCACGGTAACCGAGTGAGCCGACGGTACCTTCTTGCGCCGCAGGGGCCGACGCCGTAAACTCAGGCCACATGGATACCACAACCGCCCTGCAGCCGACGTTCGCGATCCAGCGCGCGAGCGAACGCGCCCTCGCCGATCGCGGCTGGCTCAAGACCTATCATTCTTTCAGCTTCGCCGACTACTTCGATCCGGCGAACCTCAACTGGGGGACGTTGCGCGTCTTCAACGACGACACGATCGCGGGCGGGACCGGTTTTGGAACCCATCCGCACCGCGACATGGAAATTCTCACCTATGTCCTCTCGGGTGAACTCGAACACAAGGACAGCATGGGGAACGTTGGCGTCGTCGGACCCGGCGGCGTACAGTATCTCTCCGCCGGCACGGGCATCGCGCACAGCGAATACAATCATCTGCCCGAGACACCCGTCCGGCTCGTGCAGATGTGGGTGCTCCCGCGCGCCCACGGCTTGAAGCCCCAGTACGGTCAGATCGACTTCGCGCCGGCAGAGCGTACGGGTCGCTGGTTGCCGATCGCGAGCGGTTTGCCGGAAGTTCCCTCGCGCATTACGATATTTGCCGATGCGGCGTGCTACGTTGCGCGTCTCGCAGGTGAGCGAATAACGCATCGCCTCGATACCGGACGCTTCGGCTTCTTGTTCGTTGCTGCGGGAAACGCGCGCGCAAACGAAACGCCGCTTGCCGAAGGCGACGCCGTCCGTATCGCCGGTCCGCTCGATCTCAGCGTTGAGGGTACCGCCGAACTCGTGTTGTGGGACGTCCCGGCGCTCGCGGCGGCGCGTGCCCGCACGTGAGCGGCTGCGCGCACCTCGCGACGATTCGCGATGTCCAGCCGAGCGCCGATGGTTGCGAGGATTGCCTGAAGATCGGCGCCGAGTGGGTACATTTGCGGATGTGCTTGGAGTGCGGACATGTCGGCTGCTGCGACTCCTCGCCGAACCGTCACGCCACCAAGCACTTCCACGCGACCAAGCATCCGATCATCGCCTCGCACCAACCCGGCGAGGATTGGAAGTTCTGCTACGTGGACGAGGTCATGTGGGAGTAGGCTCGCCGAACTGACGCGCGAGCGTCGGTAACCCTTCGGCCAGCGTCGGGTGGACGTACATCGATGCGGCCAGTTCGCGCCACGTCGCACCCGCTTCGATCAGCGCAATTGCAACGTGGATGACTTCGCCGCACTCGTAGCCCACGAACGTTGCGCCGAGAATGCGGTCGTTGGCGCGATCCACGACGAGCCGGAAAAAACCGCGCTCGACATCCCATTCGATCGCGCGCGCGACGTCTGAGAGCAACAGCGTCTCCGCGCGCGCGTCGAACCCGGCAGCACGGGCCTGTGCCTCGGTGAGCCCGACGCGCGCCAGTTGCGGTTCGGTAAACGTCGTGTACGCGAGCGGGCGGTCGTCGCGGCGGCGGGGTTTTCCCGCTAGCGTCGAGAGGATGCGCCGATGGTCTTCCCACGCCACATGCGTGAACGCCGGCTGCCCGGCGACGTCGCCGAGTGCGTACACGCCCGGACAGGATGTCTGCAAGTAGTCATCGACGTCGATGTAGCCGCCGGTACGGCAGGCGATCCCACCCAGGTGCGTCGCGAGTTGCGCCGTGTTCGGAATGCGTCCGGTGGCGACCAGGAGGCCGTCACCGGCGACGCGACCGCCGCCCTCAAGCTCGACCACGAATTCGCCGGCACGTTGCGTCACACCGGTCGCCCGCGCCCCGAGTTGCAAGGCGACGCCGTCTTCGCGCAACGCATCTTCGAGTGCCAGCCCGGCGTCGGGTTCTTCGCGGTCCATCACCCGCTCGGCCGCATGCACGACGGTGACCTCGGAACCGAGGCGGCGCACGCCCTGACCCAGTTCTAGCCCGACGTAGCCGCCCCCGAGCACGATTAGGCGCTTGGGCAGCGCGGTCTGATCGAAGAAGTTTTCGTTCGTGAGGAAGGGCGTACCGGCCAATCCCGGGATCGGTGGCACGGCGGCATAGCCTCCGGTGTCGATGATGACCAGGGGCGCGACGAGGGTGCGTCCGCCGCCCGCAACGGTCCGCTCCCCGACGAAGGCTGCGGCGGCGTGGACGACTTCGACCTTGGCGGCCGCCAGCTTCGCTTCGACGCCCTCCCGCCACTCGCACCGCAAGCGCCGAACCCGTTCGAAAATCGCCGGCACGTCGATGGCGAGCGTGGCGGAAACGCTTAACCTGCGCGCATTGCGCGCGCGTCCCGCGGCATGGGCCGCCGCCAGAAACGACTTTGACGGCGTGCAGCCGGCGTTGACGCAGGTTCCCCCGAGCGCGCCCCGCTCGAAGAGGACGACGCGTTTCCCGGAGCGGGCGAGCGCGACGGCCAGGGGCACACCGCCCTGTCCGCTTCCGATGACGATGGCGTCGAGGGGTTCGGCTGGTTCCGGCATGCCCGAAGGTGTCGCGCCTTTACCCCGCTTCCCTGGCGGGTGCGGGGCTCTCGGGGCGGGAAGCCACGAGCGCGAGGTGACCCAATTGAGATGCGGTCTTCGGCATCGGTAGTGCTCGGACAAGTACGCGATGCTATCGGCACGGCGCGGACGTCGTCGTTACGGTTTTCCGACAGCACCGATGAGGCGCTGATGGGACTGGTCGCGCAGCGCCGGACGGATGCGTTCGACGAACTCTATCGCCGTCACGCGACCGCGGTCTG
>JBDTCF010000067.1:0-14543 GCA_039923715.1 Vulcanimicrobiaceae bacterium
TTAGGTTAGCGGAGCGGCGCCGGTCGGGACTCGGTGACAGCGCGAGACCGAGGGCCATCCACGGTGATGGGGACCCACCGGTCGATACGTTACGTTCAGCGCGTCGTAGTTTCGGAAGACGAAGATCAAACGGGCGCTGCCGTCCGTCGCAGCAAGCTGGAGCCGACCGCTCCGAAACCACGTCGACGAGGCGAAGACGAGACCGGGGTCCTCGACGACCCGCCACGTGTAGCGCTGGCCGTCGAACGCGATGCGCGAGCGACGCACGCCGTAGGCGGATCCAAGCCGAAACGCCGAGGTCTCGAGCAGCGTCCGTCCGTGGTCAGAAGGGCTGTAGGCGATCGACTGCACCACCCGGTGCGGAGGATCGTCGACACATCGCCAGCGGCCCACGATCGGGTCGTGGGAGAAGTCGTGTTGCCGTTCCGTTCCACCGGCCGCCCTGAAACCCGCCGTCACCACGATGAGACAGCCAATGAGGGCCCAGCCGGTCGGGGTGCAAACCCGATGGTGTAACGACGCAATCACTCCGTTCCCCCCTGAGATGAGGTTCGGGCTTTCCGATCCGCGATCCTCACCGATGCCAGCGCGCGTCGGCATTTCAGCGCTACTAGCCGTCTGAATCTCGAGCGATATTGCCAACCTCGTGGTAATGCGCCTAGCGTACGATCGAACCAGCCGTGTTTGTCTTTCGGTTCGTTTCGTTGCTGCGTCATCGCCTGCGCGTCGAGGCGGGCGCGCGCGTTAGGTTGGAAGGCCTTCTCGCGCGACACCGTGCGCTCGAGCGCGAGTTCGCTGAAATTCGAGCCGAACACGTTGAACTTGGGAACGCTCTTCGGGCAGGTGCCGCGCGAGCGCTGCACGATGCGGGGGCGCGAAGTCTCCGGTTGCGCGCGCGCTCGAAGGCGTTGCGCGGCGAGGGGGCGACTCTTGATGGGGTGCTGGCGCTCGCGCGAGAACGGCTGCTCGAAGCGCGTCGCGACCGGCTTGCGCTCGAGCGCCTTTGCGAGCGCGAGCGGGTCGCATACGATGCGCGGACTGCCGCGCGCGAAGCGCGCGCGCTCGATGATGCGAACGCTCAGGCGGCTTCGAGGTCGTCGATTGCGCCATCGAGCGCGTGGAGCGCTTCGTCGAGTTCGTCGTCCGAAACCGTGAGCGGCGGCGCGACGTGAAGGACGTTGTAACGTCCCATCGCGTAAACGCCGCGCGCGCGCAGTCCCGCGAAGAGGGTCGTCATCGCGCCCAGACTCTTGCCCTGCCATGGGACGAGCGGCGTGCGCGTCGCGCGGTCGCTCACGAACTCGAGCGCAAAGAAAGCGCCGACGCCGCGCACGTCGCCGACCGAGACATGTCGTTCGCGCAGCCCTTCGAGCCGCGCGCGCAGCGGCGCCTCGAGCGCGGCCGCGCGTGCGAAGAGGCCGTCCTGCCGGTAGGCCGAGAGTGCCGCGACGCCGGCGGCCATCGCGAGCGGATGACCCGAATACGTGTGTCCGAGTGCGAGGACGTGTTCGTCGAAGTATCCTGCCAGCGACTCGCGCACGATTGCGCCGCCACAGGGGACGTACGCTGAGGTTACGCCCTTGGCGAACACGATGATGTCCGGCACCACGCCGTAGCGCTCGGTTGCGAACGCGGCGCCCGTCCGCCCAAAGCCGGTCATAACTTCGTCGGCGATCAGAAGGATGCCGTGGCGGTCGCAGAGCGCGCGAACCCCGGCGAGGTATCCTGCCGGATAGACCACCACGCCGTTCGAGCCCACCACCGGCTCGATCAAGATTGCGGCGATTCGTTCGGCGTCCTCGTACGCGACGATGTCTTCGAGATGAGCGAGCGCGCGCCGCGTCTCTTCGGCGTCATCCGTCGTGTGGAACGGGCTTCGATACGGAAAGGGTGCGAAAAAATGCACGACATCGCCGATCCCAGGCTCGATCGGCCAACGCCGGTTTTCCCCGCTAAGCGTCCCGCTGCCGAACGTCGAGCCGTGAAAGGAACGATACGCGCTCAGGATCTTCGAGCGGCCCGTGACCGTCCGCGCGATCTTTATTGCGTCCTCGTTGGCCTCGGCTCCGCCGGCGGTGAAGAAGACCCGCCCGCCTTCCTGCCACGGCGCGAGCCCGACCAGCGCTTCAGCTAACTCGACCCGCGCATCATTGAACCAACCCGGCGGAGAGAAACACAAGCGTTGGGCCTGCGCCGCGATCGCCGCGACGACGCGCGCGTCGCCGTGCCCAAGGTTCACCGCGACGAGACCCGAGGACAGATCGAGGTAGCGTTTGCCGGCTGCGTCCTCGAGATACGAACCGAAGGCGCGAACGATGACCGGCGGGCGCAGACCCCCTTGCTCCGCCCAAGGCGTGAGGACGTACCGCGCGTGTTTGGCAACCAAGTCTTCGACGAGCGGCATCGTTGGGGTCTCCTCGCCGCGCTCTTGCACGGTTCCGCGAGGCGGTCCTTTGGAGGCCCGCGAAAGACGGAAGCGATGGCTGAGGGCACCACATTCGAGACGCATTCCCCTTCTCCGAGCGAAGACGGCGCGCTCGTTCCACAACCCGCGAGCGGCTCCGGCCTCAAGCGAGCGTTGCTGTTTGCCGGGCTCGCGGCGGTTTCGGCCGGGATCGCGTTCCTGGTGGTGCGCGCGACGATGCGTCAGGCGCCGAGCGATCCGACGAGCGAGCGGATCGAAGCGCTCATCGAAGAGGCGAATCGTCTGTTGCGAGAACTCGACGATCAAAAGCGCGCTTAGTCAATCCTCCGAACGGGACGAACGCGAGCAGTTGCGCGTCGGCCAAGTTCTGGAAGTCGCCTTTGGCGATGTCTTGGCGACCGGCCAGGGCGTTGGGCGGGCGCTGGGAATGGCGCTGTTCGCTTGGGGTCCTCTTCCCGGGGAGCGCGCTCGCGTCCGCGTGGAACTGGTCAAGGCAAATTATGCCGTCGGCGAGGTGGTTGAGTATTTGGAGCGCTCGCCCGAGCGCGTCGAACCCTTCTGCGGGGTCTTCGGCCGTTGCGGCGGTTGCCAAGTGCAGCACCTCGCATACGACGCCCAGCTCCGCTGGAAGCGTTCGATCGTCGAGAACGCGTTGCGTCGGATCGGGCGGATCCCCGATGCGCGGGTGCTATCGACGATTGGCATGTCCGAGCCGCGTGCGTACCGGAACAAAATGGCGCTCGTGACCGAGACGACTCCCGAGGGAACGGCCTTCGGGTTCTATGCGGCGCGCTCGCACGCGATCGTTCCGATCGAACGCTGTCCAATCGTTCGCCCGGAACTCGACGCGCTGATCGGCGCGCTGTGGGCGGCCGGCCGCGAGGCACCGACCAAGGCGGCTTTCGAGGGTGCGCAACACCTCGTCGCGCGGGTCGGGACCGCGACCGGGGAAAGCGTCGTCGCTGTGTCCACGGTCAACCCCTCAGCGGGACTGAACGAGACCGGTGCGGCGCTGCTGGAGCGTCTGCCCGGGGCGATCGGGATCGGCAACTCGTTCGATCCCGCGAGTGCGAACGCCGTTATGGGTCGGCGGCAGAAGTCCGTCGCCGGCGAAACGCAAACCGAGGAGCGTATCGACGACGTCCAGTTCCGCGTCTCGACGGCTTCGTTCTTTCAGGTCAACAGCGCGATGGTGGGGCAGATCTTCGCCTACCTGCGCCCCGTTCTCCGGCGTGGGATGCGGGTCGTCGACCTCTACTGCGGGGCCGGTACCTTTTCGCTGTTCTTCGCACGCGAGGGCGCCCGCGTACTCGGCATCGAGGAGAACCCCGCGGCCGTTCGCGAGGCCCAGGCGAACGCCGTCCGCAATGGCTCGGCGGCCGAGGTCGCGTTCCTGACGGGCAGGGTCGAACGCGTGCTCGGAGCGGGCCACGGGGCAGCGTTCCTCAAGCACGCCGATGTCGTTTTTCTCGATCCGCCGCGTAAGGGGAGCGACGAGGCTACTCTCGGCGCGGTCGCCGCGGCCGGAACGCCCCACGTCTGGTACCTTTCCTGCAATCCGGCGACGCTGGCCCGCGACCTCGCGTTCCTCCTGACCGTGGGCTACCGGCTGGGGAGCGTTCAGCCGTTCGACATGTTCCCACAGACGGGGCACGTTGAGTCGCTTGCGGTCCTGACGGCGCCGAGGGTTCCAGCGCTCGACTGGGGAGTTTGAGAGATTTTCCGCCTAGCGGTCGGGGCGGACATCCGCGAAGCTTCGGAAGCGACAGCGGGCTATAGGCTCGCTCTCGGCGGGTCGCGAAATCCGTTCGAGCATGTCTTCCACGAACATCGATATTCGCCACGTCGCCAAATTGGCGCGCCTCGCACTCTCGGATGACGAGGTCGCGCTGTACGGCGCGCAGTTGGAGAACCTGCTCGTGCACGTCGCCGAACTGGAAAAACTCCCCACTGCCGACGTGGTGGCGACCGCGCAGGTGATTCCGTCGCGAAACGTCGAGCGCGACGACGTCAATACGCCCTCGCTTCCACGCGCGCTGGTCCTGGCGGGTGCTCCCCAAGCCGAGGGCGTGTATTTCCGCGTTCCGCGCATCATCGCCGAAGAAGGATAGAATGGGGCCGTTGGATCGCAGCGCGGCCGCGCTGGCGCGTGCCGTGAGCGCGCGCGAACTCACCGCCTCCGAGGTCGCCGAAGCGATGCTGACGCGCGTGGGCGAGCGAAACCCGGCCCTCGGCGCCTATTTGAGCGTAACCGCCGAACACGCGCGCGCCGCGGCCCGACGGGTCGACGAACGAATCGCCGCGGGCGAATCGCTGCCGCTGGCGGGCGTCCCGCTCGCCGTCAAAGACAATATGTGCCTGGCGGGGACTCGCACTACGGCGGCTTCCCGCATTCTCGAAGGTTGGATCGCGCCGTACACGGCGACCGCGGTGCAGCGCTGCCTCGACGCCGGCGCGATTCCGATTGGAAAGGCGAACTTGGACGAGTTCGCCATGGGCTCGTCCTGCGAAAATAGCGCGCTTGGCATCACGCGCAATCCCTGGGATCAAACTCGCGTCCCCGGCGGGTCCTCAGGCGGTAGCGTGGCCGCTGTTGCGGGCGGCCTCGCCACGATCGGATTGGGAAGCGATACCGGGGGCTCGATCCGCGAGCCGGCCGCGTTTTGCGGGGTCGTTGGATTCAAACCAACCTATGGGCGCGTGTCGCGTTACGGACTGATCGCGTTCGCCTCGAGCCTCGACCAGATCGGACCTATCGCCCGCACGGTCGAGGACGCGGCGCTCGTGTACGACGCGATGGCGGGCAAGGACCCGGCAGACGCAACGAGCCTGGATCTGGCCGTCGAGGCGACGGCGGGGTTCGACCGCGACGACCTGCGCGGCGTACGCATTGGCATCGTCGCGGAGTTCGACCTTGCGCGTCTTGAAGACGATGTGGCGGCGGTCTATCGGGCCGCGTATGCCGATCTCGCGCGCCTCGGGGCCGAACTGGTCGACGTCTCGCTCCCGACCGCCGACTACGGGCTAGCGACCTACTATCTGATCGCGCCGGCCGAGTGCTCGTCGAACTTGGCGCGTTTCGACGGCGTTCGTTACGGGCTTCGGGTTGAGGGCGACGATGTCGGTGCGATGTACGAAGCGACCCGCGCCGCCGGCTTCGGACCCGAAGTCAAACGGCGCATCCTGATTGGAACGCACGCGCTCTCAAGCGGTTACTACGATGCCTACTACGTCCGTGCGCAGAAAGCGCGCACGCTGATCGCAAACGACTTCGCTCGGGCCTTCGAACGGTGCGATGCGATCGCTTCACCGGCGGCGGCGTCGCCGGCCTTTCCGTTCAACGCGAAGAGCGATCCGTACAGTATGTACCTGATGGACTACTACACGATCCCGATGTCGCTGGCAGGCTTGCCGGCGCTCTCGGTTCCTTGCGGCTACGTAACCCCGCCGGGAAGCGCTCATCCGTTGCCGCTCGGATTAGCACTCACCACGCCGCTCTTCGCCGAACGCTCGCTCCTCTCGTTCGCGCACGTCTACGAGCGCGGAACGATGCATGCGGAGCGCTACGCACCACCCGTCCTCACGGAGGTGCCAGGATGAACGCGGACGGCAGTGCGAGCAAATACGAAGCCGTCATCGGCATCGAGTGCCACGTCGAGCTGCGGACCGCGAGCAAAATGTTTTGCGGCTGCCGCAACGTCTTCGGCGCCGAACCCAATACGAACGTCTGTCCGGTGTGCCTTGGGATGCCCGGTGCGCTACCGGTCCCAAATCGTCGCGCCATCGAACACCTGGTGCGAGCG
Source organism: Vulcanimicrobiaceae bacterium (assembly GCA_039923715.1). GTDB lineage: Bacteria > Vulcanimicrobiota > Vulcanimicrobiia > Vulcanimicrobiales > Vulcanimicrobiaceae > JBDTCF01. The sequence continues at coordinate 6,229 of JBDTCF010000067.1, forward strand.
GGCCTCGCGTTCGGCTGCGCGATCCCAGCGTTCTCGAAGTTCGACCGGAAGAACTACTTCTATCCCGATATGCCCAAGGACTATCAGATTTCGCAGTACGACATGCCGCTCGCGCAGGGCGGCGTGGTTTCGTACTTCCTCGCTGACGGTACGAAAGGTATGTGCCGGTTGACGCGCATTCACCTCGAAGAGGACACGGGCAAGTCCACGCACGGCGGTTCGGGCGACGGACGCATCGCGGGGAGCAGCTATTCGCTGATCGACTTCAACCGGGCGGGCGTGCCGTTGATGGAGTGCGTTTCCGAGCCCGATATCCGTTCGGCCGAGGAAGCGGTCGCGTACCTGGAAACCCTCAAGCGAACGTTCGTCGCGCTTGGCGTCAGCGACGTCAAGATGGAGGAAGGCTCGCTGCGGTGCGATGCCAACGTGTCGATCCGGTTGCGCGGAAACACCGAATTGGGAACGAAGACCGAGATCAAAAACATGAACTCGTTCCGCAGCGTCGGGCGCGCGATCGAGAGCGAAATCGCGCGCCAAATTGCGCTGCTTGAAGCCGGCACGCGCATCGTTCAGGAGACGCGCGGCTGGGACGAAGCCGGCGGCGTCACCCATTCGATGCGCAGCAAAGAGCAGGCGCACGACTACCGTTACTTCCCCGACCCGGATCTCGCGCCGATCGAGTTCGCACCGGCTGCCCTCGGGGGACTTCGAGGAGACTCGGAGGTGTTGCCGCAGCGGCGCATCGAGCGGTACGTCGAGGCAGACGGGCTCTCGATCGTTCAGGCGCAGCAGCTCGTCGATGCACCCGGCGTGGCCGACTACTTCGACGACGTCGTCGCGCGCACGCACAAGCCGCAAGCCAGCGCCAACTTCGTCCTCGGCGAGTGCTCGCGACTCGCGAACGAAACGCAAGTACCGGTCGCGCACTCGAAACTCGGCGCCGGCGCGTTGGCGGAACTGGTCACGCTGGTAGAAGCGCGAGCGATCACCTCAAAGGTGGCGAAGTCGGTGCTTGAGCGCGTCTGGCGCGACGGCGGCTCGCCCAAGGCGATCGTGGAGAGCGAGGGTCTCGGCGCGGTCAGCGATCCGAACGCCCTCGCCACATTGGTTACGGACGTCCTCGCGGCACACGCCAAATCGGTCGACGACTACCGCGCCGGCAAAGGGGCAGCCCTGCAGTTTCTCGTCGGTCAGGCCATGAAGGCGAGTCGCGGAAAAGCCGATCCCTCGGTCGTCGAAGGCCTGTTGCGGGAGCGCTTGGCGGCGCCGTAGAGTGCACGACCATCTACAGGAGTCCGGCGCATTCGAGCTCGCCGATGCGCGGACGCTCGAAGTTATCGACTTCCCGGCGATCCGGACGCGGTTGGCGCAGGCGACGATGACCGATCGCGGACGAGTGCGCGTCGAACGCCTCGCACCCAACCGCGATCTCATCCGCGTGCGCCTCGAGCAGACGGCGACCTCCGAGATGCGACGGATCGTCGCGGCCGACGGGTTCGCGCTGGCACGGGTCGTCGAGACGCGCGACGCGGTCGAGCGCGCCGCGCGCGGTTCGTCGCTTGCGCCCGAGGAGTTGCGGAGCGTCGCGATTGCGCTGGCGGTCGCCGAAGCGGCGATTCGACGCGTTCGGGCGAGCGAAGCCCCGGTGCTCGTCGCGCGCACCAGCGGCGCGACCGCCCAGAACGGAGTCGTCGCCCGCATCGATCACGCCATCGGCGAACGTGGCGAGGTTCTCGACCGCGCCTCGCCCGCACTGGGCCGCATTCGCCGCGGTATCTCGCAGGCGCACGAGGAAGCGCGCTCGCGCTGCAACTCGATTTTGCGGTCGGCGGCATTCGCGAAGGCGATTCAGGAGCCGATCGTGACGACCCGGGCCGGACGCTTCGTGATCCCGGTAAAAGCGGAGTTTTCGGGCCTGGTTCCGGGCGTCGTCCACGACACGAGCGCGAGCGGGCATACGTTGTTCGTCGAGCCGCTCGCCGCCCTCGAGACAAACAATCGCGTCCGCACGCTGCGCATCGAAGAGGAACGTGAGGTCGCGCGCGTGCTGGCCGATCTTTCGGCGCTCGTCGGCGCTGCAAGCAGCGCGATCGAAACGAACGTCGACATCCTCGCGGACTTGGACGTCGTTTTGGCACGCGCGACGCTCGCCGATCGGATGGACGCAAACGAACCGGAACTCGTCGACGAACCGACGATTGCGATCGTGGCGGGGCGCCATCCACTGCTCGGAGAACGGGCCGTCGCGCAGTCGCTGCGGCTCGACGAGACGCAGCGTTTCATCGTGATCAGCGGGCCGAACATGGGCGGCAAAACCGTGACGCTGAAGATGACCGGCCTGTTCGTGGTGATGGCGTACTGCGGCATGGCGCTGCCCGCGGCTGCCGGGACGACGGTCGGTGGTTTCGGGCAACTCTCGTGCGACATCGGCGACGAGCAGTCCATTGTCGAGAATGCCTCGACGTTTTCGGCTCACCTGGGGCGACTGCGGGCGATTCTGGAACGCGCCGACAGTCGTTCGCTGGTACTCATCGACGAGATCGCGAGCGGGACCGAACCCGCCGCCGGGGCGGCGCTCGCGATCGCCTTTCTCGAGCGGCTGCTTGCGCTCGGAGCGCGCGGCATCGTGACGACGCACGCGACCGAACTCAAGCTGTTCGCGCACGCCACCGTTGGCGTCCAAAACGCGAGCGTCCGCTTTCATCCGGCGACGCACGTTCCCACTTACGAGCTGGACCTGGGCGCGCCGGGGCAGTCGCTGGCCTTTCCGCTCGCGCGGGCGCTCGGGCTGTCGCCGGAGGTGGTGGATCGCGCCGAATCGTTGCTGACCGACAGCGAGCGGGACTACGATCGGGCGCTCTCCGAACTGGCCGAGATTCGCGCGCAAGCCGCGACCGAGCGCGACGCGCTGCAGCGCGAACGCGCGCACGCCGAACAGCTTGCGGAGAACGCGCGCCGGCGCATCGAGGCGTTGGAGCGCGAGCGCCGCGAACTCGCGACGCGGGCCGAAGAGCGGCTGGCGCGCGCGCTGCGCGATTTCGCCGCCGAGTTAGAACGGCGCGCGGGCGGCATGGCCGCGCCCGGGAAGGTTACCTCGGGACAAGCGGCGCTGCTGGGGCGCGTACTCGAGGAGGTCCATCGCGACTTGGGAATCTCGCCGCGGTCGCGCAGCCTCCTGGCCCACAACGAACCGGCACGGCACGAGGCGGGCGTCGGCGACCGCGTGTTCGTGGACGCGCTCGGAACCGAAGGCGACGTGGTCGACGATTTCGGCGACGGACTCTTGGTTGCGGTCGGGGCGATGAAAACCGTCGTCCCCAAGCGCGACGTGCGGGTCGTGCAGCACGGGTCCGATTCGGGCCGGCCGCGCGGGCGCTCAGGCGCCGAGACCGGCGCCGCGCTGCTCGAGGCTGCCAGCGGCGCGCGCGCGGAGCTAGACGTGCGCGGCAAACGCTTCGTCGAAGCCGAGCCGATCGTCGACCGCTGGATCGACGAAGCAAAACTGCTGGGCATCTCGCCGCTGCGCCTGATTCACGGCAAGGGTACGGGATTGCTCGGCCGCGGCTTGCAGCAGTTCCTCAAGGAGCATGGCGACGTCGGTTCGGTTCGCTACGGCAACCCGAACGAAGGCGGAAGCGGCGTGACCGTGCTGGAACTGCGCTGACTCGATGACGCGCGAAATGTCCGCGCGCGAGCGTTCGCGCGCCTTGGCCGATGGTTGCGAACACGTTGAGACACCTGCGGAACTCGTCGAGCGTCTCGCGCTCGCACGCCCGCTGCGCGTGAAGCTGGGGCTCGACCCGACATCCGCCGACCTCCACCTCGGGCACGCGGTCGTCCTGGGCAAACTCCAGGAATTCGTCGCGGACGGTCACGAGGTAACGCTGGTGATCGGGGACTTCACCGCGCGTATCGGCGACCCCAGCGGACGAAACGCCCTACGTCCGCACCTCTCGGACGAGGCGATTGCCGCGAACATGGCGACCTACGCCGCGCAGGCGGGCACGGTGCTCGACCTCGAGCGGGTGCACCTCCGTTACAACTCCGAGTGGCTGGCGCCGCTCCAGCTTGCCGATCTGCTGCGTCTGCTCGCGCAGACGACGGTTGCCCGCATGCTCGATCGTAAGGACTTCGCCGCCCGCTACGCGGCCGAGACCCCGATCGCGTTACACGAGTTTCTGTATCCGATCGCGCAGGCATACGACAGCGTCGCGCTCGAGGCGGACGTCGAACTGGGCGGAAGCGATCAGCTCTTCAACCTGCTGATGGGGCGTCCATATCAGGAACATGCCGGACAGCGGCCGCAGATATGCATGACGCTGCCGCTGCTCGAGGGGCTCGACGGCAAAATCAAGATGTCGAAATCCGTCGGCAACCACATCGGCCTCGCCGAGTCCGCCCGCGACCAGTTCGGCAAGGCGATGCGCATCCCCGACGCGCTGATCGAACGCTACGCGCGCCTGGGAGCCGCGTTCTCTTTGGCGCGAGCGGAAGCGTTGTCCGCCGAGGTCCTCCGCGGCACGACCAGTGCAATGGACGCGAAGAAGGCCGTGGCCGAAGCGATCGCGGCCCGCTTCCACGGGGCCTTTGCGGCAGTTGAAGCGCGTGAGAATTTCGAGCGGACCGTCCAACGTCGCGAACTCCCGCAGACGATGCCGGAGATCGCGCCGGCGAGCGCGCGAACGCTCGGCGAAATGCTGGTGCGGGCCGGCTTCGCTCAGAGCAAGCGCGAGGCCGAGCGACTCGCCGCCGGCGGCGGCGTCAAGCTCGACGGCGTAATCGCAACCGATGCGCGCGCACTCTGGCCGGTCGACCGAGCGGTCGTGCTCTCGGTCGGTGCGCGGCGTTTCGCGCGCGTGCTGGCGGCGACCGAAAGACCCTAGCGCTCGTTCAGGCGCGTGACGAGGTGCGCGATCTCTTCGCTCGAGAGCAGGTAGCGGCGATTGCAGAAATCGCAGACCGCTTCGGTGGATTCGCGTTCGCGCACCATCTTGTCCAGCTCGTCACGGCCGAGCCCGAGTAGCGCCAGTTCGACTTTTTCGCGCGTGCAGCGACAGACGAAGCGAACCGTGTAGGTTTCCAGCCGTCGAAAACCCGCGGCGCCGACGAGCGACGCGACGAGGGCTTCCGGATCGGCGCCCCCGACGATTTGACGCGTGAGCGGCGCCACGGTCTGCGCCCGCTGCTCGAGGGCGGAGATAGCGGCCTGGTCGGCGCCCGGCAGCACCTGGGCAATCGCCCCGCCGGCGGCGGCGATCCCGTTCGGGTCGGCTAAGACGCCGAGCGCGACGACGCTAGGGATCTGCTCGGAATCGTGAAGATAGGCCGCGACGTCCTCGCCGATCTCGCCGCTTGCGAGCGGAACGACGCCGACGTAGGGCTGGCCGACCTCGTACGAACGCGTCACTTGCAAGCGTCCGCTACCGACCGCTCCCGCGACGTCGAACTTACCCCACTCGTTGAGCGGAAGATCGACCAGCGGATGCTGCACCAAACCGCGTACGCCGATTTCGCGCTCGCTCACGAGAAAGGCATCGGCTACGACGGATCCGATTGGGCCGTCGGCGGCAATTTGCAGGGTCAAGCGCTCGCGGCCCTTGAGACCGGTGCCCAAAAGGGCCGCCGCGGTCAGCAGGCGGCCTAGCGTCGCGCTCGCGGTCGGCGCGAGGCCGTGCCGTGCTTGCGCGTCGCGCACGAGTTCCGTCGTGATGCCGGCGACGACCGCGACGCTGCCGTCGTCCGCGCGCGCCGCTAGAAGTTCGTCGGGCACGAGACGAGGGTTTTCGAAGGCGTGAGCCGTTCCTGCGCGAAGCGCGCGGCGATGCGCGTGCTGGTCATTCACGGACCGAACATGAACCTGCTTGGCTGGCGGGAGCCCGCGACGTATGGGACTGCGACGTTGGCCGAGATCGATACGGCGATCGCCGCGGAGGCCCGGGCCTTAGGGATTTCGGTCCGAATTGTCCAGCACAGCGGCGAGGGCGAGATTGTCGACGCAATTCACTCGGCGCTGGGTTCGGCCGACGCGATCGTAATCAATCCCGGCGCGTACGCTCACTATTCGTACGCGATTCGCGACGCGCTCGCCGCCGTCGGCCTACCCACCGTGGAGGTGCACCTCTCGAATGTCGCGGCGCGCGAGTCGTTCCGGGCGACCAGCGTTCTTGCTCCGGCTTGCCGCGGCACGATCGGGGGTTTCGGGGGTCTCTCGTACGCGCTGGCTCTACGGGCGCTCGCGAGGCCGCTAAAATCGCAGGAAGCCCCGTAAAATGGCACTTTTATCTCTCGAATCGTGCAGGAGGGCAAGGGCGGCCTGCAAATACGTCGGCGAAAGCGGAGTGCCGAACTCATCGCCTTTTCTCGTCTTTCTTGTGGAGTACGTACGTTGACAAAAGCTGACCTGATCGACGCGCTGGCTGAAGAATCCGAGCTTTCTAAGCGTCAAGTCGGCGAACTCGTCGATTTGTTCTTGGAGGAGATCAAAAACGCACTCGTCGCGGGGGACAAGGTGCAATTGATCCCGTTCGGTAGCTTCGTGGTCCGGGACCGCAAGAAGCGGGAGGGACGCAACCCGAAGACGGGTGCGAAACTCACGATTCCGGCGCGCCGCGTGCCGGCCTTCACGGCCGGAAAAGGCCTGCGCGACGCCGTGCTGGGCGCCAAGAAGAAGCGCGCCAAGCGCTAACGGCCGGCGTCGCTCGAACGATCGAACCGAGAGCGCCGCAAGCGTGGCACTCTCGGCTTTTTTCCGGCCGGGCAAGGTAATCGCCGGCGACGCCGCGCATGACCTCGGGGCGTCGGGCAGTGGCGCAGCTTGGTAGCGCACCAGTCTGGGGGACTGGGGGTCGCAGGTTCAAATCCTGTCTGCCCGACCACTTCAAAGCCTTATTTAGCGGGCTTTTTTTCTTCGGGTTTGGCTCGCGAGGATAGGCCCAAGTACTGGAGCCGCTGCGCGCCGGAACGCTGCCGACGATGGACCGCTAACAAAGCCGGCGAACGTTGGTGGATGCGTTGCTTCTCGGCCGTCCTGGTCGGCGTCTTCGCGCTCGCGAGTGCCGCGACGGGAACGAGTGCGACCCCGAGCGGGGTGTCGGGGCGCGTGTCGTTGTCGCTGCAAGCCACAACGCCGAAGGGCCAATCCTCGCTGGCCGGCGCGGCGACATTCGCGCGACGCGGTTCGTTTGTGCGGATCGAGCTACAGTCGCTGTCGTTGACGAAGACCAACTCGGTGCTGAGCGCGATCCCACCCGGAGGATACGTCGTCGTGTACGACACGGCGACGATGGTCTACACCATCTGGTCGCCGTCGCGGCGCACGTTTTACACTGGCGGACGCAAACCGCCAACCGCAGCTACGACGCCGGCGCCGGTTCCGACGGCTGCACCAAGTGCGCCACCAGGCAATAGCATCTGGTCGGTGCTTGCGGGCGTAAAAGACCTTCGAGGGTTCGCTCTTTCACTGTCGTTGTCGCCGGACAAGACGCCGATCGACGGACATCCCACGACGAACTTCGATTTCACGTTCACGCGCCAGGTCAAGGCCCAAGACCCCGTGGACGTTTCGGGCCGGGCGACCTTCGCCGACGACCTTGACGGCGTTCCCCTGCTCTTCGTCGTCAATGCGACGAACGGTCCGACGGCCACCCTTCGAGCAGACCTGCGCGTATCGCTGAGCGACGTGAGCCGGCGCTCCGCGCCGCAGTCCTACTTCGCGCCGCCCTCCGGTTACACAAGGGTCTCGTCGATCTTCGACGTGATCGTGATTCCCGGGTTACCCTCCGGCTCGTCGACGTCACCCTGACCCCGATCGGGGGAAAGGGGCTGCCAGGGATAACGTCAAGTTCGCGGGCGGCGGATAAGGCGAACGCACCGATACACTTTGAAAGGGATAGAATGAAACTCTGGCACTACATCGTTGTCGGGCTTGCCCTAGTAACGATCGTCGCGTTCGTGTTCCTGACGGTCGGGCGTTGACCGTCAGGAATTCGAATCAGTCGGGGACGGAGCTCGGCTTCGGGAGCGTGCACGAAGTCATGCGCGTGCATCGCCGTCGCGAAGAGGTGAAACGGTCGCGTGAGTTCCAGAACGCCTGTCGGCGGTGCCGGACTAGGTTGGGCTCAGCCCTGCGTCCGATTCGGCGTTTTTGACGTCCGTGTGCAGCGCTTGCACCTGCGTGTCGCCGCCGCAGCTCAGGTCGGGGGTTTCCTGGCCCATATACTGCACGAAGGTCTGATCGGTATAGCCGCCTGGAAAAGCCGACGGTTTCGGGCACGGCGTCGCGACGACGAGTGCACCCAGACCGGGACTCTTGACCG
>JBDTCF010000068.1:0-5992 GCA_039923715.1 Vulcanimicrobiaceae bacterium
TGCTGGATCCGCGGACGTTGACGATTGCGATGTCGCAGTCGGGTGAAACCGCCGATACGGTCGAAGCCGTTCGCATCGCGCGCGCCGCAGGCTCGCCGATCTTGGCCATCTGTAACGTGCTCGGCTCGCATCTCACGCGCCTGGCCGACGGCGTGCTCTACACGCGAGGCGGCCCCGAGATCAGCGTCGCCGCGACCAAGACATACGTCTCGCAGACCGTCGCAATGGTGTTGTTCGCGCTGTATCTCGCGCGCGTTCGGCGCTCGGCGCCGCTCGAGCGACTGCGCGCTATCGCCGAGAGCACGCGCTTGCTGCCGGCCGCGATCGACGTCGTGCTGAATACCTCGGACGAGGTGCGGAAGATCGCGCGGCGCATTCGGAAGGCTCGCACGGTGTTGTTTCTGGGGCGCTACGTGAACTTTCCGACAGCGCTCGAAGGTGCGCTCAAGCTCAAGGAGATCTCGTACATCCACGCCGAGGGGTACGCGGCCGGCGAGATCAAGCATGGCCCGATCGCGCTGCTCGATAGCAAGGTGCCCGTCGTGGGCGTGGTGACGGCGGGTCGCGTCCGCGAGAAGATGCTTTCGAACCTGGCCGAAGCCAAGGCCCGCGAGGCGAAGATTGTGGCCGTCGCCAACCACGGCGACGAAGAAGTCGCCGCGCTCGCGGACCACGTCCTCTGGGTGCCGCTCGTCGACGAGCTTCTCTCGCCGATCGTGAACGTGGTGCCGCTTCAGTTGCTGGCGTACCACATCGCGGATATCGATGGCAAGGACGTCGACCAGCCCCGCAACCTCGCAAAGACGGTGACCGTTGAATAACCTTCGCCCCGGCGCTCGCGCTCTGGACGCGCTCCGGCCGGTAATGATCGAGCCGCACTATCTCTCGTTCGCGGAGGGCAGTGCGCTGATTTCCGTCGGGAACACGCGCGTGCTGTGCGCGGCGACCGTCGAGGACAAGGTTCCGCCGTGGATGCGCGGGCGAGGCCTCGGCTGGGTCACCGCCGAGTACGCGATGTTGCCGCGCGCGACCCAAGAGCGGACGCAACGCGAGGCGACGCGCGGCCGTCTCGGTGGACGCACGCACGAGATCCAGCGCCTGATCGGGCGTGCCTTGCGCGCGATCGTCGATCGCAAGCGGCTCGGCGAACGGACGATTCTGCTCGACTGCGACGTGTTGCAGGCCGACGGCGGCACGCGGACGGCCGCCATCACGGGCGCCTACGTCGCGCTCGCGCTCGCGCTTTCGCGCTCCTTCGACCGGACCTCGCCCGCCTGGCCGCTCACCGGCGCGCTGGCGGCCGTGAGCGTCGGGTTCGTCGATGGCGAGGCGCGGCTGGACCTCGCCTACGAGGAGGATAGTCGCGCCGAGGTCGACATGAACGTCGCGATGACCGATTCGGGCAAGTATGTCGAGGTGCAAGGTACCGCCGAGGGACGCGCGTTCGATCGCGCGCAGCTCGATGGGATGCTCGCGCTTGCCGAAGGCGGCATCGGGCAGCTCTTTGCGATCCAACGCGCGGCGATCGAGACGCGCCCGAGCGGCGATGCCGCCTGAACGCGAACGTCTCGCCGCGCTGATCGAACGGATCGGCCGCTTCGTGGTCCGCGACCGGCGTCTGGCGCGCGTGCAGCGCGCGATGGAGACGCACCTGCAGGCCTCGAGCGAACCCCCGCCCGCCGAAGTCGCGGCGTACTTGGCGGCCGCCCGAGCCTACTTTTCGAGCTTCGAGCGCGAAGCGCGCGACCACCTTCGCAACGTCGACGCGCGCTTAGCGCATGCGAGCCAAGTGCAGTTCAACCTCACGGCCGAACGAGGGGTGGCGGAGCGCCGCGTCGCCGCAACGCAGGGCGTGCTGGCGGACGTGGCGGAACTCGGCGTCTGAATGAAGATTCTCGAAGACGTCGGCAACGGAGCGACTGGTTTTCTCGAATATGCCGGCGGCCTGGCAAACCTCAGCGCCGAGAGCGGAACCTTCGTCGGTCGAATGCGCATCCGGCTCGCCGAAACGTTCTCGCAAGCGTTTACGCTGGGCGTTCAGTCGACCTCGATCGTGCTCTTGACCTCGCTGTTCACGGGAATGGTTATCTCGCTGGAATCGGCGGTGCAGGCGGTCCAATTCGGCGTTGGCGATTTGGTGGGCGGCGGCGTCGCCTTCATCTCGGCGCGCGAGCTCGGCCCGATGCTCTCGGCGGTAGTCGTCGCGGGACGAACGGGCGCCGCAATCGCCGCCGAGCTGGGCTCGATGGTCGTCACCGAGCAGGTCGAGGCGATCGAGGCCTTAGGGCTTTCGCCGGTTCAGATGCTCGTCGTGCCGCGCCTGCTCGCGCTTATGGTGATGCTCCCGATCCTGACGGTCTTTGCCGACATCGTCTCCGTTTTGGGAGGCATGTGGCTCGCGCAAACGGTCGCGCACATCAGCCACGATGTCTTCATTCAATCGGCGCGACAGGCGGTTTCGCTTCTGGACGTCGTGAAGGGTCTTTCGAAAGCCGTCGTGTTCGGTGCGATCATCGCGCTCGTCGGCTCGTATCAGGGTCTCGGCACCCGGGGCGGCGCCGCCGGCGTCGGCCGGGCCACCACCGGGGCGGTCGTCATCTCGATTATCCTGATCTTCATCACGAACTTCGTCATGTCGTTCTTGCTGTACGGGTACAGCGGTTGAGGTTCGCGCGAATCGAGAACGTCAGCGTCCGCTTCGGGACGCGCGTCGTTTTGCAGAACCTTTCGCTCGACATTGCGGAGGGCGCGATCACATGCTTGATCGGGCTGTCGGGAGCCGGCAAATCGACGATCCTGAGGCTGCTAAACGGCCTGCGCCGGCCGGACAGCGGACACGTCTTCGTGCGCGGGGTCGACGTGTGCTGCATGCGCGCGCGCGACCTGGTCGAGTTCCGGCGCAAGATCGGGTTCGCGTTTCAGTTCGCCGCCCTGTTCGATAGCATGACGGTCGGCGACAACGTCGCTCTTCCGCTGCGCGAGCACACCAAACTGTCGGCCGAGGAAATCGACAAGATCGTCATGACGTCCCTCGAAAGCGTGGGCCTGGAGACCGCGAAGGACAAGCTACCCTCGGAACTTTCGGGCGGAATGCTCAAGCGGGCGGGCTTCGCGCGGGCGGTCGTCACGAATCCGGAGCTGGTGCTCTACGACGAGCCGACGACCGGGCTGGACCCGATCATCACGCACGTGCTGACGGATACGATCGTGCGGCTGCGCAAGCAACTGAACGGGACCGCCGTCGTGATCTCGCACGACCTGCAGAGCATCTTTGCCATGGCCGACTACGTCGCGATGCTCTTCGAGGGGGCGATCATCGCCTACGGGACGGTCGACGAACTCCAGCACTCGAGCAACCCCATCGTCCAACAGTTCTTGCAGGGGAGCGAGGTCGGGCCGATTCCGCTGTAGCATTGGCCGGAGAAGAAGATGTCAAAGAGAGCTTGGGTCGGACTATTTACCCTGTTGGGGATCCTGGGGTTCCTCTCGATTTTCTATGTCATCACGGACATCGCGACCCGGTCCAACGGCTATAAGATCGGGATCCATTTCAACTCGGCGGCCGGCCTGCGCCCTGCGGCGCTGGTCTACGAGAGCGGCGTCGGAATCGGCGCGGTCGACCGCATCGATTTGCTCCCGGACTACACCACCGAGGTCATCGTGGCGGTTCGCAAAAAGGTCGATATCCCTACGGGTTCGCGCTTCCTGATCAACACGCCGCTGACCGGCGAGCCGAGCCTGCTGATCGTGCCACCCCGCCGACCCGGTCCCGAGAATCCCGAGCTGCGGGGCCAACCAACCGGCTTCGACACGCTTCCGCACGAGGTGCTGCCGCTGGCCGAGCAACCGAAGGGCACGAATCCCGCCACGATTACGGATTTGCTCGAGGAAGGGCAAGGGCAGCTGCGGACGCTCGATCGCATGCTCGCAGACTTCTCAAAGACGGAACCCAAGATGCTTGCCGAGCTTCAATCGACGCTGCATAACGCCAACGAGTTGACCTCGAACGCGAACGCGTCCTTGACGCGTTTGACGGACCAGTTTTCCGGCATCACCGATTCGCTTCAGAAGTCGTTGACGCTCGCGAGCAGCAACATCGTGGACCTCTCGTCGAGCCTCGACTCGACCGCGAAGGTCAGTTCCGGTCGCGTCGATACGCTCTTGATTTCGCTGAATGGGGCGGCCACGCAGCTTTCCGCGAGCATCGATGCCCTACACGCGATCGCCGCCAACCCGCAGGTCAAGGACAACCTGCTCGAGACGACGCGTTCGATCGCACTCACCACCAAGACGCTCGCCGATCTGACGAACGACCTGCGCCAAGTGACCGGGAATCCGCAGACCCAGGGGCAACTGCGCGACACGGTCGCGCACATCGATGCCGCGACGCAAAAGGCCGATTCGCTCCTCTCCGCGCTGGGCGGGAAGAGCAGCGTGTACGGCGTCGACTCCGGCGCCACGCCGATCCCGGCGGGTGCTCGGCCGCCCGGAGCGAAGCCCGGCGCGAAGAGTTCCGGCAATGCGCCGGTCGCAAGCTCGGCGTCGGTGGGCTTGCCGGCCAACATACGTTCGAAGGTCGGCGCGCTGGTGAAGAACCTCGCCGAGATTCAAATTCGCGTGAGCCAACTCGCGCCCCAGCGTCCCGGCTCCGCCGCGATCGGTTCCCCGCTGCTCACGGCGGACCGGGGTCCGCAGACGGATATCAACCTCATCGCGCTGCCGAAAGGGAACACCAGCTTGTTCCTCGGCGCCAACGACATCGGCGCCAAGACGACCTATAACTTCAGCGCGCTCAGCGCGATCGGCCACCTCAAAGTCGGCGGCGGGATCCTCTACTCCCGGCTGGGGCTGATCGCGAAGTTGCAGCAGGGCCGCATCGGACTCGAAACGCGCCTGTACGATCTCCGGCACCCCACCCTCGATGCGTACGGCAGCGTCTCACCGCTGCCGCACTTCCAGCTCTTTGGCGGGGAACGTGACGTACTGCAGCGCGACCGGCGTGCGGTATTCGGTCTCCAAGCGGATTTCTAGAGCGCCCGGGCGTGATGTACTCCTGCTGATGGCGCAACGAACGAAGGTTGCGATCGTCGGGGCCGGCGCGATGGGGACGCTGTACGCGTACGCGCTGGCATCGCGGAACGACGTAACGTTGGTCGACGTTCGTGCGGACGTCGTCGAATCGATCGCCGAACGCGGCGTCGCCGTCGGCGACGAAGCGGCACGCCGCGTCGAGGTCACGCGCGATCCTGCGCGGGTGTTTGCGACCCAGTTCCTGTTTTTGTTCGTCCGCGCGCCGGATACGCTTGGCGCGGTTCGACCGTTTGCGGGCCAGATGAACCCCGCGACCCCGATCGTGTCCTTGCAGAACGGCCTCGGAAACGAGGAGGCGATCAAGACCGGATTGGGTGGGACCGTACCGCTCGTCTTAGGTGTGACGACCGAAGCGTCGCTCTCGGTAGGACACGGGCGGGCGACGCGCTTGGCCTCCGGCACGACGCTGCTGGGTTCGGGCGGCGCGTCGCTGGCCACATTGCAGAGCGTGGCCGGACTGCTCGAGGATGCGGGGATGCGGGCGAGCCTCACGTACGACATCCGCCCGCACTTGTGGGGCAAACTGCTGGTTAACGCGGCGATCAACCCCGTCGCGGCGCTGCTCGATCGCACGAACGGTGCGGTCGTCTCGGATGCCGACGCTGCCGATCTGGCGCGCAACCTGCTCGCCGAAGGGGTCGCCGTAGCGCGTGCGCTAGGGGTCGCCCTGCCTTTTGAGGACCCGTGGAACTTCGTTTGCGCCTCGCTCGCTTCGACCGCGAGCGCGCGCAACTCGATGACGATCGATCTCGAAGCGCATCGTCCCAGCGAGATCGACCAAATCAACGGCGCCTTGGTCGCGACCGGGAGGCGGCATGGAATTCCGACCCCCTATAACGACGCCGTGGTTCGGCTCGTCCGCGCAAAGCAGCGAGGCGGCACGGACTAGCCAAACGGCGGG
>JBDTCF010000069.1:0-17336 GCA_039923715.1 Vulcanimicrobiaceae bacterium
AGCGCAAGGCCGCCGTCATTCGGAGGGACGACGGCATTGAACCAGGCGCGCTCACGCAAACGCTCGGCGAGCAGCGTCACTAGCAGCGCGTTCTGAAACACTCCGCCGGAGAGTGCCACGCGTTCCTCGCCGAGTTCGTTGCAAACCACGACGATCGCATCCGCCAGCGCGCGATGGAATCCGCGCGCGATGTCGTCCGGCGACCGCCCCCCGCACCGGGCCGCAACGATCGCCTCCAGCAGCGGCCGATGATCGAGTTGCGCGTCGCGAAACGGAAATGGATACGTTTCGTTCGAGATGCTGGCACCAGCGCGATGCTCGAGCCACATCGCCGCCTGACCCTCGAACGTCGGCTCGCGCGTGAAACCGCAGAGCGCCGCCACCACGTCGAATAACCGGCCGATCGAACTCGTGCGGAAGGTTCGAACGTCTTTGCGAACGAGTTCGCGCGCCGCCGCGTACCGCTCGGGAAATGAGAACGGCGGCGCGCTCAAATCTTCGACGCCGTCGAGTTCGTACAGGTACCCAGCCGCGGCTTGCACCGGAAAGCGCGACGCCGCGTCTCCGCCGGGCAGGGCCGCGGTTCGAAGATGAGCGACCCGCTCGAGCCCCCCCCGCACGCTGCCGATAAAGAATTCGCCACCCCAGATCGTTCCGTCGTCGCCATAGCCGGTGCCGTCAAAGGCGACTCCAGCGACGCGGGTCTCGTACGCACCGCGTTCGGCCAGCACGCTCGCGACGTGCGCTCGGTGGTGCTGCACGGCCACCGTGCGGTTCGCCTTCAACTCACCGGCAAGTGTCGTGGAACGATACTCAGGATGTGCGTCGTGAACGACCGTAAGCTGGTCTGGATGGACATCGTACATCGCACACAAGTCCCGAGCCGTGTTTCGCAGACTCTCGAAGGCCGCAAGCTGCTCGAGGTCGCCGACGTGCTGGCTTCCGAACACTTGGCCGTCGACGGCGAGCGCGATCGCGTTCTTCAGATCGCCACCAAGCGCGAGCATCGCTTCGCGGACTGGGATCGAAGCGACGGCTTGCGGTGAATAGCCCCGCGAGCGGCGGAGGACCGTTTGACCGAACGGGCCTACGCGTACGATCGAATCGTCCACGCGCCGCGCGATCGGGCGCTCCCCGACTAGAAACGCGTCGGCGATTCCCGCCAGCGATTCGCGTGCATCGGCATCGTCGAACGCAATCGGTTCGCTCGAACGATTTGCGCTGGTTAGCACGAGCACGTCGGGTGCCCCGCGGGCGAATAAGAGATGATGCAGCGGCGCGTATGGCAGCATAACTCCAAGCTCGTCGTTCTCCGGGGCTACTCCCTCGAAACGCACGCGGGCCGGCGCCAGGACGATCGGCCGCGCAATCGAGGCGAGCAACACTGCGGCGACCGGACCGAGCCGCACAACTTTGCCCGCCGTCGCAAGATCCTTCGCCATCAGAGCAAACGGCCGTTCCTTGCGATACTTGCGTTCCCGCAGCGTCGCAACCGCAACGCCATTCGTAGGATCGCAAGCGAGATGGTACCCGCCGATCCCCTTGACCGCTACGATAGCTCCGCCCCGCAACAGCAGCGCGGCCCGCGCAATAGGATCGTCCGTCCCGTCTTGCCCCAATGCGTCGCCCTCGATGCGATAGTGCGGACCGCAGTGCGCGCACGCCACGGGCTGGGCGTGAAAACGCCGGTTTTCGGGGTCCTCGTACTCTGCTTGGCACGGCGCGCAGAGCGGCCACTCGCGCATCGTCGTGTTTGGACGGTCGTATGGCAAACCCAGAACGATGCTGTAGCGCGGCCCGCAATTCGTGCAGTTGATATACGCGTATCCGGCTCTCCGATCGCCTGGATCGAAGAGTTCTGCCAAACAATCGGCGCAAACGGGAAGGTCCGGGCTAATGCTGACGCTCGGACGTCCCTGGCGCCGGCTTTCCACAATCGTAAATGCCGTGTAGTCGCCGGGAACCGTCGCGCACGCTTCCAACGTCGCCATCGCGGCGGCGGGTGGCGCTTCGGCTGCGAGCGCCACAAGGAACGCATCGAGGGCGGCGGCCTTGCCCTCGGCGTGAATCGTGACGCCCTCCTCGCCGTTACGGACCCAACCGGTCAGCGCGTGGCGCCGCGCCAAGCGGTAGACGAACGGGCGAAATCCCACCCCCTGGACCGTACCTGCAATCGCGATGCGGACGGCGCTCGCCTCAGACGTTGCAGCCGCGTCCTTTCCAGCCAACGCTTCGAACCGCGCCGTCTTCGACCACGACCGGAACGAGCGTCCCGCCGGTGAGCGCTATCAGCCGCGCGCGCGCCTGGGCGTCGAAGGAGACGTCGTATTCGACGAAGACGCGCTCGCGCCACTCGAACTCCTCGCGAACCTCGGCGCAATATGGACACGTGCTGGTGGAGTACAGTTCAAGCGCCAAGGCCGTGCAATCGGGCCAAGCCCTCGCGGATGGTGTGATAGACGGCCGCCTGCGCCTCTTGGATGCGCGGGATGTAGTCCGAGCGCACGACGATCGTGCGATCGGCGAGCCCCTTACGAAGGATCTCGCCGCCGTCGTAACCGAGTATCGCGACGGTAAGCAGCCCGCGTTGACGGGCCTCGGCAAGCGCAGCGATGACGTTCGACGAGCCCCCGCTGGTCGAGAAGGCCACGACGACGTCGGCCGGACCGGCTTGCGCGATGATCTGTCGCAGGAATACGACCTCACGCCCGACGTCGTTGAGCAGCGCGGTGATGAGGGCCGGTTCGAGCGCAAGCGAGACCGCACGCAGCGCCGGTGCGGCGCCCGCCGGGGTTGCGCAGTCGAGTGCGAAATCGGTCGCGTCGGTCGCCGAGCCGCCGTTCCCAAAGGCGAAGAGCGTCCCGCCGGCGGCCAGCCGCTCGCCGAGTGCCAGGATCGTTGCCGCAATCGATTCGGCTTCGTGTTCCGCCAGCGCTTCGCGCAACGCGGCCCCGTCGCGTTCCTTGGCCAGAATCGAGTGCGTCGCGTCACCGGTCAAACGCTGGTAATCCGCTCCGACATCGGCCAGGAATGGATAGAGAAACGACGAGTCACCGAGATCTCGGCCGCGAACGCCGTGCTCGAGAAACACGTGGACGCTCTCATAGAGCACGTGGCAGGCGATCTCGACAAGCTCTTGATGCAGGCGTTCGTCGCCGGTCGCGGGCGCGAACGCATACTCGGAACCCTCGTCCGGCAGACCGATGGTCAGTGCTCCGCGCGCCCGCGCGAACGCAAGCATCTCGCTTACCTCTGGATCTCCACCGGGCGGACCGTAGCCGATCGCGATATCTTGCGGGCGTGCGAGCGCGCGAACCCAGATCTTGAAAGCGAGGCTAATGTCGAGCGCGGGTAACGCCCGCTTGCCGACCAAGACCGGATGGACGAATTCGACGGCGGTATGCTGCGCGTCGGTCGCATAGGGGCCGCGACCGAACGCAAGGATGCGGCCACCCTGCTCGAATCGCTCGGCGGCGCGGCGTGCCAACTCCGCGATTCGCCTTGCCTCCCGCGCGAAGAACTCGCGTGAAAGCGCGTCGCGAGCTCGCAACGTCGCGGCGCACCAGGTTGGCAGTCCCTGGCGGAGCGTTGCGTCGGTTAACATATGCGCGGGAGCGGGTCTCCGACGAGCATATCGACCATGCGCGCGCCACCGTACCCATTGATGCCGACGACGCTCCCGGCCGGCTCCGAGCGGATCTCACCAACGATCGCGGCTTGGGGCGCTCCGCTCGCGTGGAGAGCCGCGAGCGCGGCCTCGGCGGCCTCGGCGGCCACGACGGCGAGGAAGCGTCCTTCGTTGGCGATGTGCAGCGGGTCGAGGCCCAGGATCTCGCACGCGCCTCGAACCGTCGCGCGCACCGGCACGGCGTCTTCCAGCAACGCGATTCCCAGCCGACACGCGCGCGCAAGTTCGTTGAGGGCGGTCGCCACGCCGCCGCGCGTCGGGTCGCGCATCCAGCGAACGCTTTCCCCGCTCGCGTCGAGCAACGCGTCGACGTGCGACCACACCGGCTGCGTATCGGAAATCAGATCTGCTTCCAATTCGAGTTCGCCGCGCGCCAACAGGATCGTGATCCCGTGATCCCCGATCGGCCCCGAAACGAGCACTTTATCGCCGGCCCGGACGCGCTCGGCTCCAAGGTTTGCACGCGCGTCCACCGAGCCCACACCAAACGTCGAAACGTACATACCGTCGGCCAGACCGTGTTCGACGACTTTCGTGTCACCGCCCACGATCGCGATGCCGGCCCGTTGGGCCGCTCGCGCCATGGCTGCGATCTCGCGCTCGAGAACGCTCGCGGGAAGCCCGGCTTCGAGGATCAGCGTCGTTAAGAGTGCGACCGGACGCGCTCCGGCAACCGCAAGATCGTTAACCGTTCCATTCACCGCGAGGTCGCCGATCGACCCGCCCGGGAACGCCAGGGGGCGTACGACGAATCCGTCGGCGCTCAGCGCAAGCGGCGCACCGCCGATCGCGAGCAGCGCCGCATCACCGAGTTGCGCGAGAACGGAGTTGGCAAAGTAGGGAGCAATGAGTCCTTCGACCAAGCGGCGCGACGCCTTGCCGCCGGCACCATGCGCCATTTCGATCTGCGTGTCGCGAAAACGAACTCCCTCCGGACGAGCAATCGCTTCGAGGGTCACCCGCGCCATCCGATCCCAGGGGACACGTGAATTCCCCACATTCTGCGGGTCATCGTTCGTTTCGAACTCGCTTTCTCCGAGCCATCCATGCCGGCTAGGCGGTCACGGGTTCGCCGCGGTGAACGTAGCGATAGTACGCGGCGCACGCGCCCTCGCTCGAGACCATGAGCGCCCCAATCGGGTGCTCCGGATTGCACTCCGACCCAAAGAGCTTGCATTCGGGCGGCTTGAGGACGCCCTTGAGAACCTCGCCGCACTGCGCCGCACGTGGATCGCTCACGCGGACCCCGGGCAAATCGAAACGCGCTTCGGCGTCCCAACGTGCGTAGGCCGGCGCGATCGCCAGCGCCGACTGCGAGATGAAGCCGAGGCCACGCCACTCGAAGTACGGTCGCAGCACGAACGTTTGAGCCAGCGCGCGGAGCGCTGCCGGATTTCCGTTCCACGGGACAATTCGGCGGTACTGGTTTTCGACCCGCGCGACTCCGTCGCGCAACTGACGGAGAATCATCAGAATCGCCTCGAGCAAATCAAGTGGCTCGAAGCCGGCGACGACGACCGGCTTACCATAGTCGGAAGCGACGAACTCGTAGGGCCGGCAACCGCTCACCGTAGAGACGTGGCCGGGGCCGACGAACGCGTCGAGCCGCATGTCCGGTGAATCGAGAATGGCGCGCATCGCCGGGACGATCGTCACGTGATTGCAAAAAATCGAGAAGTTATCGATACCGAGCGCTTGCGCACGCATCAGCGTCAGCGCGGTCGAAGGTGCGGTCGTCTCGAAACCGATCGCGAAAAAGCAGACGTGGCGCTCGGGATTCTTTTGGGCTAGCTGCAACGCATCGAGCGGCGAATAGACCATCCGAATGTCGGCCCCGCGCGCTTTGTATTCGAGCGGCGTTCCCTTGGTGCCGGGGACGCGCATCATGTCTCCGAAGCACGCTAGAATCGTATCGGGGTGCTCGACGATCGCGAGTCCATCGTCGACGCGTCCGGTCGGCAGCACGCACACCGGGCACCCAGGACCGTGCACGAGTTCGAGATTCTCCGGCAGCAAGTCGGCCAGACCGTGCCGGTAGATCGCGTGAGTGTGCCCGCCACACACTTCCATGATGCGATAGTGGCGATTTGGGTCGAGGGTGCGGCGAATCTCGCGCACCACGTTCCCAACGAGTTCGGGATCGCGAAACTCGTCGACATACTTCATCGTGTTTCTCGCGGATCGTCGGCAAACGAGTAGCCGCGCACCTCCTCCATAGCCAGTTCGTCCTCGCCGAGAGCCCGCAACATTGTAAGCTGATCGCGCGCCTGCGCCTCGCCGATCTTCGAGAGGGCGAAGCCGACATGAATCAGGATCCAATCCCCCGCGACGACCGGATCGTCTTCCAACAAGCCGACGTTGATATTCCGGCGCACGCCGCCGACATCCACCTTCGCAAGAAGCGGCTGCTCCGCTGAAAGTTCGATGACTTGTCCGGGAATCGCGAGGCACACGTTACATGTTCCGCATCTTGAAGTAGCGAACTGCATCGCTCTGCAGGCTACCCAAGAAGCCGAATGCCTGCCCCTGTTGGGAAGCACCGTACTTTTTGAGTTGGCCGATCCCGTTCTTAACCAATTGCGCAAAAAGGGGCGGGTCGCCCGACATCGCGCGCATCTTGTTGTAGCGGGCGAGATCCTTCCCCACAAGTTTGAACTGCCGCTCCGCGGCGAAGGCGGCGCCGAATGCCAGCGCCCCCACCATTAAACCTCGCAACATGCCGTCTCCTTTCCTATCCGCGCGCTCTGCGCGGCGAGCAAACGTGCGACCGTCCGCCGAACCAGGGCTTCCGCATCGGCGAGCGCGGCGGCGACCGCCTCCGAGAGTCCCATACCCTCATCGGTCACGGCCGGTTCGCACCCGACGATAAGAATCGGTGGCGGCTCCGCGCCGAGCACCCGAACGAAGGCGAAGACGTTCTGCACGTCCATCCGGTGCGCGTCGGGCGGACCGCCCCCCGCCCTCAGATCGGGTTCGATGACGTACAGGGTCCCCGGCGCACCGCCGCGCGGAACGGCGTCGATCAGGACCGCGCCGTCGTAGCCGGCAACCAGTTCGTAGGCCAAGTGCAAGCCGCGGATTCCGAAGTCCTCGACCTTCACCGTGGCCAGCGGCTCGCTCGCCATTCGTCGTGCGACCTCGCAACCAAACCCGTCGTCACCGAAAAAGATGTTGCCGATCCCGGCCACCAAAACGCGGGCGCTCATTCGAGTGGCTCGACTTCGTCGGGATAGAAGAACAACGACCGTCCGTACCAGTCGTGCAGATCGCTCGCCGGGTCGTCGTCGACCGTAACTGCAACGTAAAACTCGTCTTCAAGGTCTTGGTGGATCGCGCGGACGGTTGCGATCTTTTCGGCCAGGAACGTATCCCACACGTCCGCTCGCCGTTTTGGATGCAGCCGGACACTTGAACCCTTACGCACCGCCACGCCTCCCACGATCACGCAATCGAGCGCCGGCGCGTCGAGCGCCGCGAACGGATCGAACTCGGTCTCGGTGCCGTCCAGCCGGTAGAGCGTGCCCGCATGAACGCGGGCTAAGGCCTGCGCGTCGAGCGACTCGGCGCGTTCGACGATCGCCCGGGCGCGCGGATCGGTCGCTCGCGCCTCCTCTCTTTCGGCGTCGGAGAGGGCGAGCACGCTGAGTGTTAAGAGCTCGTCGATCTCGGTGCCGTCGTGCTGATCGGTGGTCCGCGCAGCAACGGCCGGGAAATCGTACAGGATGATCGGTGATGCCAGCGCCAGCGCCGAGCGCTGCGCGTCCGAACCGGCAGCCGCGATCAAAACCGGCCACACGTGATGGTTCGAAAGCGCGTCCGTCGCCGCGCGTGCCTCGTCGGGCGGATCGAGGGCAGACAGAAACGTTCCGCCTTGCGCGGCCAGCAACACGTGAGTGGATACCAGCGCCGTACGCAACGCCGAACTCCGCTCGCCCTCGACGACCTCGGACTCGTTCGCGACCGACACCCGCAGTTTGAGCAGGCCGTTCGAGAGCGTCGTCGGTTCGAACGCAATCTCAAGCTTACCCTTCAGCGGCCAGCGCCGCCGAACGATTCGCCCGCGGATCTCGCCCACGTCATCGTGCAGTTCCTCGACGTCCCGTCCGCCCTCGATGGCAATTGGCAGGAGCGCGGCTCCAGCGTCGAGCCGGAGCGCCACGTGGACTTCACGCTCCACCGCTTCGTCGAACGTAAGATACGTCGTGCCGCCGACGCGTAGCGACGGAACGGGAACGAATGCCCCGTCGAACCAACCTTCGAGCGCGCGCGACTCGACTTGCAAAAACCGCAGCACGGCCTGCACCCCGGACGACCGGCCATTCTGCTCCCCTGCCACGCGTTCGAACAGGATCTCGGTTTGCTGTTCGCACGCTTCGCCGTTCCCGCGGGCGGCATACTCGCGCGGCACGACAACACCGAATTGCCAGCGGATGCGATTCTTCCCAGCCGAAGCGGTGTACGGATACAGTAGGTACCCCTCGTACAGGACCGCATTGGCGACGTCGAGCGCCGGCGCAAAGGCTCCCATCGAGTCGTTCACCGCTCGACCTTTGCAGCCGCGCACAAACGCGTTACCGCGGCGTCCCACGTCGGCAGACCGTTTTCCGATTTGAAACGCGCCAATTCGCCAAACGCGTCACGACTCAAACGCAACCACGTCGTACCGGGGAAGAAGGCTTCCATCTCGGCCCGCCACAGCCGAACCGGCAAGCGGTACCGCGCTTCGCTTTCCCAGGAAACCAACTCCGCGGCGACACCCTGCTTACCTTCGGCGAGTACCGTTCCGCTGAAAAACAAGATGAGCGGGACCTCGCCGTCTTCGAGCGCGCTCAGGTACTTGTTAGCCGCGACTTCGAAATCGTAACTGCACGGCAGGAAGAGATCGAGTTCGGTCGCTTCCTCGAAGGCTAGGGCCATCGCCGAGAGATGCGTCCACAGTAGCGGCCGAAGCGTTTGGCCGTAGCGCGCCGGTTCCCCGAACAGGTCGAGCAGGCGCGGAGTTTCCGTTTCGCCATACCGCCGGCGCTGCGGCTCGATTTGCACTTGAACCCGCAAAGCGATCGCGTGCACGCAGAGGCCGCTCGTCTCCTCGATGCGCAGCCGTAAGGCCAGCATGGGAGAGGCCCCGTACGGCTCCGGGCGCGCTCCCACGATGCTGAACGCCAGCGAACTCATGAGATTCGCGCAGTCGTGCGGCCGCGACTCTTCTCGCCGACATCGGCGAAAAACGCATTGATGCGGCGCCACGCTTCTTCGCCGCCGTCGAAGCCCTTCCACGAGGTGCGAATGATTCCGACAAGTTCGTAGGCTGCATCGATTGGCACGACAAAGCAGGCCGTGCATTCGGGGCGGCGATGAATGAGCACGGCCTCCACGTCCGCCTCGAGCGTGCTCAAGGCAGGGTGGGCGCCGGCAATCGCACCCCAGGTTTCGAGCGATAGCAGCGATTCGGTCGCGCCGGCGGGCCCGGGATAGAAGCCGACCATCTTTTCTTCGATCGAGTTGTAGAAAAAAAATGCCAATGCGATCGGGATTTGCAACGCGTCCCATTCAGCCGCATCGACGCCAAAATCAGAGACCTCCACGTAGCGGCTCCCGACGGGTTTATAGCGTCCTTGAGCCGCCCCTTCCGGCTCGAACACCAGCCAACACGGGCGGCAACTGCACATGATGCGCCGCGCCTTCAGGTCGATCAAATGACCGTGACCCGATTCGATCGGCACGGCGCAGAAATCGCATCGTTCGCCTGCCGCGGCGGATGGTTTCCGCAGGAGCGCCTGCAGGGCGGCGAAACCGCCGCGATCCTCGCTCACCATCGGTGTTACGTCCCGATCGGGATCGCGACCCGGACGCGCCCGTTCTCGCGGACGATCGGAAATGGTTCGATAAAGAGGTTTTCCTCGCCGTCCGCTCGTCCGGCTCGAACGACGTCGTAGACGCGCCCGCATTCCGAACACACGAGCCTCGGATACTCGAAGGTCGCATCTGCAAGGCCGCTCCGGCAACTCGCGCAACGGTTGCGATATGCATACAACGTGCCGCCCGCTTGGAGCAGCAGGACGGGCGTTCCGGCCAGTTCGAGCGCTGCGAAACCGCGCGACGTAAGATCGGGTAGCGTCGCGAGCGACACCCAGTCGCTCTCGAGCCGAAGCGTTGTCCGGCCTGGTTCCAAAAGAGCTCCTTCGGCGCGAACTTCGCGGATCTCGGGAACCCGTTCGAGGATCGCGCGCTCGACGGCGAGTTTCACCGTGGCGGCCGATGAAGGGCAGTCTTCGCAACTCCCCTCCAAACGCAGGTACGCGATACCGTCCTCGACCCGCACGATTTCGACCCCGCCCTCGTGCGATTTCAAATAGGGGCGAACCGAATCCAGCGCGCGCGCCACCCGCTCGTCGAGCGAATATGGGTGCAAGTCGTGCAGGACCAGCAGGCTCTCGACGAATCGATCGGCGCACAAGGCATCGAATAGCGCGTCGCCACGGTCCCCCGCAACGTCGTACGCCAGGGATAGGACGCGCTCGAGCCCCGAACCGTAAAGTCCGACGACCGTTCGAACGAGTTCCTCCGCGTTCTCGCGGGCCCGACGCGGTGCGATCGTCGCGTCGAAGCCAGCCAGCAGCGTCTCGACGCGCGCCGCCATCGTCTCGACCGAGGGCGCTGGCGGCGTCCCGTTCACGTGCCTACCCGAAAGGCGCGAGCGGCGAATGTACCGTTTCGAGCGTGCGGCCGTCGCCAAGGTACATGTGCACGCCGCACGGCAGGCATGGGTCGAAGCTTCGCACGGACCGCATGATGTCGATCCCCTTGAACGTTTCGGGTCCGTTCTCTTCGAAAATCGGCGTGCCTTGAACCGCGTCTTCGTAAGGCCCCGGGGTGCCGTACTTGTCGCGCGGGTTACCGTTCCACGGCGTCGGCGGCCACGGATGGTAGTTTGCGATCTTCCCCTCGCGGATCACCATGTGGTGCGAAAGAACGCCCCGCACCGCTTCGGTGAAGCCGCATCCGAAGCCGTCCTGCGGAACCGTGAACGGCTCCCACGTCCGAGTTCGCCCGGCGTGAAGTTCTTCGAAGGCCTTATCCAAGAAGTGCAACGCCGCAGCGGCGGAGTACGCTTGGAAGTACGTCCGGGCGCGATTGCGCTCGATCGTGTTCGACCACTTCGGCACCTTCCATTCGAACGTGGCCGGCCCGCTGAGCGCGCTCTTAGGCAAGTTGATCACGACGCTGTTCCCGGTCGCTTTCACGTACCCGATGTCGACCAAACCCGAAAGCGCGGTCGACCACAGCCGCGCCAAAGCGCCGCCACCAGTATCGAGCGCCAGATGATCCTTACCGTCGAACCAGCGCGGCGACATCACCCACGAGTACTGATTGTTGAAGTCGCGCTTCTTGGGCTTCGGGATGGTGTGCATGTTCCACGGATGGCGGCGGTCGAGCGGATTCCCGAGCGGGTCCGCCGCGAGGAACGTCTCTTCACCCTCCCAGTCGTCGTAGTACGAGTGACCCAACAAGATTCGGATGCCGAGGTTGATCTGGACGAGATCGTTGGTCACAAGCTTACCATCGACGATCACGCCGGGCGTCACGAACATCTTGCGGCCCCAATCGCTCATGTTCCGATAGGTGAAGTCGCAATGCGCGGGATCCTGGAACGCGCCCCAACATCCGAGCAAGATCCGCCGCCTTCCGACCTCTTCATAGCCCGGCAGCGCTTCGTAGAAGAAGTCAAATAAGTCGTCGTGCAGCGGCACGCAAACCTTCATGTACTCGACGTACCGCATCAAGCGCGCGTAGTAGTCCGTAAAGAGCTGGTTGGTCGCGACGGTCCCGACGCCACCGGCGTAGAGGGTCGAGGGATGCACGTGCCGGCCTTCCATAAGGCAGAACATCTCACGGGTATAGCGGCTGATCTGGAGCGCTTGACGGTAAAAATCGCCCGTAAACGGGTTGAGCGACGTCATGATGTCCGCGATCGTCTTGTAGCCGTGGATGCCGGCGTGCGGTGCGGGCGTCTTTTTCGCCTTTTCCCAGACGGAGGGATTGGTCTCGCGGACCATCTGCTCGCAGTAGTCAACGCCGACCAGATTCTCTTGGAATATGTTGTGGTCGAACATGTACTCGGCAGCCTCGCCAAGATTCATAATCCACTCGCCGAGCGCCGGCGGCCGTACGCCGAACGCCATGTTCTGGGCGTAAACGGAGCAGACCGCGTGGTTATCACCGCAGATGCCGCAGATACGCGAGGTGATGAAGTGCGCGTCGCGCGGGTCTTTCCCTTTCATGAAAATCGAGTAACCGCGGAAGATCGAAGAAGTCGAATGACACTCGACAACCTTGCGGGCGGCGAAATCGATTTTGGTGTAGATCCCGAGGCTCCCGACGATACGGGTGATCGGATCCCACGACATTTCTACGAGTCGAGACTGCGCCGTTGCCCCGGTCGTGCCGGGTAAGTCCTTAATGGCCATCTGTAATCCTCGTGCTTCGAATTGATGCCGAGCTAGCGGGGTCGATAACCGGTCGTTAGTTCGCGCCCTTTATGACGCCATTTGGGCTCTTTGTCGACGGTGTTCATGGTGAAGTGGCGCAGCGTTCTGATGACGTTGCCGTACATGCCGCTCACGGTCGAACTGACCTTTCCGCCCGGCGGCTCGTCCATGAAGGGCATGAACTTGTCCGGGAATCCCGGCATTGTACATCCGATGCAAATGCCGCCGACATTTGGGCAGCCGCCGACGCCGCCCATCCAACCGCGTTTCGTCACGTTGCACTTTACCACCGGGCCCCAACAGCCCAGTTTGACGAGGCACTTCGGAGAGTCGTACGTTTCCGCGAACTCACCCTGCTCGTAGTATCCGCCTCGATCGCATCCTTCGTGCACGGTCGCACCGAAGAGCCAGGTCGGGCGCCCGGCCTCGTCCAGCGGGATCATCGGGGCGCGGCCGTTTGCTTGCCAGAGTAGATAGAGAATCGTTTCGGAAAGGTTGTCGGGTTGCACCGGACACCCAGGAACGCAAACGATCGGCAGGCCCGCGCTTGATTTCCATTCCCAGCCGAGGTAGTCGAGAATCCCCATCGCACCGGTCGGGTTGCCCGCCATCGCGTGGATGCCACCGTACGTTGCGCAGGTCCCGGCCGCCAAGACCGCCCAGGCCTTGGGCGCGAGCAAATCGATCCAGTCACTGAATGTCATCGGCTGGTCCGAGCCGGGTTTATTGCCGAAGCCGGTCCAGTAACCTTCACCCTTGATCGCTTCGTTCGCGATCGAACCCTCGATGACGAGCACGAACGGATCGAGTTCGCCGCGGCCGGCTTTAAAGAAAGCCTCGAGGAACTCCGCGCCCCCGAGACTGTATTCGATCAGCGGCCAGTGGAACTTCACGTTTGGGAGACCCGGTAGCGCTCCGAGCGCGATCTCTTCGATCGACGGCTGCATCGCCGCAGTCAAGGAGACGGAGTCGCCATCGCAACTCAAGCCCGCGGGAATCCAGAGAACGTTGACGACGACGGCATTTTTGGGAGCCATGATCCGTACCGCTCCTCGGCGCAACGAGCGCCCTGCGTCTCATTTTCAGGTGCTGCTATACAGACTCGCGTCTGCTGTGTATACTTCCCTAACGGTACTCCGCGAAACCGGATTGCGCAAGGGGCGGAAATCTTGGAAATCCCAACCGCTGGCTCCTTTGCCTGGGGGAACTCATACACGAACTCTCGGTTGCTCTATCGTTGCTCGAGGGCGTCGGCGAAGAATGCGCCCGCCAGGGGGCCTCGCGGGTGACGGCCGTCCGCGTACGGATCGGCGCGCTCTCGGGCATAAGCGGCGCGGCGCTTCGGTTCGCTTGGAACCTCGCGGCGGAGCAAACGGTGGCCGCCGGTTCGGAACTTCAGATCGAAGACGTGCCCCTTGCGGTCACCTGCTCCGGCTGCGGCGAACAGGAAACCACGGCCGCCAACGCCGGTCTGGCGTGCCCCACCTGCGGGAGCGTTGCGACCACGGTCGTTCGCGGCCGGGAACTACAACTCGTCGCTATGGAGGTCGTCGATGGATAGCCGGATCGTCGAACTAGAAGAGAGCGTCCTTCGCAAGAACGACGAGCTGGCCGCCGCGCTTCGCCGCCGCTTCGCCGCCGACGGCACCGTCGTCGTGAACCTGCTCTCGAGCCCGGGGTCCGGAAAGACGACGCTCTTAGAGGAGACGCTGCGGCGCTTGGCTCTGAATCAACGCGTCGCTGCCTTGGTCGGCGACCAAGCTACCGAGAATGACGCCCTTCGACTCGCCCGCAGCGGCGCTCCGGTTCGACAAATCACGACGGCGGCCGAGTGCCGGCTCGACGCCGAGATGATCGACAAGGCGCTCGCGGGCTGGGAACCGGGAAACCTAGACGCCCTCTTTATCGAGAACGTCGGCAATCTGATCTGCCCCGCCGAATACGATCTGGGTGAAGACGTTCGCGTCGTTCTGTGTTCGGTGACCGAGGGCGAAGACAAACCCTTGAAGTATCCGCTCGCTTTTAACACCTCGCAGGTCGCACTGATCACGAAGATTGACCTTGCCGAGGCAGTCGGCTTCGATCGCGCCGCCGCGCGCGCCGCGATCCGAGCGGTTAACGCGCGCGCAACGATCCTCGAACTCTCTGCGCGAACGGGCGCAGGCGTGGACGCGTGGGTCGATCTGCTCGCAGCCGCGATCCGCGAAAAACGCGGAACGTCGCATTGACGCCACTCGGAACTCCGGGAATGGCTACTTCTTAACGGCGGCCTTCTTGCGGACGCCGACGGTCTTCTTGGGGCCCTTGCGCGTGCGCGCGTTCGTCTTGGTCCGTTGACCGCGAACCGGCAAACCCCGCCGGTGGCGCACGCCACGGTAGCAACCGATATCCATCAAGCGCTTGATGTTGCCGGAAACCTCGCGCCGCAAGTCGCCCTCGACGCGAATCTGACCGTCTATCGCGTCGCGCAACTTCTTCTCGTCCGTCTCGGACAAGGTTTTCACGCGCGTGTTCGGGTCGACGCCCGTCGATTGACAGATCCTCTTGGCCGTCGGTACCCCGATGCCGAAAATGTAGGTCAGTGCGATCTCGATGCGCTTATCGCGCGGAAGATCGATGCCGCTAATACGAGCCATCGTTCCTTACCCCTGAACCTGTTTGTGTTTGGGATTGGACGTGCAAATCACCCGCACGCGACCCTCGCGCCGAATGATGATACACTTTTCGCAGATTCTCTTGACCGACGGTCTGACTTTCATCTCGCTCTCTTATCTTTCGCGCCCCAGCGCCCATAACGTTTTTTAGTGCTCTTTCGTTTCGCCGCTTCCGTTTGGAAAGCCACTACTTGTACCGGTAGGTGATTCGCCCGTGCGTGAGGTCGTAGGGCGACAGTTCGATCAGGACGCGGTCGCCCGGTAGGATCCGGATGTAGTTCATGCGGATCTTCCCGCTGACGTGAGCCAGAACGCGGTGGCCGTTGGCGAGTTCCACCCGGAACATGGCGTTGGGCAGGGGTTCGACGATCGTCCCCTCGACCTCGATCGCCTCTTCCTTCGGCGTTGCGGTCGAAGCGGCCCGGTCCTCACGCTTCTTGCGCCGGTCGGGCCGTTGCCCACCCCGCCGCTTACGGGCCATGCGGATGCCTCATGCCGCCATCTCTTCCTTCGGCCGATAGCGGCCGACGTCGTCGTGTTCGAGAAAATCGCGCAGCGTCAGAATGCGGGGGCCCTCGTCGGTGAGCGCGACCGTGTGCTCGAAGTGCGCCGCCAGCTTTCCATCGGCCGTCAAAACGGTCCAGCCGTCGTCCTGGATCTCGACCTCGTACGTCCCGGCGGTGACCATCGGTTCGATCGCCAGGCACAGCCCAGGGCGCAAGACGACGCCTTGCCCGGCCTTTCCGTAGTTCGGAACCTGCGGGTCCTCGTGCATCACCCGGCCGATCCCGTGGCCGACCAGCGCTCGCACGACGCCGTAGCCGTTCTTTTCGGCGTGCCGCTGGACCGCGTGCCCGATGTCCGAAAGGCGATTGCCCTTCTGCATCTGCGCGATTCCCAGCATAAGCGCCTCCTGTGTGACACGCATCAGGCGTTGGCTCTCCGCGCCGACGTTCCCGATCGCCACCGTCGCAGCCGAATCGCTGACGTAACCCTCGAAGGTCGTGCCGATGTCGATCGAAAGCAAGTCACCTTCGCGCAACGGAACATCGTTCGGGATCCCATGGACGACCACATCGTTAACCGACGCACAGAGCGAGGCCGGATAGCCGTTATATCCTTTGAAGGTCGGTTCGCCGCCGCGTTCGCGAATCGCACGCTCGGCGAGCGCGTCCAACTCCCGCGTCGTCATGCCGACCCGCGCGCTCTTAAGCAACAGCGAAAGCACCGCCGACGTGATTTTCCCCCCGCGACGCATGATCTCGATTTCGCGCGACGATTTCATCGTGATCAAGCGGCGTTGCTCTCGGGCCCGACGAGGCCCTCGATCGTGTGGGTGACCGACTCGACGTTGGCCGTCGCGTCAAGCCGCTGCAGGCGGCCGGCGCGATCGTAATAGGTGACAAGCGGCGCCGTGGCTTCGCGATAGACGCGCAGGCGCTTGCGAATCGTCTCGGGTTCGTCGTCCTCGCGCTGAATCAATGGGCCACCGTCGTCGTCGTCGATTCCAGCCACGCGAGGCGGCGCGAAGACGTCGTGATAGACGCGCCCCGTGCGGGGATTCGTCCAGCGCCCGACCAGTCGGGCTTCGAGCAACCCGAGGTCGATCTCGAAGAGAATAGCGACCGCTCTGCGTTCGCATTGAGCCAAGAGTGCGTCGAGGGCTTCGGCTTGCGCGACCGTTCGTGGAAAGCCGTCGAGCAAGACGCCCGCCGGCGCCGCCCGGACGACCGGTTCCATCATCGCCAGAATCAAGGCGTCGGGGACGAGTTCGCCGCGATCCATGTAGCCTTCGGCCGCCCGCCCGAGCGCGGTTCCCTCGGCGCGGTTGCGGCGCAGCAAGTCTCCGGTCGAAATCGCGTGCACGCCGTGCTCGCGCTCGAGGATCTGCGCCTGCGTTCCTTTACCAGCGCCCGGGGGGCCTAGAAAAATCACATCGCGACTCATGGCAGGCGCGCCCCGGTCGCGAGCGCCCAAGTCATCGTTTGATGAAGCCCTTGTAGTCGCGCATCGCCAAGCGAGCTTCGATCTGCGTCATGGTGTCGAGCGCTACGCCCACCACGATCAGCAGCGAGGTAGAGCCGAGGTAGAACGTCGTGACGCCCAAGCCACGCTGCATGGTCGAGGGGAGCACGGCCAGCAAACCGAGATAGAGCGCCGAGACCGTCGTCAGCCGGAGCAAAATCCGGTTCAAGTAATCGACCGTAGGTTGGCCCGGCCGAATCCCCGGCACGAACGAGCCGCTTTTCTTGAGGTTGTCGGCGATGTCTTTGGTGTTGACGACGATCGCGCTATAAAAGTACGTGAAAATCACGACGAGCAGAAAGTAAAAGAGGTTATAGAAGAACGTGTTCGGGCTGAACCAGGTCTGCAGAAACAGCGCAACGTTCGACTGCCACCCGGTCGAGCCACCAACGTGGAACCACGAGAGCGCCTGTTGCGGCAGCAAGAGGATCGAGATTGCGAAGATGATCGAAATGACGCCCGCATTGTTCAAACGCAATG
>JBDTCF010000070.1:0-4035 GCA_039923715.1 Vulcanimicrobiaceae bacterium
CCCACGTCGCCTACGCCGACGAAGCGTACCTGCTCGGTCCGGCGCAGCCGGCGCAGAGCTATCTCAACGTCGAGAGGCTGTTGACGATCGCGGCGCGCAGCGACGCCGACGCCGTTCACCCGGGCTACGGATTCCTCGCCGAAAACTCCGGTTTTGCACGCGCGGTGGTGGCGGCCGGACTGGTCTGGGTCGGCCCGCACGCCGCTGCGATCGACGCGATGGGCGACAAGATTCGCGCGCGCCAAGCGATGCTCGCAGCCGGCGTTCCGGTCGTCCCAGGCGGCACGAGTGCGATCGAATCGGTCCAGGACGCGGAGCGCGCGGCCAAAGAATACGGCCTTCCGCTCGCACTCAAGGCGTCGGGTGGCGGCGGCGGCAAGGGGCTCAAGGTCGCGCGTACCCTGGCCGATCTGCCCTCGGCGTTGGCGACCGCGCAACGCGAAGCCGAGGCATACTTCAAGAACGGGACGATCTACGCCGAACGCTACCTCGAGAATCCCAAACACGTCGAGCTGCAGGTCCTGGCCGATAAACATGGCGCCGTCGTGCACGTCGGCGAACGCGACTGCTCGTTGCAGCGGCGCCACCAAAAGCTACTCGAAGAGACGCCGCCTCATATCCCGCAAAGCGTGCGCGAACGCTTGCGCGAGGCCGGTCTGCGCGCCGCGCGCGCGATTGCGTACGACAGCGTCGGAACGATCGAAACGCTGGTTGCCGAAGACGAGTTCTTCTTCCTCGAGATGAATACGCGCATCCAGGTCGAGCACACGATTTCGGAAATGACGAGCGGCATCGACCTGATCGGCGAGCAGTTGCGGGTCGCGGCCGGCGAGGCGCTTGGTTACGATCAATCGAGCGTCGCCCTGCGCGGACATGCGATCGAAGTGCGCGTCAACGCAGAGGACCCGGCGCGCGGCTTTGCGCCCGCGCCGGGAACGTTAGGAGTCTATCGCGAGCCGGCCGGCTTCGGCGTTCGCGTCGACGCGGCCGTTCGAAGCGGCGGCACCATCGCACCGGACTACGACTCGCTGCTCGCAAAACTGATCGTTTGGGGGCGCGACCGGGACGAAGCGCTCGCGCGACTGCGGCGGGCGATCGACGACTACACGATCGCGGGCGTTCCGACGACGCTGCCCTTCCTACGAGCGCTGCTCGACGAGCCGAGCGTTGCCGACTCGAGCTACGGAACGGCTACCCTCGAAGCCTTCGCAACGACCTGGAGGCCGTCCACGAGCGAACTCGACCCCGTCGGTACGCCCGACGTTCGGCCAGCCGAAGCGAGCGACGTGGTGCGCGTCGAGGTCGACGATCGGCTCTTCCGCGTTCGGCTCCTCGATCGCCCAAACGGCACGCGCTTGGCCACACGTCCCACGCCTCCACGCCCGAAACGCGAAAGCACGAGGAACGGTCGCGCTCGGGCGGGTGGAGACGTGGTCTCGCCGATGCACGGGCTGGTGGTCGAGGTGTTGGTGAAAGCGGGGGATGCGGTCGACGAAGGCCAGGTGCTCGCGGTGATCGAGGCGATGAAGATGATGAACGAAATTCAGGCGCACCGGCCGGGAACCGTGGAGCGCGTGCACGTCTCGGCAGGGGCAACGGTCGAAGCCCAAACCCCACTCGTAACGCTCGAATGAACGGGGCCTAACCGTGAGCGATACCTCCGGACGGCAACGCGCGCGCGACGGAAACACCAGCGGCATTCCTCTCAAAGCCGCTTACGACGAGACCGACGCCGCGCGAGCCGCCGCAGAGCTTGCGCCGGGCGAGCCGGGAACCTTCCCGTTCGTCCGCGGCATCCACGCCGGTGGTTATCGCGGCCGCTTATGGACGATGCGGCAGTACGCCGGCTTCGCCACGGCCGCTGAATCGAACGCCCGCTACCGGTATCTGCTAGCGCGCGGAACGACCGGACTGTCGGTTGCTTTCGACTTGCCGACCCAACTTGGATACGATTCCGACGCGCTGCAGGCTCGCGGCGAGGTCGGCAAAGTTGGCGTTGCGATCGATCACGTTCGAGACGTCGAGACGCTGTTCGACGCGATTCCCCTCGACCGCGTGACGGTCTCAATGACGATCAACGCGCCCGCCTCGATTCTGCTCGCGATGCTCCTCGCGGTCGCTCGACGACGCGGCATCCCCTTCGACGCCTTGGGCGGTACGACCCAAAACGACATTCTCAAAGAGTACGTTGCGCGCGGGACGTACATCTATCCACCGGCGCCGTCGATGCGGCTGGTGACCGACGTAATGGCGTACTGCGCGCGCGAGGTTCCGCGCTGGAACACGATCTCGATTTCCGGCTACCACATCCGCGAAGCGGGTTCGACTGCGGTCGAAGAGATCGGGTTCACACTCGCCAACGCGAAAGCGTACCTGCGCGCGGCGGTCGATGCCGGCCTCGCGGTCGAGACGGTCGCGCCGCGGATCTCCTTCTTCTGGAACGCGCACAACGACTTTTTCGAGGAGGTCGCGAAATTTCGGGCGGCCCGCGCGCTCTGGGCGCACATCGTGCGCGACGACTTCAAGTGCGCGGATCTCCGCTCGCAAATGCTACGGTTTCACACCCAAACCGGCGGCTCGACGTTGACCGCGCAGGAGCCCGAGAACAACGTCGTCCGCGTGACCTTGCAGGCACTTGCCGCCGTCCTTGGCGGAACGCAGTCGCTGCACACGAACGGGAAGGACGAAGCGCTGGCCCTGCCGACTGCCGCCTCGGCGCGGCTGGCGCTGCGCACACAGCAGATCGTCGCGTACGAAAGCGGCGTCGCGGACGTGGTCGACCCACTCGCCGGTTCATACTACGTCGAGGCGCTCACGGCGCAACTCTACGAGCGCGCGCGCGACCTGATCGCGGAAGTCGATGCGCTCGGCGGCAGCGTCGCGGCGATCGAGAGCGGGTGGATGCAGTCGGCCATCGCCGATTCCGCGTACCGCGCGCAAGCGGCGATCGAGCGCGGTGAAACCGTCGTCGTCGGCGTCAATCGTTTCGTCGAGCCCGGTTCCGAGAGTCCGATCGAGTTGCAACGGATCGATCCCCAGATCCAGCGCGACCAAACCGCCCGCCTGGCCATGTATCGGCGCGAGCGCGATCGGACGGAGGTCGCGCGAGGGCTCGCGGCGATACGCACCGCTGCCGAAGGCCGCGACAACCTCATGCCCTGGTTGGTCGAGGCGGTCGACGCCGGCGCGACGCTCGGAGAAGTCTGCGACGAACTCCGCGGCGCATTCGGCACCTACGTTGCTCGCGAAGCGATCGGATGAGCCCCGGCCCGACGCACGAACTCGACCACGTGGCGATCGTCGTCGGCGATCTAGAAGCAACGCTTCGTTTTTACGTCGGTACGCTGGGCTTCCGCGAACGCTATCGCGAGGTCGTCGAAGACCAGGGAATCGAGGCCGTCGGTCTCGTCGGCGGAACCTCGGTCATCGAGTTGCTCCGCCCCCTCGTCGACGATTCGCCGATCGCGCGCTTTCGCGGTGACGCGACGACGAAGCTTCATCACATCGCCTATCGCGTACCCGACATCGTCGCCGAACTGGCGCGCCTAAAGAGCGCCGGCGTGCGCCTGATCGACGAGTCGCCGCGCCGCGGCGCGCACGGTAACACGATCGCTTTTCTACACCCCAAGAGCACCGGCGGTGTCCTGGTCGAGCTGTGCCAACCGCCTGAGGTTCGGGCCCCCTAACGCGGGGCGAGGCGCACGTCCAGCATCGTTTCGAAGGTGCGCTGCCACGGAAGGGTGATCGTGAGACCGGCATCGCGGTAATCCGGGTAGATCGAGGCAAGCAGATCGAGCGTACGGGGCCACAACATCGCCCGGTTACGAGCGGCAACGCGCAGCGCCACCGCGGGCTCGAGCAGCGTCGTATCGATGCCTTCCGCTCGCAGCGCGTCGTTGAGGGCGGGACGCACGAACTGGTGGAATGCATAGTCGTCGGCGAAACGGTCGAGCATGAACTGGGCGTGTGCGACGGGATCGTAGCGCCCGGTGCGCCGACCCACGCCGGCGGCGATCGCGATTGCCAGCGCCGTAC
>JBDTCF010000071.1:0-17959 GCA_039923715.1 Vulcanimicrobiaceae bacterium
GGCGCAAGCGCCCGGTCCGCGGGAAGTCGATCGATCCATTCGCCTGGAGGCTGCCCAGCGCCCCGCGAAAGCCCACGTCTCCGTTTACGAGGCCGCCCGCGCTCCGCCAAGCGGCGCTTCCGTCGCCGAGTCGAAAGTGATCGTAACGGAGACCGGCCATCCGAACGTGTCCGGTGGTCCGCACCTCGCCCCCAGCCGGTCGGACAAAGTCGAACGCGAGCGCTCCCCGTCCGGCCAGCAAGTCGCCGGGGTCGAAGAAGTCGTCAAAATTCGAGAGGTCGGCGTGGTCTGCCCGGACGGCCAGCGACGCGGCGCCGGCGCCCGTGCTCGCCGAGAGCAGGGCGCCGGTCGAACCGACGCGCAATCGGCCGCCCTCGAGGGCGAGCCGCCCCGGCGCTGCCCGCAACGTTCCGCTGCCATCCTGGATTGCGAGACCGTTGACGAGCGCCTCGGGAACGCGGACGCCGCCGACCACCTCCGGCCGCGCCCCGGCACCGCCGACGTGGAGGTCGGCGTCGGCACTGCCCCTGACCGGGACCGGCAGCGCCACGGCC
This sequence comes from Vulcanimicrobiaceae bacterium, assembly GCA_039923715.1. GTDB lineage: Bacteria > Vulcanimicrobiota > Vulcanimicrobiia > Vulcanimicrobiales > Vulcanimicrobiaceae > JBDTCF01. The sequence continues at coordinate 555 of JBDTCF010000071.1, forward strand.
GAGGCCGCAATCGCGGTCGCGAGTTGGGCGCCCCGAACGCGCAAGTGCAGGTCGTAGCGGGTGGCGCGCGAGCCGATCCCGGACAGGCGCCCGTCGGCCTGGAGCGGCGTTTGAGCGACGCGTGCCAGCACACGATTCAGCGCGAGGCCGCTACCGGCGAAGTCCAAGTTGCCGTTGCCGGCCACGGGAAAGCCCAGGCTTCGGCCACCCTCGACGAGCGCCCCGCCCTCGAAACGCAGCCCCGCAGGCGCGTCCAAACGGGCGGACCCGATCGCGGACACGGTCCCCGCGGTCAGGGGGAGGCCGGTCCGGAGCAACTCGCTCGCCCGGAGGCCGGCCAAACTCAACCCGACGCGCGCGCCCGGCCCAAGACCCCCCGCAGCCGCGAGGGTACCCCCCGCGACGTTGGCGGTCGCCGCATCGAGGGCGATCGCCGGACCGTGCACCGTGAGGGTCGCGGCAAACGCTCCGAGCGGCACGCCGCGAACCAGACCGCCGGCGCTGCGGGCGGCCGAGGTCTGCACGACGATGCGCGGTCCATCGATGAGCAAGGCGACCGGAGCCTCAAGACCCCCGCTCGCCCCAATGTCGCCGGTGAAGGCCTGGAGCGCGCCGTAGCTGCCGCGATAGTCGCCCTCGAGCGCCAACCGGACGCCGTCGTAGGCGCCGTGCCCCGCGAACGTCCCCCAGCGCCCGGAGGCTTGGACGCCGTCCAGCCGGAGGTCACTCAGGCGGCCACCGATATGCGCCGCGGCGTTCGCGACGATGAACGTTCCCATGTGCAAGTCGTGAAGCTCGGCGGCGCCCGCGAGCCGAAAGGCCGAGGGCGGCCCAACGCCGGCGAGCCGCGCGTCGACGCGGCCATCGAAGGCGGGAGCGCTCAGGGCGGGTAAGCCGGGAAACGCCGGCCCCGTCGCGAGCGGTTCGAAGCGCAGCCCGCGCGCGTCGGCCCAGAACGCACTCTCGCTGCGCGGACGATCGAAATAGAACGTGCCGACCAGCGACGCGCCGTCGGCGCGGTGCAGTGCGAGCGGCCCGAAGCTTCCGGCGCCCTGCGGGTCGATCGCGAAGGGCGCGCTCGCGCTCGCGCCGCCCCCGCTCGCGTCAAGCAGCCCGCGCGTTCCGAAACGGTCGTCGAAGCCGGCGAGCAATCCCACCAGGCGCATGTGCGAGCCCGGAATGACCTGCGCGGCGTACGGGATCGCCGAGGCCGGCCCGTTCGCGCTCGCCGCGATGTCCGTGATCAAGTGCGTGCCGATTGCAAAGGCGCCGTCGGTGCGCACGTCGATGCCGCCGTAGCGCGCCTCGATCGGCACGAGACTCGCGGCGCCGTCGTAGTAGGCGACGGTGCCGTGAATGCGCTCGACCGGAACGGCCGCGTAGGTGAGGTTCGGCACATCGACGTGCGCCAGGATCAACGGATTTCCAATTTGGCCCTCGACGAGCGCGCGCATCGTCGCTGCCCCCACCAACGACTGACGTGCGCTGAACAAGAACGCCGTCCGCAATTTCTCGAGTGGGCCTGCTACGTCGGCGACCAACCGCACCTGCGGGTCCGAAAAGTCGAGCATGCCGCCGCGAATGCGCACCGGAACGCCGGCCACGGTCGCGTTCAACCCACTCGTCACGACGCTGCCGTCGAACGCGTCGAACGGACCGCTAAGGTGGTCTAGCGGCTGATGGAAGCCGATCAGCGCGAAGCGAACGCCGTCGAGGTCGGCCCGCGCCGAAACGTGGCTGCCGTCGTACAGGACCACGTCGACGTGACGCGCGCGCCCCGCTTCGAGATGCGCCGCCGTCGAGTCGATCAGAAAATTGACGAGCCCGCCGAGCGGCAAGATGGCCGCATGCAAGCGAGCGACGGCGACCCCACGCTCGGCGTCCACCAGACCGCGAGCGCTCAGCGGGAAGTCCCGTCCTTCCGAACGGAACGCCGCGCCGGCCTGATAGCGCGTTTGGGCCGCCGTGTCGATGTCGGCGCTCGCAGCGACGTGCTCGACGCGCAGGTCGCGCGCCTTGGGGTCCAGCGGTTTCACGTCGTGCACGACGATCGTCCCGTCCTCGACGCGCGCGCGTAGCGCGAGCGGCGTCTGCGGGCGCGCTCCCGCGACGGGCCCGGCCGGGCCGTGCGGGCTGCCCAAACCGCTCACGTTGTAGGTGTGGTCCGCAAGGCGCACGATCGTGACGATCGGACGGACGATGTCGAGCGAGCGCAAACCGTAGCGGTGACGCCCGCCGGGCAGCCAGTCTCGCAGGTCGTACGCGACCTCGACGCGCGCGGCGCTCAAGAGCGGCTGCCCCCGACGCTCGAGCTTCACGTCGTCGAAGCGCGCGCCGCCCGTGCCGAGCTGGACCGCGCCGAACGAGGCGCGCGTTCCGGTCGCAAGGCCGACGATCGCCGCGAGCGTCCCCCGCAGGAGCGCCCCGCGGTACGCGACGATCAGCCCGAGCGTCGCGACGAGGGCGACCGCGATCGTCGTCCTCCGCACGCGACTCATTCGGGGTGTGACCGACTTGCGCTCATCGCGCGCTGGCGCCGGCGCTCGCTACCGGGGCCCGCTCACAAATCCAGATTCTTCGCGGAGCGCGCATGCAGTTGTATGAACTCTTTGCGTGGTTCCACTTTGTCGCCCATGAGCGTCGTGAACATCTCATCGGCGGCGACGCCGTCTTCCAGCGCGACCTGCTTGAGGCGGCGATTCCCAACTTCCATCGTCGTCACGGCGAGCTGCTCGGCGTCCATCTCGCCCAGACCCTTGTACTGTTGCACGACGAAGTCTTTGATATCGGCCGGTCCGATGACCTCGCGCAGCTCCTGCTCCGAAAAAGCATACTGCTGTTTTTTCCCGCGCCGGATACCGTACAGCGGCGGCTGCGCGATATAGACGTACCCCCGTTCCATCAGGGCCTTCATTTGGCGATAGAAGAACGTCAACAGCAACGTGCGGATGTGCGACCCGTCGACGTCGGCATCGGTCATGATGATGATTTTGTGGTAGCGTAACCGTTCGACGTTGAACTCGTCGCCGAAACCCGTGCCGAACGCGGTAATCATCGTACGAATTTCTTCGTTTGAAAGGACCTTGTCCAAGCGCGCCTTCTCGACGTTGAGAATCTTTCCCCGCAGCGGCAAGATTGCTTGCGTGCGGAAATCGCGGCCCATCTTCGCGGTGCCGCCGGCCGAGTCGCCTTCTACGAGAAATATCTCGCTGACCGCCGGATCGGTGTTCGTGCAGTCGACCAGTTTGCCGGGCAGTCCGCTGCCGTCGAGCGCGTTCTTCCGGCGCGAAAGATCGCGCGCTTTCTTCGCCGCCTCGCGCGCGCGAGCGGCCTGCATGCACTTGTCGACGATCGCTCGCGCGTGTTTCGGATTCTCTTCGAAGAAGAACTCGAGCCGTTCGGAGACGAGGCTATATACAATGCTGCGCACTTTCGCATTACCCAGTTTGGTCTTGGTCTGCCCCTCGAACTGCGGATTCTCGAGCTTGACCGAGACGACGGCGGTCAGCCCTTCCATGCAGTCGTCGGTCGAAAGGTTCCCGTCGGACTCCTTGAGCACGCCACGCTTCTTCGCATAGGTATTGACGGCGTTGGCGACCGCGGTGCGGAACCCGAGCAAGTGCATGCCGCCCTCGATCGTGTTGATGTTGTTCGCATACGCGTAGACTTGTTCGCTGTAGCTGTCGGCCCACTGCAGAGCGCACTCGATGACGACACCTTCGCGCTCGCCGTTGGTCGAGACGATCGGGTGGATTGGATCCTTCTTGTCGTTGAGGTGTTCGACGAACGAGATGATGCCGCCGTCGTACTGAAAGGTCCGTTGGTTGACCTCCGCGCCGCGCTCGTCGCGCAGGGTGATCGCAAGGCCGCGATTGAGGAACGCCAGTTCGCGCAGGCGCTTTTGCAAAATATCCCAGTGGAAATCGGTCACCTCGAACATCGAGCGGTCGGGCAGAAACCATTGGTAGGTGCCCGTCCCCTCGACGTTGCGCTCGATCACCTTGAGCTTCTGAACCGTGACGCCGCGCTCGAAGCGGATTTCGTAGCGCTTGCCGTCGCGCTTGACCCGGGTGATCATCGATTCGGAGAGCGCGTTGACGACGGAGATTCCCACCCCGTGTAAGCCGCCGGCCACCTTGTAGCCGCCCTTGCCGAACTTGCCGCCTGCGTGCAGCACGGTCATCACGACCTCGACCGCCGGCAACTGTTCTTCGGCGTGCAGGTCGACCGGAATGCCGCGACCGTCGTCCTCGACCGAAACCGAGCCGTCGCTTCCGAGAATGACGTCGATCTGCGTCGCGTAGCCGGCGAGCGCTTCGTCGACCGCGTTGTCGACCGCTTCGTAGACCAGTTGGTGCAGGCCGCGCTCGGCCGTATTGCCGATGTACATGCCTGGACGCTTGCGAACGGCTTCGAGGCCCCGCAGGACCTCGATTTGTTCCCCCGTGTATTCGTTCATCGTGGTTTGGTATTCGCGCCGGGCGGCTCGCTCTCCGCGCCGAACACGATGCGCTCGAGGTCGTCGCCGAGGGAGTTGCGCACGATCGCACGGGAAATGCGGTCCGGTTCGAGGCGCGACTCGAGGAGCACGTACGAACTCGCGATGCGTCGCTCGCGCTGCGTGGCGGACCGTTTCGCCCACCGCAGGCGGACCAGCGTTTCCCACCAGCGGCCCAGCACCGTGCGCCGCAAGCGCTCGTAATCCGCCGGCGCGAGCCCCGCGACCAGCTCCGCCGTCCCCTCGAAACCTAACCAGGGCGCCTCGTACATCAGGCGCGACGCTGCGAGCGCGATCGCTTCCCCAGCGCGGCCGGCGCAAGGGGCGCACAGGGTCGCGTCTGGGCGCGGCGCGCGGCACGCGGGACAAGCCGACGACTCGGCGCGGCGCGCGCTGCGCACCGTGCGCCGAAGCCGCGAGAGGCCTTCGGCGGCCGACGGCGGCTCGGAGATCTCGCGGCGCCGCGAGGCTGCCGGGCGACGCCGGACCGTCCCGACCCGAAAGCGCAGCGTCCGGATCCCCGCGCCCTCCGGGAGCGCCCGCAATCCCTGGAGGATACGCTCGCTCAAGAACGCGAGCTGCTGGCTCCAGGCGCTCGACCCTGTCGTTACCACCAAGACGCCACGAGTCAGCTCCAGCGGCCGGCTATGCTCCGCGACCCGTTCGCCGACGAGTTCCGGCCAACACGCGGCGATTGCCCCCAACGGTTCGGACGACCGGCGCGCCCCCGCCTGGGGCTGCCAGCCGGCGAGCGCTTCGCGCAGCGGGCGGAGCACTACCCGAACCGCTCGACCGTAGCGTCCGCGACCTGGAAGGTCGCTGCGGCGCGCGGGGTTGCGTCGGCTAGGGTGGTGGTGACGAACGTTTGCTCGAGCCCCGCGACCGCTTCCAAGAGCGCGCGCTGGCGGGTGCCGTCCAGCTCCGAGAGCACGTCGTCGAGCAGGAGCAGCGGCGACTCGCCGACGCGGGCGCTCAGCACGGCGTGTTCGGCCAGTTTCAGCGCCAGCACGGCGCTCCGCCGCTCGCCTTGGGAACCGAACGTCGCGAGCGGCTGCCCTTCCAGCGCGATCGCGAGGTCGTCGCGATGCGGCCCGACCAGCGCGGCGCCGCGCGCGCGTTCCACGGAGCGCATGCGCTCGAGCGCGGCGGCGAAGGCGGCGGCGAACGCCTCGCCGTCTTCGCTGTCGGCCGCTACGTTCGGAACGTACGCGAGCCTCAGGGTCCGCGTCGAATCGGCCCAGCGGTCGTACTGCGCGCGCGCGGCCGCGTCGAGGTCGTGCACGAAGGCCGCGCGGGCCGTCATCAATTGCGCGCCGCTGACGATGAGGCGTTCGTCGTAGGTCGCGAGCAGGTGTGCGTCGGCTACGATCGCGCCGCGTAGCAGGGCGTTCTTTTGGGCGAGGTTGCGGGTGTAGTCGCTGAGCGCCGCATAGTACGCCGGCTGCTCCTGGGCGAGCGCCGCGTTCAGCATCGCGCGGCGCCGCGCGGGCGGACCGCCGGCCAGATCGAGATCTTGCGGAACGAACGTCACCACGCGCGCACGGCCGAGATAAGCCGCGTAGCCGACGCCCGCGCCGTTGACGGCGTACCGCTTGCGCGCGCCGTGCGGTCCGAGCACGACCCCGCACGACAGCCGTACGATGCCGGCGCGACGTAGGGCCTCGCCGCGGATGGTGGCGCTCTCGGCGCCGCTGCGCACGACTTCGCGCTCGCGCGGCGTTCGGAACGACTTGCCGGTGCCGAGCATCGCGATGGCCTCAAGCAAATTGGTCTTCCCCTGCGCGTTCGCGCCGCGCAAGACGTTGAGGCCGGCCGACGGCACGAACTCGAGCGAGGCATAGTTGCGCACGTCGTGCAGTCCGACGCTGGTCAAGAGCAGGTCGCGAAGCTCCGCACGCCTACTGGCGCAGCGGCATCAGCACGTAGAGTTGCGCGGTCGCTTCGAGGGGTTCCAACGGCCGGATGGCAGCCGGCGATAGGGGCCCGAGAAACTCCATGACGATCTGGGGAGAGTCCGCGTGGTTGAGAATGTCGACCAAGTACCTCGCGTTGAAGGCGATCGTCAAGTCTTCCCCGGTCTGTTCGACTTCGAGTTCTTCGTAGGCGTTGCCGGCGGCGTCGCTGGAGGCGGTGATGATCAAGCGCTGATCGGCGACCGCGAGTTTCACCATGCTGGCGCGGTCGGCAGCGACGAGTTCGGCGCGGCGCAAACCGCCGATCAGGGCGTTCGTGTTGGCGGTGAGCGAGCGATCGAACTGGGCCGGGATGACCTGTGAGTAGTTCGGGTACTGACCGTCAACCAGGCGCACGACGATCGACACCATCCCGCCGGTAAACGAAAGTTGGTTCGCAGCCGGCCCTAACACGGCGACTTCCACCAGGTCGCTCGTTCCGAGATTGCGCGCCGCTTCGGCCAAAGCGCGCGAGGGCACGACGTATTTCGCCGTCCCTTCGATCCCGCGGACGAGGGTGGTGTTCCACTTGGCCAGCCGGTAGCCGTCGGTCGCAACCAGGGTCAGCGCATCGCCCGCTACCTCGAGCAGCGTGCCCATCAGCACGGCCCCGCGAGCCTCTTCGCTCGACGCAGCAAAGATCGTCGCGTTCACGCCGTCGCGGAAGCGCTTGCCGTCAATGGCGAAAGTCGCCCCCTTCTGGGCGGAGGGCAGCGGCGGGTATTCGTCCGGCGGCAGCGCGTGAAAGTCGTAACTCGAACGCTCGAACTTCGCGCTGGCGCGCGTCGGCGTGCCGTTGATCTCGATCGTGCCCGGCGGCAAGTTCCCGAGGTAGCCGCTGAAAATCTTGGCGGGGACGGTCAGGCTGCCCGGTTCGCTCACATTGGCGGGCACGCGATGTTCGAGCGTCAGCTCCAGATCGGTCGCACGCACGCGAATCGCATCCCCGTCGTCGGTGATCAGAACGTTTGAGAGAATCGGGACCGTCGTGTGCGCGTTGACGATTTTGCTCGCCGCGCCAACCGCACCCGAGATGTCCTTGGTGCTACACGTGAACTTCATCAGACATCCACCGACTGCACGATCATGCGAGCTCCTGGGAATTATGTTTGTAAATAGTCGTAATAGTAATAGGTCGGTGCAGAGTGAGGAAAACCGCTCGGGTCCCTGTCGGACGCCGCTTCGAGGGCGCATCTAGGGTGTGCATGGTTCGGAGACGGTCCTGCACATTTCCACCGCCTGCGACGCTCCGCCACCTTATCCACCCTTCGTTAGCCGCCCTCTGCACGAGTCGTACACCGAAGGACGCACGGGTCTCTGCTTCGGCCGCCGACGAGGCGGCCGGCTTCTGCGGCCTGGACGCACGAAGACGCGGCCCGCGCTGCGCGCGCGCCGGCCGAGGTGGCGCCCCTCGAGCGTGTAGCCCGGGCCGCCGGGCGCCGTATTCCCCTAGTCGTTCTGGCAGAGCGCGAGCAACTGGCGAACCTTGTTGCGGTACGCCTCGTCGATCTCCATTTGATGCTTCACCTTGTTGCGCGCGTACATCACCGTCGTGTGGTCCTTCTTGTGAAACTCGCGCGCGATCTGCGGCAACGAGTTGTCGGTGAGCTCGGTTGCCAAGTACATCGCGATCTGGCGCGGCGCCGCTAGACGTTGGTCGCGGCGGTGATGATCCATCTCCTTGACGGTCAGACCGTGCGCCTTCGCGATGCGTTCTTTGATGAGCGCGATGGTGACGCGGCGCGCCGGCGCGCTCGCAATCACGTTCTTGAGAACCTCGCTCGCGAGTTCGGCGGTGATCGGAGACTTTGTCAGCGACGCGAACGCGACCACGCGGATCAACGCACCTTCGAGCTCGCGGATGTTGGACGGAATAACTTTTGCGATGAACGAGGTGACGTCGTCCGGGACGGGGATCTTTTCGGCCTCGGCCTTCTTGCGCAGGATCGCTTCGCGGGTCTCGAGGTCGGGCGGTTGGATATCTGTCAGCAAGCCCCACTCGAAACGCGAGCGCAGCCGCGACTCGAGCGTTTGGATCTCCTTAGGCGGGCGGTCGCTCGAGATGACGAGTTGTTTTTGCGCCTCGTGCAGCGCGTTAAAAGTGTGAAAAAACTCTTCCAGCGTCCCTTCTTTGCCCTCGATGAACTGGATGTCGTCGATCAGCAGCACGTCGACCAGCCGGTACTTGTTGCGAAACTCGAGCGTCTGGTTCTTTTGGACCGCGACGATAAACTCGTTCGTAAACTTCTCGCTCGAGACGTAGACGACGTTCGCGCGGGGGTTCGTGCCGATGACGCGATGCCCGATCGCGTGCATCAAGTGCGTTTTCCCGAGGCCGACCCCGCCGTACAGAAAGAGCGGATTGTAGGCCTTGGCCGGGGCCTCGGCGACCGCTTGCGAGGCGGCGTGCGCGAACCGGTTGGAATTCCCGACAACGAACTCTTCAAACGTGTAGCGCGGGTTCAGGTTGCCCGGCCGTGCATCGTCGACGCCGAACCGCTGGATTTGCGGCGCTGCGGCCGGCGCGACCGGCGCGGCCGGCGCGCCAGCGTCGCCCTCCGGCGCGATTACGAAACGCAAGCGCACCGTACTGCCGGTTAGTCCACCCAGCACCTCGGCGATGTCCCCCTTGAGCCGATTTTCGGCCCAGTCCCGGGCGAACGGGCTCTGGACCGCGAGGACGAGTTCGTTCCCGTCCAAACCGAGCGGGCGCATGGGTTTGAGCCACATCTCAAAGATCGGTTTCGAGTAGCGCTGCTCGAGTGCGGCGAGCGCGGAAAGCCAGAGTTCGCCGCAGTAGTCGTGCGAGCCGACCGCAAGTTCCATGAAGATAACCGCCTCGATAATACTTGCCAGCGGCGCTCGCGGTCGTCCGTTGACCGCCGGCAAGCGCCGAGATGGGAGCGGGTGAGTTGGAGGAGCGGGGCCGTATTCCTTCGGTTTTTTTGCACGAACTTATGCACTTCTGCACAAGAGCGAAGTCGCAGCGCAAGGGCCATTTTCCGGGCTTCCTCGCCTCTTGGCCGGGGCGCGGCAATAAGTTTCAGGGGGCCGGAAAACGGCGCGAAAACGAGGCTCGCGGGCTTCGAGACAAGATTGCTATGCACAGAGATATCGACAGGTGTGGACAACGTGTGAAGCTTTCGCAGCGCCCGGAGTTGACGGGAACCGCCTCGGCCCGATATACTTGGGAGTCGCGGGTCCACAGTAGAGAGGAATTTTCGTCGTGAAGCGGACGTACCAACCACACAATCGCCGGCGCAAGCGCGTACACGGCTTTATGGAGCGCATGTCGACCAAGAACGGCCGGCGCGTGCTTGCGGCGCGCCGCAAAAAAGGCCGCAAGCGCTTGACCGTCTAGCCGCCGTGAGCGACCGCTAGGCGCGGCGCGATGCGCTGGTACGAAAGTCTCCGACGGCCGCGTGAGTTCGCGGCCGTCCGCCGTCGCGGGCGACGGGAGCGTCGCTCGACGATCGACGTTTTCGCCGTGGATCGGCCGGGGGCGAGGCCGCGGGTCGGGGTTACCGTAGGCAAGGCCGTCGGGAACGCGGTCATCCGGAACCTCGTGCGACGCCGGATCCACGGGGCGCTCGCCCCGCTCGGTGAGGCGGGCGCAGCTCCGGCAGTCGATCTCGTCTTCATTGCCGCTCCGGCGGCGGCCACCGCCCCCTTCGCGCGCTTGGCCGCCGAGGTCGCGAGCGCGGTCCAGCGGATAGCCCTCGCACCGGGGCGTTGAGGGATGCGGTCCCTCGTTGTAGGCCTGCTCGACGTCTACCGGCTCGTCATCTCTCCGGCGCTCCCGCGCTCGTGCCGTTTCTATCCGTCGTGTTCGCAGTATGCGCGGGAGGCGGTGTTGAAGCATGGCATCTTGCGCGGAATCGCGCTGGGCGCTGCGCGCCTCGTCCGCTGCAACCCGTGGAATCCGGGGGGCGTTGATCTCGTCCCGTAATTGCACCTGAAAGGCTGGCCCCTTGGAGTTCCTGCTCGCGTCGAACGTGTTCCTCGATCCGATCGTCAAGGTCCTCGAGTCTGTTTTGCTCGCGCTCAACGCGGTAACGCACAACTTCGGTTGGACGCTGATCGTGTTGGCGGTGATCGTCAAGCTCGTCCTGTGGCCGCTCAACGCGATGCAGTTCAAGTCGATCGCCCAAATGCAGGTCCTGCAGCCGAAAATCAAGGCGATCCAGGCCAAGCATAAGGGCGACCCGGAGCGGCTCAACAAAGAAACGATGGCGCTCTACAAGGAGCACGGCGCAAACCCGTTTGCGAGCTGCCTGCCCCTCGTCTTGCAGATGCCGATTCTCTTTAGCCTGTACTGGGCGATCATCGCGAACAAGGAGCAGTTCGCGAAGACGACCTGGGGTTGGATCGGTTCGCCGCTCTCGGCCGCGACCGCGCACCTCTTTCCGTTCCCCTTGCTGGCGAACAGCTTGCAGCAACCTGACTACGTGCTGTTGGCGCTGTACGTCGTCTCGATGTATTTCAGCGTCCGCTTCTCGAGCCCGGCGATGGACGCGCAGCAGGCGCAGCAACAGAAGATCATGGCGTTCGTTTCGCCGGTTATGATCGCATTTGTCGGCCGTTTCTGGCCTTCGGCGCTGATTCTCTACTGGCTGACGTTCAACGTGCTCTCAATGGGTCAACAGTTCTGGTTGCTGCGCCAGTTTCCGCGACCCGCGCCGGAAACGAAGAACGTGACGCCGGCGCTCGCGAACGGCGCCGACCTTGTCGCGAAGGGCGCCCGCAACGGCGCCGGCACGACGAAACCGGCAAAGAACGGCTCGCCGGGCTCGAGTCCGCGTTCGCCGCGCAAACGCGGCTCGCGCCGTTCGTAAATCCATATTTAGCAAGGCAGCGACGAGGAAACGATGGACGAGGACACTTCCAACCAAGCAAACGGCCCTCAAGACGAGGCGGCGGCGCCGCGCGGGTACGGTCAGCGCCGGCGTGCGCGCACCGGCGCGAGCGAGCGACGCGGACCGGCCGGCGCTCCGAGCCGCCGCACTTCCTCCGAGGCGCCGCGGACGCCGCGGCCGCGAGCCGCCCCGACGGTCGAACCGGAAGCGGCGCGTCCCGCGCGCGACCTGTTGCTCGAGATCTTGCAGCGCATGGGGATCGACGCTCCCGAGGTACGCTACTTCGCGCGGCCGGAAGGCGAGTATCTCGAAGTGCTTGCGCCGGACCTCGCAAATCTGATCGGCCGCCACGGGCACACGCTCGAAGCGCTGAACTTGTTGTTCAACAACATCTTGAACGCAGGACTCAAGAAGGACCGCCATTACTACACGATCGACGCCGAGGGGTATCGCGCGCGGCGGGCCGACTTGTTGCGCGGCGTCGCGTTGCAGAGCCTCGAGCGGGCGATTCGTGAAAAGCGCTCGATCGAACTCGAGCCGATGCTGCCCTCCGAACGAAAAGTCATCCACATCGCACTCGCCGAGAACCCGTACGTAACGACTGAATCGACGGGCTCCGAGCCCGAACGCCGGGTGGTCGTCTCACCGCGGTCGGCGTAAAAAGAACGGCGCCGAGCGACGACACCATCGCGGCCGTCGCGACCGCGCCGGGACGCGGGGCGATCGCAATCGTTCGCGCGAGCGGTCCGGGCGTGCGGTCGTTTTTCGGTCGCGTCATTCGCCGCCGGGCAGCGTCGCGGGCGCGGGTCGCGACCACCGTTCGGATTCTCGACGGCGCCGGCGCGACCATCGACGACGGCCTGGCCATCTTCTTTCCCGCGCCGCACAGCTACACCGGCGAGGACGTGCTCGAACTGCACGTGCACGGCTCACCGGCCGTCGCCGCGGGGACCCTTGGTGCGCTGCTCGCCGCCGGCGCGCGGTTGGCAGGCCCCGGAGAGTTCACGAAGCGCGCGTTTCTGGCCGGGAAAGTCGATCTCGCCGAAGCCGAGGCGATCGGGGCACTCGTCGCCTCCGAACATCGTTCGGCGGCCCGCGCTGCGGCCGCCGGGCTGGCCGGCGGCTTGACGCGTGAGGTCGAGAACGCGCACGCCGCGATCGCGGAGTTGCTCGACGCGCTCGCCGCATCGCTCGATTTTCCCGACGAAGTCGAAGCGCCGGCCGCGAGGGACCTCGAGGCGAGGGTCAACGCGTTGGGCGCGCGGCTGCATGCGCTGCGCGACGATTGGGAACGCGGCCGAGTCGTTCGGGACGGCGTTGCGGTCGCGATCGTCGGCGCGCCGAACGCGGGCAAGTCCTCGCTGTTCAACGCGCTGCTCGCACAGGACCGCGCCCTCGTCTCGGAGATCGCCGGAACGACGCGCGACACGCTCGAGGAAACGGCGATGCTGCCCGGCGGGATCGCGGCGCGCTTGATCGACACAGCGGGAATGCGAACGGTCGACAACGGCGAATCCGGCGCACAGCTCGAGATGGCGGGCATTGCGCGCTCGCACGCCGCGCTTACGGAGGCGAGCGTCGCGCTGGTCGTCGTGGATGCGTCCGCTCCGCTCTCACCAGAAGCGCTTAACGTCCTCGAACGAACCCGCGACACAACGCGCGTCATCCTGTTCAACAAGGCCGACCTGGGGCGCGCAGCCTTCGACGAACGCTCGCCCAGCGAGTCCGAAGCACTCCTCGGCTCGGCGCTCGATCCGTCGTCCGTCGCGAGGATTGCGCGCGCGCTCGCGGAGACGGCGTTGGCCGGCGATACGCCGGACCTCACACGGCCCCAGCTTGCTAGCGCGCGGCAAGCCGACGCCGCCCTCGCCGCCGAACGTTCGCTCGCGTTCGCCGCCGAAACCCTGGCGCGCGGCGACCCCGCCGACCTCATCGTGACCGATTTGATGAACGCCGCCGCCGCGCTCGACGACCTGCTCGGGCGCAACGCCACTGAAGCGATGCTCGAGCGCATCTTCGCGACGTTCTGCATCGGCAAGTAGCGCTCAGCGCGGAAGTTCGAGGGCCGCGAACAGGGCGCGCAGCGAGAGCGCGAATCCCGGCAACGCCTGGTGCTCGAGCGTTTCGCGCTCTGCAAGCGAACGGCGTCCCTCGGGATCGACGAGCGTTACGCTGCGCTGCGCCGGGTCAACGACGACCACGAGTTGCGCGGCCGAGCGCAGGTACGTCGCAATCTTATCCTCGACGTCGGCGCTCCGATCGTCGGGCGAAAGGATCTCGACGGCGATGTCGGGTGCGCCGAGCGGCGTTTGAATCTCGGCCAGTGGAAGCCCGCGCAACCGTTCGTTCCAAACGAGGGCGACGTCCGGAACGAGCGGCCGGATGGCTTCGCCGGGCGGCGCGACCCGAAAGCGCCACTCGGTTCCAACCTGCGCGCGCTCGCCCGCGTAGTCACCGAGGGCGCGCGCGAACGCCGCCTGCAGTTTCGCGTGCCACCACGTGGGGCTCACCTTTTGGAGTGCGCGACCGCGAACCCACTCGGTCTCGGGTTCGGTCGTCGGCAACACGATTTCGCGAAGCGCCATCTCACGCGAGGCTATCACGCCGCGCGGGCGGGTGGCAAGACGACGCACCGCCGGCCCGTTACCTCGTGGATGGCGGGCGGAGCCCGCCGTCCCCGGGCTCGGCAAAGCAGAAACAGGCGTTCGCGCCGAAGCGACCCACTGTGCGTCCGCGAGCGCGCGAAACTGCGTTTGAGGAGGGTTCGATGGTCGACGTTTTGGCGCGCAACTGGTGGGCGCTCGTGCTGCGTGGCATCGCCGCGATCGTGTTCGGCCTGCTCGCGTTCTTCATACCGGGCGTGGCGCTGTTCGCGCTCGTGATCCTCTTCGGTGCGTACTCGCTGGTGGACGGCGTCTTGGCCGTGGTCGCCGCGTTCCGGGCCGCGCAGACGCACACGCGCTGGATGGCGTTCGCGCTCGAGGGGCTGGTCGGGATCGCCGTGGGGCTGGTGACGTTCTTTTGGCCGCATATCACCGCGCTCGCGCTGGTCTACGTGATCGCGTTTTGGGCGATCGTTACGGGCATTTTCGAACTCATCGCCGCGCTCCAACTGCGCAAACACATCCAGAACGAGTGGCTGCTGATTCTCGGTGGCATCCTGTCGATCGTCTTCGGCGTCTGGATCTCGTTCGAGCCGGGCGGCGGTGCGCTCGCCGTCGTCTGGATCATCGCGTGGTACGCGATCTTGTTCGGCGTGCTCCTCGTTGGGCTCGGGCTGCGTTTGCGCGGCCACGCTGCGCGCGCGGCGTAACGCATCCCGAATGACGAGCGCAAGCGACGACGCGGCGGTCATCGTGGTCGGTGGCGGTCATGCCGGCGTCGAAGCCGCGCTGGCCGCGGCTCGGATGGGGTGCGAGACCGTGTTGGTGTCGGGTGATCCCGAGAAGATCTGCACGCTCCCCTGCAACCCCTCGATCGGCGGGAGCGCCAAGGGTCAGCTCGTGCGCGAAATCGACGCGCTCGGCGGCGAAATGGCACGCCTGATCGACCGCACCGAGCTCCACGTCCGCTTCCTCAACGAGACTAAAGGCCCGGCGGTCCGGGCGTTGCGCGCCCAAGCCGACAAAGCCGCGTACGCGCGCGCCGCGCTCTCCACGCTTCGCGCGCAGCCGCGGCTGACGATCGTCGCCGGCATGGTCGAGGATCTCGTTACCGGCGCCGGAGCCGTCCGCGGCGTCCGTTGCAGTGACGGTCGTACCTACTACGCACCAAGTGTGGTGCTCGCGACCGGAACCTTCTTGGGTGGGAAGATCTATCGCGGCGACCGCAGCGAGCCCGCCGGACGCTTGGGCGAGGCGCCTTCCTTAGGGTTGGCGGATGCCTTGCGGCGACTGGACTTTCCGACGGCTCGCCTCAAGACCGGGACGCCGCCGCGAGTGGCGCGCGCGAGCCTCGCCTTCGAGCGCATGCGCCGCCAAGACCCAAGCTCCGTGCCGTTGCCGTTCTCGTACCGCAGCGCGGCTGCATTTCCCGGCCCCCAACTGCCGTGCCACGTCACCACCACGAATGCGCGGACGCACGCGCTCGTGCGCGACAACCTGCACCGCTCGCCGCTCTATGGGCTGGACCTGATCCGCGGAATTGGCCCGCGCTACTGCCCCTCGATCGAAGACAAAGTCGTCAAGTTCGCGCACAATCCGAGCCATTTGATCTTCATCGAGCCCGAAGGCTGGGACACCGATAGCACGTACGTCGGCGGCTTCTCGACCTCGCTGCCCGCGGAAGTGCAACTCGCGATGTTGCACACCTTACCCGGCTGCGAAGAGGCGGAGATGCTACGCGCGGGCTACGCTGTCGAGTACGATCACGTCCCACCTCTCGAATTGCGCGCGACCCTGGAGACGCATCGGCTTGGCGGCCTGTTTTTTTGCGGGCAGCTCAACGGAACGTCGGGCTACGAGGAAGCCGCGGCGCAGGGCTTGGTCGCGGGGATCAACGCGGCCCGGCGTGCGCAGGGCCGCGAGGGGGTGCGGATCGGCCGCGACGAGGGGTACGTCGGCGTGCTGATCGACGACCTCGTGACGAAGGGCGTCGACGAACCGTATCGCATGTTGACGTCGCGCGCCGAGCATCGCGTGCTTCTGCGCCACGACAACGCCGATTCGCGGCTCTCGCCGCTCGGGCACGCGATCGGGCTGCTCGACGACGACGCCTTTGAGGGATTTCGGAGCCGCCAGGAAACGCTCGAACGCGCGCACGAGCGTGCGCGCTCGCGCCGCATCGCGCGCGGCGACGGGCTCGGGGGCGAGCTGACCGGCTTGACGATCGCGCACGCGCTGCGCCGCCCGGAAGTCGGCCCGGCTACCGTCGCCGGCTTATTCGAAACCGATTCCGAAACGCTCGAGCGATTGGCAATCGAGACGAAACTCGCGGGCTATGTCGAACGCCAGCAAACGCAGGTCGCGCGTGCCTCGCGCGACGAGTCGACGCTTCTGTGCGCCGAGGTTTTCGAGGCGCCACCGCACGCGCTGTCGCGCGAAGCGCGTGACAAGCTGCGCCGCTATCGTCCGCGTTCGCTCGGGGCCGCCCGGAGGATCCCCGGTTTCTCGGCGGCGGACGTCACCATCCTCGCAATCGACCAGCACCGTCGCGCCGCGGGTGGAGCGCCGGCACAGATACAAGCTAAGTAGTACGGAGTGCGTGGTTGGTAGAACGAACTAACGACGAAGACGTCGCGCACCAATTGGCAGAACTACTGGAGGCGCTCGCGCTCGATTCAACCGTCCGCGCGCGGCTGGCGCGCTTCGGGGGGCTGCTAGCAGCCGCGAACGCGCGAACGAACCTGACGGCCGCACGCGACGCGGGCGCCATCGCCGAGCACGTGCGCGACTCGCTCGCGCTCGCGCCATTCGTGCGCGCTCCCTACGTCGACGTTGGGAGCGGCGGAGGCTTTCCCGGAATCGTGCTGGCGCTGGCGACCGGGGCCGCGACGACCTTGGTCGAGTCCACCGGGAAGAAGGCGAAGTTTCTGGTCGATGTTGCGAGGGCGCTCGGCCTCGAACTCCGCGTCCTGCCGCAACGGGCCGAGGACGCCGGCCGCGAGCCGGGGGTGCGGGCCACCTTCGCGTCGGCGACGGCGCGCGCGGTCGGCTCCCTTCCGACCGTCATGGAGTTGACCGCACCGCTGTTGGCCGTTGGCGGCGTTGCGCTCTTGCAGCGCGCTCTCGTCGAGCCGGCGGAGCGTGCGGCTGCGGAAGACGCGGCGCCGATTCTCGGCCTCCGGCCTCTCGAGGATATCGGTCTGGAGGGCGATCTGCGAATCGTGCGCTTCATCAAAGAAACCGAAACGCCGCAGCGCTTCCCGCGCCGCGCCGGCGTCCCATCCAAACGTCCGCTCTGTCTGACGGTCTGACGGATCGCTGAGGGGGCCGCGGGGCCGCGGCCCTGGTTTCCGGCCCGCTCGCCGGGGGGCCTTGCCCCTAAAGCCCAATTCTAGGGCGCCTTTGTGGGCAGGGGACCGTTCTGCCCCTAAAAGCGATGTGCTAGACTTGTAGGCGTTGTCAGATTGGAGAGGAGAGCGCCTACAGTCTTGGGCTT
>JBDTCF010000072.1:0-4681 GCA_039923715.1 Vulcanimicrobiaceae bacterium
TTCCAGGACCGCGCGGTCTTGCGTCCAGGCCGCGCCCTCGGCCTCAAGCAACGCGATCTGGGGGCGCGTGAGTTGTGCCTCCAACGCCGCCGTGACCCAGTCGGCGACGTCCTGCTCTACGGGGTCGAGTGCTTGACCTAGACTCGCAAACGTCGCGACCATGTAGCCCGCGAGCCGGGCTGCGCGGCGCACGTCGCCGCGCTTCGCACGGAGCAATGCAAGGCAAGAGATCGCATTCGCGACGAGCGACGGGTTGTTCGCGGTCTGCGCCCACCGCAAAGCGGTCTCGGCGTGTTCGGACACGTCGGCGTCGTCGCCGAGCGCAAGCAGGAACACCGCGATGAGCAGGTTGTCGATCGCGAGGTTCGTCGCATACTTACGGGCACGGTGGATCTCGTATGCCTCGCGGACGCGCACGAGGGCGCTTTCCGGATTACCGTCGAAGTAGTCGGCATACGCGAGACCAACGAGGACGGAGGCGATGCCACCATCGTTCGCCATATCGCGAAAGAGCGCGAGGGCTTCGTTGTAGATCCCGCGCGCAGTTGTCCAGTCACCGCCGGCGCCGGCGATCGACGCGGCCATATCGAGACAGTTCGCGACGTTGCGTTTGTCCTCAAGCGCACGAAAGATCGCCAGGGCTCGGTCGTTGAACTCGACCGCCTCAGCCACGCGGCCCATTTGCACCGAGCCCAGGGCCAGCAACCGCAGCGAATCACCGAGGCCGGTCCGATCGCCCGTCCGCTCGTAAAGTGCGGCTGCGTGCTCCGCGGCATCCCGCTTGGCGGTGGCGGTCGCCAGCCACGCCCGCGCGCGCCAAAGCCGCGCGGCGACGAACGGTTGCTCCGTTTCGGAGACGTGCTCGAGCGCCGACATCGTCCAGCGGCGTCCCTCTGCTTCAAGACCGCCGTTGACCCAAAAGCGCTCCAACGCCCCCGCAATCGTGCCACCCGTCACGACCGCGTGGCCGCCATCGAGCGCCCAATCGAGCGCACGACGAAAATTCGCGGCTTCCGGTTCGAGCGCGGCGAGCCAACCGTTGGTTGGTTCGAGCCCGAAGCGCCGATCCGCATCGGTGGCAAGGCCGGCAAAAAATCTCGCATGACGGCGCGCAATGCCGTCGAGTTCGCCGACCGCCTCAAGGCGATCCAAAGCATACGCTCGCGTCGACTCGAGCAACCGATAGCGCTCGAGCGTCCCGGTCGTATAGGCGACGACGAGAGATTTATCGACGAGCGAACTCAACACGTCGAGGACAGCGAAGAGATCGTCCGATTCGTCGGCACACACGACGTGCGCCGCCTCCAAACCGAAGCCGCCAGCGAAAATCGCGAAGCGATTGAATAGCCGGCGCTCCTGCGGCGAGAGCAGGTCGTAGCTCCAGTCGATCAACGCACTCAACGTCCGCTGCCGCGGAAGCGCCCGCGGGTTGCCGCCGGTCAGCAGCCGGAAGCGCTCGTCGAGGTGCCTCGCGAGGCTCCGAATGCTCAGCACGTTCGTACGCGCCGCAGCCAGCTCGAGGGTAAGAGCGATACCGTCCAAACGTGCGCAAATATCGGCGACGAGCGGCGCGTTGTCGTCCGTCAGCACAAACTCTTCGTTGGCGGCGATGGCCGAATCGACAAATAGTGCGACCGCACCGTAGCGCAGCGCATTGTCGGCCGTAAGCCCGGCCCGTGATTCCGGCACGTCGAGGCTGGGCAATCGGTAGTGCCGCTCACCATCGGCCTGAAGCGGCTGACGCGACGTCGTCAGAATGCGAACGTTGGGACAGGCCGCGAGCACGGCGGCGACCGCCGCGCGCGCGCCTTTCACGACGTGCTCGCAGTTGTCGACGATCAGGAGTCCGCACGTTCCTTGGACTCTGCGCGTTAAAACGTCGAGCAGCGATTCGCCCGAGTTGCTGTCGTCGCAGAGCACCTTGGCCACCGCGCCCTCGACGAGATCGTCGGACGCGAGCGATGCGAGCTCAACGAACCAAACGGTTTCAAACGTTCGAGTGTCCAGCAGGGCGGCGGCCGCGGCAATTGCGACGCGGGTCTTTCCGACGCCACCCGAACCCGCGATCGTCACCAGGCGATGCTCGCTCAAGAGCCGGCTCATGGTTTCGAGGGCCCGCTCGCGACCGCGCAGGGGCGTCCGCGGAGCGGGTAAGTAGTGGTGCGCCCGTCCATCCGAGCTGGAAGCCTTGGGTTCGGGATCGGCGGCTGCGACGCGGCGCGCCGGGCGCGCCAAGCGCTGCAGTTCGTGGAGCTCGGAATCGCTCAGTCGAAGCGCCTCGGCCAACATTCGGACGGTCTCGCGATACGGCGCCTTCCGCGCGCCGCGCTCAAGCGCGCTGACGCTCTCCGCGCTGAGCCGCGCACGCTCCGCCAGATCCTCCTGCGAAAGACCGGCGGCCAGGCGCAGGCGACGCAGGGCCAGCCCAAACGGAGAGCGTCCCACGTCTAACGAGGAACGCGCGGACCGGTCGGCGGCCTTGTTTTTGCTGCGACGGTGGTATCCATTTGAGATTTCGTCCGCTTAGACACTTGGACCGGAGCGCCTTCACGTATCCCCGGCCGCAAGTGTACGGACGAGGCGTACGAGTGTCCGTGTGCGCGGACGCTACGCTCGAGCATAATAGGCGAAGGGCCCGCTGGAGAGGCTCGTCGGCAAAGGAGGCTCAGGGCAGTCATGCAGCAGATCGAACGAGCGAACCTGGCGATCGTGAAGCGATGTCTCGACGCCCATGCTCGTGCCGATTTCGCGACCTTTGCCTCCGCGTTTCATCTCAACGCGACCTGGACGCTCGCCCCGGCCGGCGTCTTAAAGGGGAACTATCGGGGTCGCGACCAGATCCTCGGATTCTTCGCCCACCTCGCACACGAAACGGGTGGCACGTTTGCGAGCACCGCGACGGTCCTCGCCGCCGCAACCGATCGTGTCTTCGCGCTCAAGCGCGCGACCGCTCGACGAGGTGGTATGACTGCCGAGTGGGATGCGGTGCTCTTGTTCACCCTCGTCGACGAGCGCATCAGCGCCGTCCGGCACTACCTCGTCGATCACGCGGCATTCGCACGCTTTTGGACGTACAACGCGATCGACTGAACTGTACGGGCCAAGTGTACGAGTGCTCCATGTTCTCGATCCTTCCGTCCTGCGACAATTCACTCGTTCAGTCACCGAGAATCTTGCGTCACGGGGCCGACTTACGTGCCTGACGCCTTCCAGAAAGGAACCCTTTCGCATGTTCATCACGCAACGAAACCTCGTTCGGGCGATGCTTGCGGGCTCGCTCGGGCTTCTGATTCCGACGACCGCCTACGCGGCAACTTCACCTTTTGTAAGGCCGCCGTTCGTCAACCGAACGTTTGGCTCGCTTCCGCAACGGGGCGATGCGCTGTTGGCTCCGCGCCGCATTCACTTTACGACCCTCGACGACCAAGCCGACCCCACGTTCAACCAATTGCTCGGGATCAACAACTCGGGCGTAATCGCCGGATACTTCGGAAGCGGCGCCGCGGGCCACCCGAACAAGGGCTACACCTTGGATCCGCCATACGGCCAAGGCAACTACGTCAACGAGAACTTCCCCGGTTCGGTCCAAACCCAGGTTACCGCCATCAACAACATCGGAGACACGGCCGGTTTTTGGGTCGACGGTAACGGCAACAACTTCGGTTTCGTCGAGTGGAACAACGTCTTCACCAGCTACAAGAATCCACACACGGGGCACGGCACGGTCAATCAGCTACTAGGCATCAACGACCGTGGCATCGCCGTCGGCTTCTATACCGACGCGACCGGCGTCAACCACGCCTACTCGCTGAAGCAGGGTACGAGCCAGTTCAAGGCGATCGTGCCCCCCGGCGGAAGCAACGCGACCGCATCGGCGATCAACGATAACGGCGACGTCACCGGGTTTCTCACGACCTCGAGCGGCACCGTCATCGGGTACCTCCGGAAGGGTGGCCTCTTTAGCGACTTCGCGTTTCCGAATGCCGCGAGCACCATGCCCTTCGGCATCAACAACAAGGATCAGATCGTTGGCGTCTACACCGACTCGCAGGGCGCGATGCACGGCTTCCTGCTATCCAACCCACTGACCCACGCGACCTGGCGGAGGATCGACGACCCGAACGGCATCGGAACGACGACCGTCAACGGGCTCAACGACGGCGGCCAGATCGTCGGCTTCTACCTCGACGGTGCGGGTAACACGGACGGTTTTCTCGGGCAACTGTAAACGCGCCGCGACGAGCGGTTGGGAGGTTCGGCACACGGTGCGCTTCCCAACCGCACGCCGCTCGTATCCTACGAGACGCGGCGTTCGCGCAGCGGGATCAGCCAGCAGGCTGCAACGCCGCAGAACAGCGCGCCGATTGCGATCGTAGCGGGAACTCCCACGAGCGTACCAAGATAGCCGCCGACAAGCGAACCGAGCGGGAGCGTTCCCCACACGAACGTTCGCATCGTGGCGTTCATGCGACCTTGGATTCGCACGTCGACCAGGGCTTGCCGATAGCTGATCTGATTGATGTTATAGATCGGGCCCCTATTGCCAAGGTGACAAAGAGCACGGCGTAGGGCGTGCCCAGACGCGCGAACAGCATGCAGCCCAATGCGAGCGAAGTCACCAACAGCGAGACGACGAGCGTGCCTCGCAGGCCGAGACGTTCGCGAACGCGCGTCGAGAATA
>JBDTCF010000073.1:0-31159 GCA_039923715.1 Vulcanimicrobiaceae bacterium
AATGTCAAGTACGCGAACGAACTCGCGGACAGGTTCCCGGATGCCAAGTTCATCTACCTCTACCGGGACGGGCGCGACGTCGCACTCTCGTTCACCCGAGCGATCGAGGGCGAGAAACACTACTACAGCGTCGCGCAAGACTGGCACAACGCGCAGCAGAAAGCGCTGCGGTTAAAGGACCGCATTGGCGACGAGCGCGTCCTGGCCGTCAGCTACGAAGCGCTCACTCAAGACGAAACGGGAACGTTGCAGAAGGTCTGTGACTTTCTCGGCGTCGCGTTCAGCGAGGACGCGATGGAGTTCTACAAGACTGACGAGGCCAAAAAAGCTGCGAGCGCCAGCAACCTGTGGGAAAACGTCACCAAACCCGTCATGAAGAATAACTCGCGGAAATTCCTCGCGCAGACACCCGAAGAAGACCTGCGTATTTTTGAAAGCGTTGCCGGAACCTCGCTCGACGAGCTAGGCTACGATCGCGTGCTCGTCCCGAAAGGTAAAGAAATGCAATTCGCTCCCGAACAGATCGCGGCATTCGACGCCGAAAATACCCGTCTTAAGAAAGTAGCCTGGGAAACGCTCGACGAGGAAGACCGCAAACGTCGGTCCGAGCAGCAGGCCGTCCTCGGCGGCATCGCGGCGCGCAACGCCGCGCGGCGCGAACAGTCGGCGGTGGCGCTGTGATGCAGCCTCACGGTGGAAAACTGATCGATCGAACCCTCGAGGGCGCCGCCCAACGGAGCGCCTTCGAAAGCGCACACGCGCTGCCTCGCGTCGAACTCTCGCCGCGGAATCTCGCCGACCTGGAGTGCATCGCGACCGGCGTCTACAGTCCGCTCGAAGGTTTCATGGACGAAGCCGACTATCGCAACGTCGTCGAGAACAAGCGCCTAACACGTCGGCTCGCGTGGACGATTCCGATCGCACTGCAACTCGACGAAGCCCGCGCTTCGCGCGTCAAGGTGGACACCGACATTGCACTCGCTCACCCGAACGGCTCGCTCCTCGCGACGATGCACGTCACTGGGAAGTACCGGCCGGACCAAGAGGTCGAGGCGAAGCGCATCTACGGCACCACCGAAGACGCGCATCCCGGCGTCGCCGCCATGCGTGCCGAGGGACCCGTGTACGTTTCGGGACCAGTCACGCTCGTCGCCGAAATCCCGCATCCCGACTTCACGCACTTGCGCTTGACGCCGGCCCAGACCCGCGCCGCATTCGACGAACGCGGCTGGAAATCGGTCGTCGCCTTCCAGACGCGCAATCCCATCCATCGGGCGCACGAATTCATCACCAAGACCGCGCTCGAACTAGTCGACGGGCTCTTCATTAACCCGCTAGTCGGGGGGACGAAGGCCGATGACGTTCCCGCGAACGTCCGTGTCGAGTGCTACGAAAAGCTGCTCGATCTCTACTATCCCAAGACACGCGTAATGCTCGGCGCGTTTCCGGCCGCGATGCGCTACGCCGGACCCCGCGAGGTCATCCTGCACGCGCTCGCGCGCCAGAACTACGGCTGCACGAATTTCATCGTCGGCCGCGATCACGCCGGCGTCGGCAACTACTACGGGACGTACGATGCGCAAAAAGCATTCGACGAGTACACGCACGACGAGTTGGCGATCGTGCCCCTGAAGTTCGACAACGCCTTCTTCTGCACCCGAACGGGTCAGATGGCCACCGAGAAGACGAGCCCCAGCACGCCTGACGAACGTCTCTCGCTCTCGGGGACGAAGTTGCGCGGCATGCTACAGCGCGGCGAGATGCCGCCGGACTACGTGACCCGGCCCGAAATTGCAACGATCCTGATGTCGGCCATGGCGCCGGCCGTCGCCGTCTCGTAGGAGGAACGCATGGAAACGCTAGGAGTAACCGTCTGGACGACCGGCCTGTCCGGCTCGGGAAAGACGACGATCGCGCGCGAACTCGAGCGAACGCTGCGGGAGCGCGGGGTCAAGGTCGAGATTCTCGACGGCGATATCGTCCGCACGAACCTTTCGAAGGGCCTGGGCTTTAGCAAGGAAGATCGCGACACGAACATCCGGCGCATCGGCTTCGTCGCCAACCTGCTCGCGCGAAACGGCGTCGTCGCGATTACCGCGGCGATCAGTCCGTATCGCGCGGTTCGGGACGAAGTGCGTGAATCGAGCGACCGCTTTTGCGAAATCTACGTCGAGGCGCCGCTCGAGGTTTGCGAATCGCGCGACGTCAAGGGAATGTACGCCAAGGCTCGGGCCGGAGAGATCAAGGGCTTCACCGGGATCGACGATCCGTACGAGGAGCCGCTGTCGGCCGAGGTGGTCTGCCATACCGCCAACGAAACCGTCGAACAGAGCGCGGCCAAGATCGTCGCCGCCCTCGAGAAACGCGGGCACATTCCGGCCGCGGTCGCGGCCGGAAGATAGTCGAACGGGGCGTCGCGCGCAGCGACGCCCCGTTGGCTCCTAGCGCGAAACGGGTTCCGCAACGAGCGATGCGTAGGGCCGACGCCAGTCGAACGGCGGATTTCCGCAGACCACGAACTGCGGGTTGTGCAAGTCGGGCTTGTTGAAGGCCATCGCGTTACCCTCGATGTCGACCACGGAACCACCGGCTTCGGCCACGACCGCGTACGCGGCGGCGATGTCCCACTCCATCGTCGGGCCGAACCGGGGATAGAGCGTCGCGGTGCCGTCGGCAACGAGGCACAGCTTGAGCGAACTGCCGATGCTCACGCACTCCGGCGACCCGAGTGCGTCGAGAAAGCGCGGCATCAACTCGCCCGCGTGCGAACGGCTTGCGACCACCCGCAACCCCGCCTTACGATAGTCGGCGGCCTCGATGCGCACCGGTTCTTCGGCACCCTCCTGGCGATGCGCGCCCGCGCCGCGCGCGGCCCAATACGTTCGTTTCAGTGCTGGCGCGTGGACGACGCCCAGCGTCGGCCGGTTCGCTTCGATCAACGCGATGTTAACGGTGAACTCGCCGTTGCGCTTGATGAACTCCTTGGTTCCGTCGAGCGGGTCGACCAGCCAGTACCGTTCGTACCGCGCGCGCGTCTCGTACGCAGTCGCGTCGGACTCTTCCGAGAGGACGGGGATGCTCGGGTCGAGTACGCTCAAGCGCTCGACGATCCGGTCGTGCGCCGCTCGGTCGGCCAGCGTCAGCGGCGAGCGGTCGTCCTTCAGCGTCGTGCCGAAGTCGTCGCGCGCGTAGATCTCGAGAATCGCATCACCCGCTTCTCGTGCGAAGGCGACAACGCGCTCTACCAGACTCATGTATTCCTCCGAAGTGCAGGGACGAACCTCACCCTTCGAGGGAGCGCCGCTTCATTCTTGTCCGGCTATTCGTCGTCGGGCGGGACGTTGTGGTGCGGAGCGCTCAGCAACTGCTCGCGCGAGAAGCGCGCGTGAACGGGAGCGAACGGACGGGGCTGCTGCGCGAAGTTGAAGATGTCGCTCCCCAAGGGGTTGGCACGCGCGTCGCTCGCCGACAGGGTCGCGAGTCCGAAGTTCTGCTCTATGAATTTCAGCAGGCTCCCGAACTCGTACTGCGTATGGGCAACCGTTCCCACCGGGGCATAGGGCGAGATCGCGATCAGGGGAACGCGGGGACCAAGCCCGTTATAGTCGAGCTGGGGTGCGGAAACGTGATCGTACCAGCCGCCCCAGTCGTCCCAGATGACGAAAATTGCGGTCGAATTCCAGAACCGACTCTCGCCGACGCCGTTGACGATCGACGCGACCCACGACGGTCCGCCGAGTCCCCAGCCGCCGCCATGGTCTGAGTTAGCGACATCGGGTGTAATCCACGTTACCGGCGCCAGAACTCCCGCGGCGATCGCGGTCAAGAACGTCGTCTCCGGGAAACGCATGCTTCTCGGCCAAGCCGGGCCGTTGCGAATCGACTGGATCGCGTCCAAGCCGGCCCAACCGTATCCGCCGTTGTCTTGTCCCAGCGCCGGCGCGTAGTAGCGCCAGTTAATGCGCCTTGCGTCGAGTTCGTCCGCAATCGACGTGTACGTGAAGCACGGGAAAACACCATTCCGTGTCTCGTTCCCGAGATTATCGAGCAGGTAAACGAGGGTTCCTTTCGGCCCATCGCAACCCCACGGATAACTCGTCGGCAAACTGTAGGTATGTCCGGCTTGACCCGCGATCAGGTACTGATGTCCGACAAAGCTTCCGTCGGCCTGCGACGAGAAGAAACGATCGGCGACAACGTTCGCTTGGGCCATCGACCAGTACGGCTGAACCTCGTTTTGGGGCAAATAGGCGTACGCGGGATACGGCGTCGGGCCGCCGCTGGGCGGATACGTGAAACCCGGTTGCGGCGGGTGTTCGTAGTAGTAAGGCTCCAGATCGAAGCCGTTCATTTTTCCGCCGTTGATTGCTTCGACCGCCTGCGAGTGCAGGTGCTCGACGTCGTACGGCGCCTCAAAACCCACCGGTGAGAGCGGAACGACTTTGCCGGTGCTCGTTAAACCAGAATCGACCGTGTCGGCCCCCGGGTAGCCGTGAAAGACGTTGTCGAACGTACGGTTTTCCTGAATCACGACAACGATGTGTTCGATTGGCGTCGAAGCGGCCGGAAAGGGCGATGGAAACGGCGTGTCCTGTGCTCCGCTCGGCGGAGCCGTCGGCGTCGACGTGCTCGATGGTCGCGGTCGGGGAGTTGAAGAGCCGCGCGGAACGGGGCCAACCGCACCTCCACCGCAAGCGACGAGCGTGCCGGCACACAAAACGAACGCGCCCACCCACGACGCCAAGGAAGCTCTCATCCTAGGACAGGGTCCGAGCCAGGCGCCGTCCGGACCTTCCGTTCTACGCGGATTTTCATTCGCGGTCGGGGATTTGCATCGAAGGCGCGTGGTGAATAAAGTACGCGCGCGAGCGCGGAGCTGCGAACGCGTTGAACGCTCGTGGTGCTCGGCGCGGATCGACGATCCCCGTTCCGAACGCCGCCGCCCGCGTGTCGCTCGCCCGCAGAGGAGCGAGACCGAACGTCGACTCGACGTACTTCAGAACGCTTCCGAACTCGTAGGGCGTTTTGTCGACGACGCCGGGCGGCGTGTACGCGGAGATCGCGATCAGCGGAACGCGGATCCCGAGGCCGTCGTAGTCGAGCAACGGGGGCGGGACGTGATCGTAGAACCCGCCCCAATCGTCCCAGAGCACGAAGATCGCCGTCGATTTCCAGTAGGTTGGATTCGTTCCGATCGCGTCGACGATCGAAGTAACCCACGACGGTCCCCACCCGCAGCCCGAGCCGACACACCCGTCGTGATCGGAGTTGGTGAGATCCGGTGCGATCCAGGTGACGTTTGCCAGGTTCCCGCTGACGACGTCGCTCAAGAACTTCGTTTCTGGCGAACAACAGGCGACGCTCCTCGCCCAGTCGGGTCCGTTGTAGATGTGATCGACTGCACTGTAGGCCGACCAAATGTACCCAATCTGGTTCGGTTGGGTAATGGGATCGGTGTACGGTGGCGCGTAGTAGCGCCAACTGAGCCGCTTCGCATCGAGTTCGTCGCCGATCGTCGGATCGTTGTCGGGCCAACCGTAACGCGTTCCGAAGCACGGGAAGTGTGTGGTGTTCGTCGGCGTACCCGGCATTGTCGAGGGATCGAGTACGCGGACGACGGCGCCCGGATTGGGTTGCGCGTCGCAGCCCCAGGTAGGATTGGCGGCAGCCGGAAGCCCGTACGTTTGCTCGGCCCAGCCCGAAATCAAGAACTCATGACCCTCGAAACTCGCGTCGAGGTCCGATGCAAAGAAGTGATCGGCCAGGGCGTACGACTGCGCGAGGTTCCAGTACGGCTTGCTGATGTCGTACGGGACGTAGGTGTACTGCAAGCCGCTCGAGTAGGCCGGCGTCACGCAAGACCGATTCGGCGTATCGCACTGTTCGAGGTCGAAGCCGTCCATCGCGCTGCCCTTGGGATAGTCGATATCGGTGACGGCCTGGTTGAAGTCGTGCTGGATGTCGATCGGCACCCGAAGGTCCGCTGGCGTAAGCGGCAGGATTTGGCCGGTCGAGGTGCGTCCGAAAGCCGCGGTCTCCGCGCCCGGAAAGCCCTGCGGCCCACCAAAGAGGTTGTCGAAGCTGCGATTCTCCTGAACCACGATCACAATGTGTTGAATCGGATTCGGCGTCGGCGTAGCTGTCGGGGTCGGGGTCGGGGTCGGGGTTGGACGCGGACTCGCCGAGTGCGTCGGCGCCGGGCTCGGCGTGCCGCTTGCGGGGGGCGAAGGGTGCGCCGTCGCGACCGCAGGGGGTGCGCTCGAACCACCACCCCCGCACGCGACCAGCCCGAGCGTCGCCACGCAGGCGGCGCACCCAATGAGTCTTGCGAGAGTTCCGGCGCTAAAGATTGTCCGGCGGATCGTAGGACTTCACGTTCCGTTGGCTCGTGAAGAACGAGGCCGGGTACTTTTGCGGCACCGCTTGATACGGCGCCGGCGGTTGCGTAAAGTCGAACATGTCTATCAGGTTGTTCGCGCGCGCGTCGCTTGCGGCCAGCGTGTTCACGCCGTAGATCGACTCGACCATCTTGAGGATGCTGCCGGTCTCGAACTGCTCGTGAATGATTCGGCCGTGCCGCGCGTACGGCGAGACCACGAAGAGCGGTACGCGGAAGCCCAACCCGTCGAAGTCGAGCTGTGGCGGCGCGACGTGGTCGTACCAGCCGCCGGCATCGTCCCACCAGACGATGATCGCGGTGTCGTTCCAATCGGGTCCGTTCCCGATGGCGTTGACGATCGACGCGACCCAAGAGGGCCCTTCGTCGGTAAAGCACGACGGGTGATCGGACCACGCGATGTTCGGGGTAATCCACGTGAGGCTCGCCAGATTACCGGCCGCCGCGTCGGTGATGAGGTCGGTATTCGGCCAGTGGACGCCCGAATTGGTGGGGAGGATCGGAACGCCCCACTCCGGACTGCCCGTCGTACAGGGCACCGGTTCCGAAGGCGTCGCGCAACGGACGTGCCGGATCGCACCGTACGCCGACCAAACCGCGCCGTAGTCGAAACCGGGCTGACCGAGATCCTGAACCTGCGGGGCATAGTAGTGCCAGTTCAGACCCTTGGCCTGGATTTCGTCGCCGAGCGTATTGGCCTCGAAGCACGGGCTGATTTGGGGGCCATACACGAAGTTCGGCAGGAGGGTCGAGGTCGTTCCGCCGGCGGGCGTGTCGCAGCCCCAGGGAATGCCGGTCGGGTTGTCGACGGCGCTGCTGGCGTTCGCGCGAATCAAGTACTCGTGCGAGACGAAGCTCGCATCGATGTTGGATTGGAACATCCGGTCGGCCAGTGCGCCTTCGCGCGCCAGCAGCCAGTCCGGTTCAACCTCGGAGGGCGGAACGAAAGCGTACTGGGGGTTCGGCGGAACGAGGATGAAGCCGTGCGCGGAGCCGACGTTGCCGGCCGCTGCCAGGTCGAAGCCATCGAGCTTCCCCTTGTCGTACGCCTTGGGGAAGTCTTTGCCGAGGTGGCTGATATTGTAGCCCGCTTCGATGCCTTCGGGCTGCAATTTGACGATTTGGCCGGTGTGAATCGGCCCTTGCTGGACGGTATCCGCACCCGGGAACCCGTTGAAGAGATTGTCGAACGAACGGTTCTCTTGCGTGATGATGACGATGTGTTTGATCTTTTGATGCGCGAGCGCGATCTGCTGGGCTTGCGAGGCCGAGGAGACGACGCCGGCCGGAGTTATGCTGCTCGAGCCGCTACACCCGGCGAGGGCGGCGGGGCCCAACGCTCCTAGCGCGACCGCAAACGTCGAATGAAAACCGCGCGAAAACACCATGGACCTCGCAACCGAAAGCAGCACGTGGATACCCGGCCCGGCTTTGGCGACACGCCCCCGCGAGGCCTGCCCCGGGCTCGCCCGACCGGCGGGCACAAACTCGTGGCCCCGCCAAGACCCCTCCCTGTGCGAATTCCTGTAAGCGTGGCCCTCGCGGCGGTCATGTGGCTTTCGGCCTGCGCGCATCCCGCGCGGCTCACGAAGTTCGACTACCTACACCGGCCCGCT
Source organism: Vulcanimicrobiaceae bacterium (assembly GCA_039923715.1). GTDB lineage: Bacteria > Vulcanimicrobiota > Vulcanimicrobiia > Vulcanimicrobiales > Vulcanimicrobiaceae > JBDTCF01. Next base: position 8,014 of record JBDTCF010000073.1, read on the forward strand.
GGGTACCGATGGCGGCCGGCACGCACGTCACACCGACCCGCCGCCGCGGCCATCAACGGATACTACGGCGTCGATCCTTCGAACGGCTGGACCGTCTACGTCGGGCCCGACGGCATCTACTACTCATTCGCTCATCGCGGGCCTATCGCTCCGGGCGACCTCGAGTCGTTCTGGATGCCGCACGACGCGGACGCCGGGGACGGCCGGCCAGCTCACCCCGAGACGAGATCGAACGGGGTCGCGCACTCCCGGCCCACGCCAAAGTAGCGGAGGCCGGCCGCCACGATTTCCCGAGGTTCGCACGTATTGCGCATGTCGAAGAATGCGTCTCCGGTCATCCGTTCGGCGATAATGCGCAAGTCGAGTTGCTTGTACTCGTTCCAGTCGGTCGCAATCACGACCGCGTCGACGTCGCGAACGGCTTCGTACTCGTCGTCAACGAACGACACCAAGTTCCGAAGGACGCGCGCGGCCGCATCCAGCGCGATCGGATCGTGCGCGGCGATCGCCACACCTTCCGCGACAAGAGCCCTCGCGAGCGCGAGCGCTGGCGAGTCGCGCACGTCGTCGGTCTGGGGTTTAAAAGCCAAACCAAGCAGGGCTATTCGTTTCCCGTTCAACGTTCCCAACGCGGCCTCGAGCCGCCGAACCGTGCGCCGGATCTGCTGCTCGTTAACCTCGAGCACCGCCTCCAAGAAGGTGGTCGGCAGCGCGTAGCCGCGCGCGATTTCACGCAACGCGCGCACGTCCTTCGGCAGGCAAGATCCGCCGAATCCTAGGCCCGGACTCATGAAGGCGGGTCCGATGCGTCGGTCCGACCCAACTCCGCGAACGACATCCTTGACATCCGCTCGTACAAACTCGCAGAGCGCCGCGATTTCATTCACAAACGATATCTTCGTTGCAAGGAAAGCGTTTGCCGTATATTTGATCATCTCGGCAGTTCGCACGTCGGTAGCGATCATTGTTGCGCCGAGTGGCGCATATAAATCGCGCATTAACGCCTCCGCGACCGGGTCGCTCGTCCCGATTACGATCCGGTCCGGTTCCATGAAGTCCGAGACTGCGGACCCCTCGCGTAGAAACTCTGGATTTGAAACGACGCGTACCGCATACCTGCTCTGATTGTGTTCGCGCACAATCGCGGCCACGAGGTCTGCGGTTTCGACCGGCACCGTGGACTTATTAACGATCAGCTTGTCGGAGTCGAGCGCGAGTGCCACTTCGTGCGCGGCGCCGCGCACGTACGTCAAGTCTGCGTGGCCGCTCGCCGACATCGGCGTGCCGACCGCGATGAAAACGATCTTCGCATCGCGAATGCCGGTCGCAACGTCGGCTGCGAACGACAGGCGCCCACGCTCGCGATTGCGCGCCATCAACTCCGAAAGTCCGGGTTCGTAAAAGGGTACCCGCCCCGCCTTCAGCGTTGCGAGCTTGGTTTCGTCGTTCTCGATGCAGACCACACGATTGCCGAGTTCCGCTAGGCAAGTACCCGTAACCAAACCGACATATCCGCTGCCGATGACGGCGATTCGATGCATCTCATCGTCCTATTCGTTATCGAGGGCGCGACCGGATGGCCGCTGGGTCAGGAAATATTTGATGGAGCGACGAGTTTGAATCTGCGAAAATGCGCGCGGCGCCTGCGAGAAATCGAAGCAGTCGTAGGGAACACTGGCCCGCCGGTCGCTGTCCGAGAGCTGCGCGAGCCCGAAGCGATCCTCGACAAACCGTAGAAGACTACCGAATTCAGTCTGCTGGTGCGAGACGAATCCTCTCTTAGCATACGGCGAGATGACGATTAGGGGGACGCGTATTCCAAGCCCGTGCAGATCGAGTTGAGGCGGTGGGACGTGGTCGTACCAGCCACCCCAATCGTCCCACACAACGAAAATCGCCGTGGTCGACCAGTCTGGACCGGTCCCGACCGCGTTGACGACCGAGGCGACCCAGTCAGGTCCGCTCGAACTCCCACTCCCCGCATGATCCGAGTTGATAAAATCCGGAATCACCCAGGAAACCGCAGGTAAAACCCCACGCTGCGCGTCGCCGAGAAAATCCGTCTCGGGATCGATTACGTCGGTCGTCCAATCGGGCCCGTAGCGTACGGCGCGAATCGCATCGAATGCTCCCCAGAGCGCGCCGCCGTTACCGTTCGAAATGGACGGCGCGTAATAGCGCCATGGGAGGCCCGCCGCATCGAGTTCGGTAGCGATCGTCGGATATGAGAAACACGGAAACACACCGGGGCCGATCACGCGACCCGGCAGCAAGATGGGGATCGTAGTCGAAGGGGGTGCGTCACAGCCCCAGGGGGTTGCTGTTGGGGTACCGACCGTTCCGCCCGTTTGCGCCGCGATCAAGTACTGATGTGCAGTGAAGCTGGAGTCGATTTGCGATGCAAACGTCCGATCGTTCAGCGCGTAACTCGACGCCAGGTCCCAGTAGGGTTGCACTTCAGACTGAGGCACGTAACCGTACGGGCGCGTCGGCGCCTGAGTCGGGTCCTCGATGTCGAATCCGTCCATCTTTCCCCCGTCCCACGCAACCAGAAAACTGTGGATCTGATGGTCGATGTCGGCAGCCGTGAGTGACGCGGGGAGAAGTGAATAGGTGCCGCCCGCGTGTCTCAAGCCCGACGAGACGGTGTCTGCACCGGGAAATCCGTGGAAGAGGTTGTCGAAGCTGCGGTTCTCCTGCACGACGATGACGACGTGCGCGATCTTGTCGAGCCCTTGCGGGGGAGACGGTCGCTGCGAGGGTGCGGGGGGCAACCCGCCCGATCCGGCGGCGGCAGAACCCGCGCCGCAAGAGCAGAGTCCGATCGAGAGCAGGGCGGCAGATAGGATAGCGTGCGGGGAACGAGGACGACGCGATGCGATGGCTGATTTACCTCCGGCAAGGGCGCCCGGAAACGCGTTCGGGCCGCAGAGCCGCTTTCTCGAAGCGTTTGGGCACTCCTCGATGTCACGCCTCACGGCCGAAGGCCGTCCGAGCGCGATCGAATAAGAGACGTTCGATGCCCTCCTGCGGACCCTCGTGAGACGCATCGTCTTCGTCGCGGCCCACGTCGTGACCCGAGACGTCCAATCCGGAGGCGACATCTTGTGCGCGCACGTCGCGCGCGAGATCGCGCGCATTCGTCCGCAATGGGAGCTGGTGGCCATCGTTCCCGAGTTTGCGCGCGAAGCATACAAGGAGTTCTTTTCGAGCATCGTACCACTGGCGGCCAATCCCGGCGAACCCGAGCGGATTGCCGGGCGCCCGGCGGCGATCGGCGGAACCTGGTTTTCGCGTCTGGCGCCCTGTGCCGCCGCTCTGCGCGAATCCCGTCCGTCGCTCGCTTTCACGACCGGCGACTTCTTTTGCGACGTGCGACCGGCGGCTCGAGTTCGACGCGATCTCGGCATCCCGTGGTCCGGAATCGTCCACCATCTCAACCCGCATCCGTTCGTTCGCCACAACGACATCCCCGTGGCTACCGCGTCGTACGCCCTGCAACGTTGGTCGCTTGCGACGTTGCGGACACGGTGCGATCGCGTCGCGGTGACGACCCCACGGACTCTTGCTGACTTGGTGAGGCTCGGATTCGAGGCCAGCCGCATCTCGGTCGTGGGCGCGGGGATCGACCTTCACCGGTTTGCGTTACGGACCGCTCCCGAGGGTCTGCCCCGCGTCCTTTGGGTTCATCGGCTCGAACCGACCAAAGGCGTCGCCGACCTCCCCGCGCTCATCGCGGCTCTCCCCGAGCGCGTGCACATCGAAATCGTCGGCGGTGGCGCTCCCGCCGTCCGCGAACGCTTGGTGCAGGCACTCGAGGCCGCCGGCGTCCGCGAGCGGGTTACGATCCACGGTTTCGTCGACGACGCTTCGCTCGATCGCTTGTATGCCGGCGCGAGCGCGTTCATCTCGTGCAGCTATGAAGAAGGCTGGGGTCTCTCGATGGCGCAGGCGCTGGCGGTGGGACTGCCGTGCATCGCGTACGATTTACCGACGTACGGGCAGAACTTTCCGGGCGCGATCGAAACGGTCCCCGTTGGGGACATCGCAGCATTCGCCCGCGCGGTGCGCGCCGTTTTGGAACGAGGAGATACCGTAGGCGGCCGCCTGCGCCGTCGGGCTGTAGTCGCAGACCACTCGTTCGCAGCCGTTGCCGAACGGCTCGCAGCCGCCTTCGAGGCGTCCTGGGACGCGCTCATATAACGTGCCGAGGGCCGAGCGCCACGAAGCTCGCCAAGGCAAACGCGAGCACAAGCGTGCCGAGCACGAAGGCCAATCGATACCAAGGTGCATATGCGAAGAAAATGTCCGGCGCTTCACGGACCGTACGCTCGAGCACAAAGGCATTCGTGCCAAGCGCGGTGCTGAGGTGGCTCGCGCCAGGCAGCGATTGCCAGCCGTCGTCGAAGGCTTCGGGAGCAACGACGAGCCTTCCGATCGAACCCGGCTTTGCGGCCGAGACCCGGACCGGGCGCGCCACCAGAGTCTGGAGCCGCCAATTTAGATCTCGCGCGGGAACGCCCTCGATCCGCAACCTTTCACCCGTGCCGAAGAACGGTACGCGGATCTCGCCGCCGGAAGTGAGGGGCCGCCACGCGACGAGATCGTGGTCATCGCTAAGCAAGCGCAATTCGCCGGCAGCCGGGGCTTTAGCGAGCAGCACGAGACGCGCGAGGCTTCCTTCCGGAACAGCGGGAAGCCTCGCGCCCGTGCCCGCGCGAGTCCAGCGCACGCTCCCGGAATCGGACAGCGGTATGATGCGATTCGCCCGGCGAATCAACGATGCGAAATGCGTTCGTGCCCGGTCGAAACCGGTGCTCTCGACGATTGTAACCGCGCGAATCGCGACCTCCGCATGCTCGTTCAACGACGCGAGCACGAGTCGATCGCCGCGTGCTAGCGCTCCGCACGGCAAGACTCGCGAGCGCCAGGCGCCCCAGCCGCCTCCCGTGTCGAAGACTGTGCGGTAGCGTCCGCACCGAACCTCCACCTTACCGCCGGCCGGCGTAGCGATCCAGGCGACCACCGCGCGAGCACTGGCAAACGTCCGCGAAACGGGGATCGCCATGCTCCCGCGACCGATCACGAGCGACATTTCGGGTGCCTCCGCATACGAGCGGCGGTACCACCACCATAGATCCCCACCGGCGAAGCCAAGTCGCGGATCGATCCGCCACGAAGGCAACGCACCGTGCTGGCCGTCGTACTGGAGGGCTTCGTACGGCTCGTCGCCCACGTCGACGTAGGCGTCGAACGGCACGCTCGCCGGAAGCTCTTGGCCGTACGAAAATGTCGGTAGCTTGCTCGCGGCGAGCGTAGCAACGAGTGCGAACCGCCTCGGCGCAAGCGCGAAGCGGTCGGCCACGTACTTCGCGTCGACGGCGCCCGCAATCCTATAACCCCTGATCGCAGCACCGTAGTCGGTGCGCGTGCCGAGCGAATTTCCCAACGCGATCGGCCGCGTCCAGAACGCACGCTGCGGCGGATGCGCGGGCGCGTAGTCGTCGAAACGCGAATAGAATCGGTCGCGCTCGACCGCTTCACCGACGCCGAGCGCGCGCAATCCGTTGCGGACGGCCGCCGTATCGCCGCCGCGAGCCTCCATATCCAAGGCCGTGAGCGGCCAGCTCAGGGAATACTGCCACAGACTCCCGCGCGACGTCACGGCCATCGGGTCCACACCTGCGCCACGAGATTCGTACCCGAGCGGCTGGTCGAGCGGGAACCAAGCCACACGGCCGGGGCCGCTCCGTTGGGCCTCGAAGGCGCCGGCGAGATAGCGGTCGTACGGAGCCGGCGCCAGCCAGCCCGAGAGATCTCCGCCGAGTATCGGCTGCGTGTACGCCAGCACCAGAGCGGCCAAGACCGCCGTGGACGCCGTACCCAGAGGGCTACGACGACGTAGACACCAGTCGGCGAGCGCGCCGAACGCCAGCGCATAGTAGAGCGAAGGCACGATCATGAGGTGATACAGTTCGCGGAAAATCTGCATCGGAGTAACGCGCTCGAACAAACCGACCACCAGAACCGCCAGGAACGGAATCTTCGCCCCGCACATCAACGCGAACGCTAGTGGCAGCGTCACGAGGGCCGAAAGGCGAACGATCTTGGGCGCGACCAGGAGACCCGCAGCCGAAGCGATCACGACAAGCGGCGCCGCGACGTTCCAGATGGGCGTCCACGCAAGCAAAGACTGCACGTCGTAGTGCGTCAAATAGCCGATCAGGCGCAGTGCGTCCCACGGAGCAACCGAGTTCGCGACCAGCCAAGGGACGCGGTGACGAAACACGTCGCTCGATTCGATTCCGCTCACCCCCGTCCAGACGCCTACGGCCGTGGGGGTTTCAACGACGACCAGAACAGCGATCGCAATCGCGACCGTCTGTAGGCGACGAGCGACCAACGCGCGGGGGGCGAGGAGCGCGAACGCAAGCAGCAGGGCGACGCTGACGATTCCGATCTGCAGCTCGATCGTAGCCAGCGACAGAATGCCGCCGAGGGCCGCACCCCCGATGAAGGGATGGCGGCGCGTCTGCGGCGCCAGCAGGGTGGCAAGAACGAGCGGCAACACCGCATAACCTACTAGATACCCGGCTTGACCCGAGATGAGCTTATTGAGCATGACCGGATCGAGCGCATATAATGCGCCGCAAATCCACGTCGCGGCGGTGCGATATCCAAGCGAACGGCCAAGCCACATGGCGGACGCAAACGCCGCCGCCGGCGCCCCAAAGACGACGGCTTTACTGACGACGCTCCCACTAACACCGAGCAGTGAAACCAGTGCAAGCAACAACCTCAGCGGATATTCCGTCGGATAAACGACAGGCGCGCCGAGAGCCGCTCGAGTCCAACCGTTCCACAGCTGCGCGAGCAGCGCGACGTTCTGTTCGCGAAACGGGAAAATCGACCAGTCGTGAACGAGACCTACGACACCGGGTTGCAGTAAAACGCGCCACGACACCACGAGTCCCACCAGCGACGCAAGCGTCAGGCCAATCGCTAGATCGCGCCAGATGCTCCACACAGGGAGCGTTCGAAGGTTCCTCGCGGGCCGATTCGTTGCGCCGCGGCGCAGTCGGACGACGTTCGGCGAGACGCCTCTCATCGCGCCAGTTCGAACGGTCGCTTGGCGTATAGAACGTTCACGTACCGACGCGTTCGGAACTGCATGGGATCGATCGCCGCGCCAAAGCGCGCGTCCGAGCGCGGTGGCGGAAGACGAAATGGTGAATAGCCTCGCGCCGCAAGTATCGCATGCGGTTCCCAATCGGCGAGCCTGTCGGAAGTGGCGTACGCACGATTGAATTCAATGAAGACCCAGGGGGCGTCGCGCTCGAGAATCGCGGTCGCGCCGAGTAAAACAGCCGCCTCGGACCCTTCGACGTCGATTTTCAAACCCGCTATGGGCCGCGCGCCGAGGATCTCGTCGAGCGGTCGGACAGGCACGCTCGCGCTACCCTCAGCCGAAAGACGCCCGAGATTCGAGAACTCCCCAGCCTCGAACCGCGCGAGCGCCGGCGCCGCGCCGACGGCGCAGACCGAAACGCGCACGTTCGCGACGCGCGAAAGCGTCAAGTTCGCTTCGAGGTGCCGCACCGTTTCGGGATTCGGTTCGATTGCAAACACCGTTCCACGGTCGCCGACGAGCTTTGCCGCGGTGATGCTCCAAAGCCCAACGTTCGCGCCGCAATCCGCGAACGCTTCGCCCGGCGAGAGTAAGCGCGCGAGCACATCGAGCTCTCCGTCTTCTTCTTCCCCGCGCCAGATCATCGCTTCGTAGGGCGTCGCGAAGCGGCAGACGAGGCGTCCCCCGAAAGGCAGCGATTTCTCCGCAACGAAGCCGCGGTCGCGAGTCCGAAGCCAAGCGCCAAGTACTTTTCCGCGCAATGGGAAAGCACGGCGCCGGTCCAGCAACGATCCGGCGAAGGCGTGGAATCGGGCCCGAAGCGCACGCCTCAGAGCGCTCACAAGCACCACGTTCGGTACCTCAACGATCCTTGCACGCGACCAACGTACCAGCCGCACAGATACGGCACGCCTGCCGCGGCGTTGGTGAGTAGTTCGGTCGGCGTGCGACGCGCGGCAAAGGGGAGGCTCGCGGCGAACGTCCCGACCGCCATGCTGGTGAGACCCAACGCCAGCCAGGCTGCGGCTGCGTAAAGCGAGTTGCGCGCGGCCGACGCGCACGCGCCGACTAAAATTACAGAAAGCGCGACCCCTGCGGGCGACAACCCCGGCGGAATGGACGGTTTGGTGATAGGCTGCCCGAGATCGTTGAAGACCTCTCGCCCGTGGCGCCTGGCGAGCAGAGGATCGTTGGCGTGCAACAAGCCCGCGCGCCACAGGCGCCGGAAGCCTTGACGCCGGACGGGATGGTAGGTCCCACCGCGAGTGGAGCAGCCGACCGAGAGTCCCGCCGCGCACGCGCGAAGACCGAAATCGGTGTCCTCGCGGTAGCCGAAATACGACTCGTCGAATCCGCCGAGCCGTTGAAAAGCACCGCGCCGAAGCGCGATGCTCGCCGAGATCATTGCCTGCCCGCCCGGCGCGGTCCAGCGTGGATATGGAAAACCGCTATCGGAGCGAACGCTCCCGTACGCGACATCGAGACCGTTCTCATCGAGCGCACGTGCCATGCTTGCGAGCCAGTCAGGGTCGGGTATGCAGTCGGAATCGACGAAGGCCAGGGTCTCGGCACCTGCTTCGAAGGCTCCGCGATTTCGCGCGCTCGCAGCGCCCTCGTTCGCTTGCCGGACCACCCGAACGTTCAATCGGGTCGGCGTCCGCGCGAGCACGGAGACCGCAGGTTCCTTCCAGCTTCCGTCGTCGACCACAATCACGCTACGCGGGACCACCGTCTGGGCTTCGAGCGCGCGGAGCAGCACGGCCAAGTTCGCTCCGTCTTCAAAGTACGGGACGATCGCATCGAGCTCACGAGCGCCGTTCACGTCGGGCGTTTCCACTCGCCGAGGCTAAGGCTGTAAGCGCCGCGGACGCGCGAGTTCGACGACGAGGGCAGCGAGACCCAGGGCCAGGACCAGGCAACCCGTCCCGTACGCGAGATGAAAATACGGTGTCTCCCAATCGAAGATTCGAAGCGACCGTTTCGGGTCGCGCACCCAGGCGTTCGTTCCGACGCTGGTCTCAACATGCGTGGCCGAGTCATCGCTAGTCGCCCAGAACGGACCGAAGAGCCGGTTCCATACGACCACGCGCCGACCCGCCGGGAGAAGCGCGCTCATCGGCAGCGCCGCCAGTTCGCTCGGGGGGCGGGATCGGACGCGGGCGACGGCTGGCGGCGGGCCAACAAGCCCGCGGCGCGCTCGGCTCTCCAATTTCCAGCCCGCGTAAACGGCGAGCGACGGCGACAACGACACCGGCGTCCCGGAACCCTCGAACCAGAGCGTGGCAACGCCCGATCCGCGCGGCAAATGCGTCGCGCCGAGGAGGTTGCCGTACGAATCGAGTACGCCGATGCGCGTCTCGCGCCGGCTTCGGTAGTGCAGTCGCAGACGGTAGTCGCGCCCCAAGCCGGTCGCACTGAGGACCGAGCCGATCCCTGACCGCTCGAGGCCGAATGCAGACTCCTGCGCTGAAGAAGCGTCGACCGCGCGGGCGTGGCCGAGCAGCGCCGCGTATGCATTGCGGGCTCGAGAAACGACGGAGGCGTCGACGACGCGAACGTTCCTCAGCACGACTCCAGCCGTCGCGTCGAGCGCGCGAACGGTGAGGCGCGTCCCAGCCGAGGCGCTGCCTGACGGCAACAATGCGGACCGCCAGCTAAACCCGGATCCCGCCGTCGCAATCGCCTGGGACCACGGGCCGTGACCGAGCCGCACGCGAAAGCGGCCCCCAAACGGGGTGGCAATCCAACCGACCTCGACGATACACTTGCGACAGCCGCGCGCCACCACCGTCGTCGCCTGCGCCGGCCCCAACGCAAAGGCGCCGGCGGAAGCGGCGTCGGCGAGGTCGGGCGCGTACCACCATGCACTTTGGAGCAGCGCGAACCCACCTTGCGGAAAAACGCTGTTGGTGGGCGGCGCCAAGGGGGGAATCCGAGCCTCGGCAAGCATCTCGTCGGCGTTGTCGGCGAGATCGCGCACGACAACGTACGGAAGACCCGGCGGCCGCTTGGTTCCGAACGGCACGGGAACGAAGCCGGTCGTTCGCAGCGAGGTTGCTGCGGTTAAGCGGTCCGGTACGACCGCAAAGCCGTCGGCGCCGTAGGCCGTGCCGAGCACCTGCGCGAGCCGGTCGATTCCGATACCATCTGCCGTTGTGATGGAATCTGCGGATAACGCGGGCACGTCGAGTGACGGCTCGAGATACTCGTGGCGGCCGGCTCCAAGCAGAAAGCGGTACAACAGCGACGTGAATCGGGGACGTCGGACCGCGTAGCCGACGCTTAGCGCGGCGAGTTCGGCGCGCACCGTCGGCCAGTCGTGTGCGTGCGCGCTCATGTCGACCGCCGTCAGAGGCCAGCGCAACGCGAGTTCCCACAAGCTTCCCGAGGCGGTCGTCCACATCGGATCGATTCCGCGGCCGCTACCGTCGTACGCGAGCGGCTGATCCATCGGGAACCACACCGTCCGGCGGTCGCTCGCGCGCACGTGCTCGTACGCGGCGGCCATCGGGCGATCGAAGGGATAGGCGTGGAGTTGGCCGCCGGCGTCCCCGGTTGCGAGCGGCCAGCCGTAGCCGACGAGCGCGAACGCAATCACGACCAGTACGCGCCGCGGCATCCTTTGAAGAAACCCGTGCGACCAGAAGGCGCTGACACCGAGCGCCACGATCAGAGCCACCGGCGTGAGCACGTCGTACAACTCGACGAAGACCTGCATCACGATCAGGTGTCGGAACGACCACTCGATCTGCGTCGCCAACGGCGAGTAGACCCCCATCGTGAGCAGGAGACACGGGGCCGCAACCAGGAGGCCGAACCATCGCAGTCGCGCCGTCAGCAAGAATCCGATCGCAGCGACGAACGCCACAACGTAGCCACACAAAACCCACGCCCCCGGCCACGTTCCTACGGCAAGCGACTCGTAGTGCGTTGGGTATCCCGCCAAGCGCACGCCGTCGGCTAATCGGACGCTATTGGACGCGAGCCAGCCGACGTCGGTGCGAAAGGTCGCGCGAGTCGCGACCAGCGCGTGCAGATTGAGTGCGAACCCGAGCGCTACGGGCGCTTGCACGAGGAGTGCCGTGGCGACGGCGACGGCGAGCGTCCCCAAGCGGACGCGCAGCGACGCGACGCCGAAAGCAAGCGCGGCGAGGGCACACATCAGCCCGACGAGCAGTCCCAGTTGAATCTGAATTGCGACCAGCGCGAGCGCGGCTCCCGCCGCTGCCCCGCCACGGACAACCCGGCCGGAGCCGACAGCGCGCACCATGAGCGCGATCGCGAAAGGCGTCAGTCCGAGGCCTAACGCAAAAGTCTGCTGACCGGCGACAATCTTGTTGAGCATGACCGGCCCCAGCGCGTAGATGAACGCGCCGGCAAACGCTGCGGCGCGTCGAAAGCCGAGCGTTCGAGCGAGAAAGACGGCGCCGATAAACGCGAGCGCCGGGCCGGCCGCCACGATCCCCTTGCTCAACATCCCTGCGGGAACGCCGCATGCGCCGACGAGCCCTTTGAGAAACGCATACGGATATTCGGCCGGATAGACGACCGGTAGACCGAGGCCGTCCAGTTGAAAGCCGTCCCATACCTGACGCGCGTAGGTAAAGAACTGTCCCGCTGTCGCCGGGATCGCCCAATCGCGTTCGAGATCGACGACGCCCGGCTGAAAAATTAAGCGATGAATCGCGAGAAGTCCGAGAGCAACGCCCGTCCCGACGGTGACCCACGCGAAGTGCTCGCGCCACACGCGGGCGATGCGGGCGACGGATGGCCCGGCGATCGCTCGCACCCTTGACGGCAGCACCGACCGCTCCGTTTCGGCGACGATTGCCGTTTGACGTTCGCGCACGCTCCCGATTCCACCGAATACGAGCGCCCACACGAGCACGCCGGTCCCAACGACGAAGGCTGCGCGAAAGAGCGTGGTCTGTGAATCGCCGATGCGTGCCTGTGCGGGTGGTAGTCCGTCGATCCAGGCGTTCGTTCCGAGCGCCGTCGGAAGGTGAACCGCCGCGGGATCGGAGCTTCGCCAATGCGGATCGAACGCACCGTTCGCAACCACGATTGCTCTCGGCGCGCGCACCGTACCGCTCGTTCCGGAAGTCTGCCCGGCAAGCACGCCCGCTGCGAGCGCACCCGAGAGCGCGCGCCGAACCGGTTCCCAACTCCGAAGCGGCCGATCGTCAAAGGACCACGAGCGAACGACCGCATTTGTTGGATCGAGTGTCAAGGCGCCTTGGATCCCGTCGAAAGCTAGGGTCGCGACGTGCTTTCCCGCGGCCAGGTGCGCGTAGGCGACCAGGTACCCCGACGGCCCGAGTACTTTCAGGGATCCAGCGGTCCAAGCGGAGTACGCGACCCTCAAACGGTACTCGCGACCGAACCGCGCGCGCCAGAGCACATCCGTGCGTCCGGATCGCCCATGCGCGAACGCGCGCTCCGAAGGGAGCCAGCGCACGACGGTCCGGGCGCCGCGGAGCAGTCGCGCGAAGGCTCGCTTCGCGCCGGAGACCTCACTCCGTTGTGCGGCCCGAACGTCGCGCACGACCGTTATTCCATCGTCTTCGGCGATGACGTGGACGACGGTTCCCGCTGGAACCGAACCGACGTGAAATGCGCGCGAGCGCCACTGTGGATAGGGAGCGGTCGTCGCGAATTGGGACGACCATCCCAGGCTGTCGATCTTTACGAGCAGCCGGCCCCCTACCGGAGTCGCCAACCACGAGAGAATCAACTCGGCATCGCTCAGGGAGCGGGAAACCGGAACGTCGATCATTTGGGAGCCGAACGCGAGCACCCCATGTGGCAAGTCGCCCAGCCCAGGCCGCTCCCACCACCAGCCTCCTGCCGGAATGAACCCACCACCCGCGTCGGTCGTAATTGGCCGCAGCGGCAGCGACCAGCCGCGACCCGCGAGGGCTTCATCTAACTCGTCGGCGGGATCCGTCACGACCGCGTACGGAAGCCGAGCCGGCAAGACGGTCCCAAATGCGAACGGCGCGGCATCCAGTCCCGCCAGAGTTCCGGCCACGTCAAGGCGGCGCGGAATGAGGGCGGCCGTGCCGGCCGAGTAAACGCTCGGTAGGCCGGGGATCGCATAAGAAGGTGCGGTCGCCGATCGACTGGTGGGCGGCCCGAGCGCAGGCACCGTCAGGTGCCGTTCCAGGAAATAGTGCTGCGACTCGCCCCCCGGGACGTACGCCGCCAGCACCGACCGAAAGTGCCGCCGGTCGACGACGTTGCCGACGCTCAGGGCCGCCATCTCGGCACGCGTCCCCCTCCAGTCCTCCGAGCGCGCCGAATCGATCACCGCCGTCAACGGCCACTCGGGAGAATAGTCCCACAGGCTGCCCCCAGGCGTTTCGCCGAGCGGATCGATCCCGGCGCCCTTTCCTCGGTACGCAAGGGGTTGATCGAGAGGGAACCACGCCACGCGGCGGTCCGAACCTTCCAGCCGGTGGTACGTTGCGGCAAGTCCGCCGACATAGTCGTGCGCGGAAATCTGTCCTTCGGCATTTCCGCTTAACAGCGGGACGAAAAAGAGCACCAACGTGAACGCCAGAGCGGGCCGAACCGCTACGAGCAGAGCGTCGATCCTTGGACTGTTCGCGCGCCAGTCAAACGCATAGCCGATTCCGATCGCGTAGATCAGAGCGACGACGGCCATTAGATGGTAGAGCTCGCGAAACGCCTGCGCGAGCGGAACGTGAAGGAAGGCCCAGCCGACGATCGATGCAAACGGCGAGTGCAGGCCGGCGACGAGCGCGAGCACCAGCGCCAGCATCCCCATCGCGACGACTCCGACCCGGCGGGGAGCGACGACGAGCCCACCGATCGCAGCCGCGGCCACGACGCCGGCAGCGAGCCACCAACCGGGGACATGCGCGGCGGCAATCCGGTCGTATCCAACCACGTACCCGACCAGGCGCAGCGCGTCTTCGAGCGCGACGCTGTTTCGGTAAAACCATCCGAGGTCGATCGGATTGAACTCCGCCCGCGCGCCGAACGAGGCGTAGTTTGCGGACGCACCGATCAGCGTCGGTAGTTCGATAACTGCCGCCGTGGCAAGCGCGACCGCGAGCAGCCCCCAACGGCGGCGTGCGGGGCGCTTGCCGGCCGTCAGCGTACAGACGAACAAGGCGGCGATCGCCAAAATACCCAGCTGAATCTCGAACCCCGCGATCGCCGCGAGGCCGCCGGCGAGGACCGCGCGCGCGACCGATACGCGTCGAATTGATGGGAGAAACGCGGCTACGACGGTGGGTAAAAACGCGTACCCGAACAAATACGCCAGTTGCCCGGCGACAAGTTTATTCAGGACGACGGGGTTCAAAGCGTAGAAGGCGCCGCACAGAAGCGCCGGCACGACGCGCATTCCGAGTACGCGCGCCAACGAGTACCCAGCAAGCAACGCGATTGCTGGAACGGCAACGACGACGGCCTTGCTGAGCACGTCGGCCGGTAGGCCGAGCCAGGAAACGAGCGCAAACGCAAAGATCATCGGATACTCGGTGGGATATCCAACCGGACCGCCGAGACCGCCGTTCGTCCACCCGTCGAACACCCCGCGCGCAACCCCTAGATTTTGCGAGCCAAACGGCGGAAGCGTCCAATCGTGAAAAAGCCCGACGATACCGGGTTCTACGAGCAAACGGTGAGCGACGGTCAGACCGACGACCAGCGCTACGGCAACGACGAGGACTCGGCGGACGAGCGCTCCAGGCATTCGGACCCGAACGCGAGGCTCGCCCGTTACTGCCGCCACCCGCTGCGACTCAAAGCGCGACCGCGGGCAAATAGAACGTTTACGCCGTAGGCCCAGAGCGTTAGCCAGCACGCCACCGGGTGAAAGAACGCCGCCGAGTCGCGGGATCGACGATAGGCGCGCGCGCTCTGCGCTAGGAGTGGGACGATGGTGACGCAGGCGATGACGAAGCGGCGCACGCCGGCCGCCAGGACGCTGTCCCACGGGTACTGTCGAACCTCGCCGCTCGTCGACGAAAAGTCGCGCACGCGGCGCGTTTGTTTGCGGACGAAGGCCGAGGCGTCGCGGCAAAACCGGTGCCGGATGGCTGTTTTGACCTTCGCAAAGCGAAAGCCGGGTTGCTCCCGGGCAATCCGAATCGGAACGTCAACATCCATGAGGTAATCGCCCACGTAACGGACGAGAACTTCGCGACGATACAGCGTGCCGTTCGCACCGAAGGTCGGCAATATCGGCCGGTCGAGATCGATCGCAAGGTAATCCCCTCGGTCGCAGACGTTGAGCGGCAATCCGGTCCATGTCCCGGTCAGCGCCGACATGCGATCGTAGTTTCCGATGAATAAACACAACGGGTCGTTGACGCCGAATAGCGCGCAATAGCGATCGATCAGCGTATCGTCCATGCGCGCCCAAAAAGCGATGGGTTCGCTCGCCACGATCGAACGATCGGCGAACGGTGCGACCATCCGTCGCAGCCAGTCGACACCAACGAGGATGTTGTCGGAATCGATCAGCGCAACGAGGTCACCCGACGCCACCTGCAGCGCCGCCGCCTTACCCGCCTCACCGGTAATGCGCGGGTTCGGGACGATGCGCGCTGCATAAGACCTCGCAATCGTCGTGGTCGCATCCGCCGACCCGCCGTCGGCCACGATGATCTCTATCCTATCTTGCGGATACGCCTGCTCGCGGATCACTCTGAGGCACTCCGAGAGCGTTCGCTCCGAATTCAAGGTCGGAACTAGGACGCTAATCGTCGGCAAGGATCTGTCGGCGGCCACGTCCACCACCGGTACCGGCGAAGGGGGAGGGTCGCTAGGCAGCGATCTCGCCTCGCTCCCGCGAGGTTTTGGCGACCGCCGCCGCCCCCTTGACCTGTCCCAGGTTGAAATCGGTGAGATGGCCGAGCACGTACTTGGCGCCGCGCCAGATGAACTGCACGTCCTCGGCGCTGCGAATGTTCATTAGCTTGTTCAAGACGAACTGCGGGCTGATAAAGGCCTTGTAGAGATCCTGGGTGAGCGCGAGCGTGTCCTCGGCGGTCAGCGGACTGGCTAAGATCGGCCGGCGCATGTCGTACTCGTCCCAGTCTTTGGTCAACAGCCAGCCGTTGTGTTCGGCCTCTTTATACAGCGGCGTGCCTGCGTACGGCATAATGACGGTCGCCTGGAGCGTGTCGACGCACCCGGTCTTGAACATCTTCTTCGCAAAATCGATCGTATGGCGCGCTTCTTCTTTGCTTTCCCACGGATAGCCGATCATCGTCGTGAGATGTGGCGCCAGTCCCGCTCCCTTCGACCAACGGAGTTCGTCGGCGATCGTTTCGGTTTTCATGTTTTTCGCCAGGCGCTTGAGCGTTGACTGATTCGCCGATTCCAGCCCGTAGAGGATAAAGCGGAAGCCGGCCTTCCCCATCAGCTGGTAGTCTTCTTTCGACAAATAGTTGAAGCGCATGTTGCATCCCATGCGCACCTTCTTGTTGAGCCCGCGAGCGATCAGGCCTTCGGCGAACTCATGTAGCCAAGCGCCGACCGGTAGCGTCCCGGTGTCGTCGAAAATCTCGCGGACGCCGTAGTCCTTGACCAGCTTTTCGACTTCGTCGAGCGCCGACTGCGGGTTGCGCGTGCGGAACTTTTGCCCTGGAAACATCACCGTCCACGAACAGAACGTGCAGTGGCCCCACCAACAGTCGCGCCCGAACATGGTGTAGGTGCCCGGTAAATGTTTGAAATTGCCGTTCTTGTATGCGTAGAGCTTCCACTTCGTCAAATCGCGATCGACGAACGGCAGGTCGTTGAGATCGTTCGTCAGCGCGAAGTTCGCAGTGTGCTCGATCTTGCCGTCGCTGCGATAATACAACCCCGGACCGCGCTCGGCGCTGCGATCCAGGTGGTTGACAAGGTCGCGCAGGCTGAAGTCGAAGTCCCCTCCGGTAAGCACGAAGTCGACCGGCGAGTTCTCCAGCGATTCTTCGGGGAAACCAGTGACGTGATCGCCCATCAGCACGACCAGCGTCTGCGGGCTCAGTTCCTTCATTTTCGCGATGAGGCGCCAGTGCTTCTTGATCGTTGGCGTCTTGCTCTCGAAGGCGATCAAATCGAGTCCGGCGCCGGCGAACCACGTCAGCCACTCGGATTCGGACCGCTGCTCGGCGATCGCGTCGTCCCAAACAACCTCGTGCCCCATCGATTGTAGCAGCGTCGCCGCCGAAGCGGGGACCATCGGATAGATGAACGTCGGGTTGTTAAACCATTGGAACTGCCGGTTTTGGGACAGTAGGGCGACGCCCTTGTCACTCTCCAGCGGCGGGTACGACACGGCGATTTTCATGCGGTCGCGGGAACCTTTTCTCGGCGGCGAGGGGGACGTTTGAGCGCGCTGGCGCGAAAATTGTGCGAAATGCGGAACGCCAGGCTGTAAGCCGCGGGCCGAAGCCCGTAATGGCCGACATCCCAGGCCAGGTGCACCAGCGCACCGGCGGCGACGCCCACGCCCAAACTCCAACCTGCGAACCAACCGACCAAAAGTCCTGCCGCCAAGACGAGTTCGTAACTATGGAAGGGGACGAGGACTCGGCCGCTGCGTGCGAAGTACGAGCCGCTTCGGACCGCCCCGAAATCGAGGCGCAACCCGTGGACGAGGACGTAATCGAGCGCGTGGTCGAGATCGATCAGGGTTCCGGCCGCGAGAGCGGCCCAAAATGTCCGCGGATCGTGGGTGAGCGGCACGAGGACCGCGCCGACCGCCGCAGACAGGAGGGCGTGCCGCACCGGACCCACTTAGGACGCTCTCCCGCGGTTCAGTGGTCGAGCTCAGGGCGCGCGAACCCCGTCAGGAATCCGAGACCGTAGGTCAGGTGGGTCAGATAGATCCCCACCCCGACCAGGCTGCGCCCGGCTTGGATTCGGGTCGCCAGAGTCGCCAGCGCTAGGGCCCCCATGTAGGTAATAGCGAGCGCCGCGATAACGATCCGCGCGGGGGCATACGCTAACGCCGGCAACGCCGCGAGGTTCGCGAGCACGAAGACCGTCGGCACGAAGTACTGTGCGCGCAGCGACGTCTGCGGATAGCGTTTGGCAAAAAACCCGCGATGAACCGCGTAGTTCCAGACCTGCCGAAAGTGTCCCCAAAACAAACGACGCCGATGGTGGTAGACGATCGCGGAGGGATCGTAAACGATCCGCTTGTTCTCGACGCGCGTAAGCAGGAGGCAGAGTTTGGTGTCCTCGCCAGGCCAGTATCGCAGGCACTCGCCGACGTGTCGCAAGAACGGTTCGCGTCGGACGAAAAGGTTACAGGATGGATAGTCGTCGACGTCGCGGGCCTGGCCCGGGACGTAACGATAGACATATCCGGCCGAAACGAGCGGCGATGCGTAGATCGCGCCGCTGACCTGTTGCGCGAGCGAATCCCCCGGCGGCGTCACGCCCGGACCGCCGACGGCCACGATCTCGGGGTCGGCGAAGTGCGCCATCGCGCGCTCTAACCAGGCCGCGACGGGATAGGCATCGTCGTCGAGCAGCGCGACGACCCCGGCCGTACTGGCGCGGGCCGCCTGCATGCGCTTGACGTTCGGCGGAACCGGACCCGACGACAGCGCATGGACCGTAAGACCCTCGTAGGCGATGGGTTCGGGCTCGTCGGTAACGACGTAGACATCGAAATCGCGGTAGGTCTGGCGCGCGAGGTGCTGCAAAGCTTCCCGCACGTACGCGTTCAACCGCCGCAGCGGGATGATCACCGAGACCTTCGGAGGATTCACGCGCGACCGGCGGGCTCCCGCGCCACTTCAACCACGCGCAAGCCGGGGACCGACTCGGGTAAAGGAACGTCGTAGAATCGCACGCCTGCGTTCAGGCGGTCGTAGTATCGAAGGACGTACATGCGATAGAAGATCGCCAGCGTGTCCATGAGGATGTTTACGGCATCCTGAGACGTAATTCGTCCGAGCGGACGCTGGAACTTCAGCGTCACCGGCCCGTCGACGATGCGGTATCCCAGCCGGTGAGCATTGGCGAGCACCTCGATGTCGAACGCGAAACGCTTCGCTAAGATGCGCGGCAGCACGCGCTGCAGCACTTCCGCCCGAAAAACTTTGAGCCCGGTCTGTGAATCGGTGATCGGAAGACCGAACATCAGCCGCACGATGCCGTAATAAACCGAACTGTAGAGCCGGCGAATCTGCGGATAGTCGACCTTCGAGGCACGATGGCGCTTGCTGCCGACCACTACGTCGGCCTGTTGCGCAATCAGGATGTCGAACAGTACGGGTAGCTGCACGGGGTGCAAGTCCATGTCCGCGTCGAGGAAAACGACATAGTCCCCGCGCGCGAACCAGGTGCCGCACATCAACGCGTTTCCCTTACCGATGTTCTTGTCGTAGTGCACGACCCGCACCAGACGCGGATCCGAGCCGACGTATTTCATCGCTTCACGATACGTTTCGTCCGGACTGCCGTCGTCGACGACGATCACCTCGAAGTCGTACCCAGCGGCGAGGAGCGTATCGACGACCTCGCGTACGTTTCGCTCGATGTCCTTTGCCTCGTTGTACGCAGGCATCACGACGCTGATTTTACCGTCTAACATCAATAGCTCGCTCGTTTGACGAAAGGACACGCTTCGCCTCGAAGTCAACCGGGATTTAATGAAGTTGCTGCTGACGGGCGCGACGGGATTCCTCGGCCGTTCGGTGACGCGCCGCCTCGCCGAGCACGGGCATACCCTCTTTGCGCTGGTTCGCACCACCAGCAACGTGGAACCGATTGCCGGGTTTCTCGCGGCGCGGCGGACCGGAGACATCACCGACCCGCTGGCGGTGCGGGATGCCGCCGACGGGGTCGACGCGATCGTGCATCTCGCCGCGGACCTCGGGCACTGGTCGGCTCGCCGGGCCGACATCCACCGGATCAACGTCTCGGGCACGCGCGTGGTCGCCGAGGCCGCGAAAACCGCGGGTGTCCCGCGGCTGCTGCACGTCTCCTCCGTTGCCGCGGTCGGCTACAGCGCCGACGGCGTTCCGATCGACGAGTATGCCCCCAACAACTTCCGGCCGTTGCGGCTGGTTTATCACGAGAGCAAGCGTCTCGCCGAGGAAGAGGCCCTCGACGCCCGGCGCTACGGCGTGGCGGTGACCATCGTCAATCCCGGGGTCGTCTACGGTCCGCGCGGGCTCGACCACGCATTCGGCCACACGATGCTTGAGATCGCCGCCGGGAGGGTCCCCGGACACCCGACCGGCGGTCTTTCGGTCGTCGACGTCGAGGACGTCGCGACGGGCATTGCCATGGCACTCGAGCGCGCGCGCGAGGGCGAGCGCTACATCCTCTCCGGCGACAACGTGCATTACGCCGAACTCTTTGCGCGGCAGGCGGAAGTGGTTGGCCGGCGCTACCGCGGACGGCCCCTTCCAAGCGCACTGCTACACCTGGCGGCCATTGCTTTCGAGACACGAGCACGCTTCGACGGACGCGAGCCGCGGCTGACCCGCGATAACGCGACGATCGCGCCCCTCTTGATGTGGTACTCGCACGAGCGCGCGCGCGCCGAGCTCGATTTCCGCCCTCGGCCGCTCGGCGAAACGCTCGAACGGATGGCGCGCGCCTATCGCGACGCGGGAATACTGGCGCCTCGCTAAGCGACTTCCCGCGCCGAGGTGACGGTGTATTCTCGCCCGAGTGCGACCGGACGATGGACGGCGTACAGCGTGCCGACCAGCGCAAACGCGTGCCCGATAATCAGAACGTTGATGACCTGGTCGATGCGCGCATGCACGAATTGGATCGCGACGATTTCGCCGATCGCCGCGAACCCAAGCGGCACGACGAAGTCGAAGCGATGCAGCCCGACTTTGTAGCTCATGACCATCCCGGTCGCCGCCAGCAACGTCATCGCGACCCCGTACGGGAAGACGTAGGAAGCCGCGCCCACGAACGCGCTGCCGGCCATCACGCGCAGGGCCAGCGCCGGCGCCACGTAGAGCGCGCCAAGGCCCAGGCCGAGGAGCACGACGATCGCCGAACCCGCCTGCAGCAGAATCGGCAGCGGCGGCTCGCCGTTCGCAGCCCGGGTGGTGGCCTTCGGCAGCACGATCGTCGGAACGAAGCCGACGACGAATAGCAACACCTTCCCCACGAGCGAAATCGCACCGTAGAGCCCCGCTAAGTGCGGCGAAAAAAAGTGCTTCACGAGCACGACGTCCGCGAAACTGAGGCTTGTGAACGCGAACGTCGCAAACGCAATGCCTCGGGTCGTCGCCGACAGCCGGCGCAGGTCGATGGAGAGCCGCGGCGCTGGAACCGAAGCGTACCCCCGAACGACGATGATGGTGTAGATCAGGCTCACGAGACTTCCGACGGCGTAGCCGAGAATCGCGCCGACAAGCCCGAACCCGGCGAACACGAACCCGAGGCCAAATAGGAGTTTGCTCGCCGCTTCGAGAGCCGTCGAGATGGCCAAGCGCCGGAAGTCTTGCGCACCCTGCACGACACCTCGCAGCACCGGCGTGATCAGTCCGACCGCGAGCGCCGCCCCACCCGCCGCGATCGCGCGCGGTTCGGCGATGTTAAGGTAGCGTGCCAGCGGGCCGGCGAAAGCGATCGTCGCCAACAGCGCCGCCACCCCGAAAACCGCTGTTACCTGCAGCACGCGCAGCCCGAGCGCGCGCAACCGCGCACGGTCGCCGGCCGCGTTGAACTCGGCGGCGTACTTCACTGCCACCATGGTAAGGATTGCCGCGGGAACCGACGCGATGACCAGCCCTGCAAAAATCGACGCCAGCGCGCCGTAATCGACGACTCCCAGCCGCCGGCTCATGACAAAGTGATAGACGTAGTTGAACGCGTTGACGACGATCGTTGAAGCGAACACCAGCGTTCCGTGCCGAATAAAGTCGTTGCGCAACACGCGCCGAAAACCGAACCGAGCGGGCCATTCAGGCGATGGGAACATTGCTGTTTTCCGGCGGACTCGGTAAGTTGCGCTCGAACTTCTGCACGATCAGGCGCCAGGCTATCTGCGGTTCTTCGACACCGAACAGCCGGCTGGCCGCCATGAACGCGAACGCCCCGATCGCGAGTTGCCCGAACAGATACCATGTCCGCGCGGCGAAGCTGGGGGCGGGATTCGCCCCGAGCGCGGCGATCCAGTGGAGCGCCGAGACCATGACCGCCGAGCAGATGGCAATGCCGAGCGCAGAACGGAGCAAGGTGCGCCAATCGAGCCCGCGCAGCAGCCGCCAAACCAGCGCAAACAAGAGACAAGCTTGCAGAGACTGGCTAACCGAGTTCGCAAGCAGCAGGCCGCGCGCGCCCAGCGGCCCCAGCCAGAGCAGCGAGAGGGCGACGTTCAAGACGACCGTGAACACGGAAATTGCAACGGCCCGACGAGTCTCGTGGCACGCGAAACAGCACCGCGTCAAGACGACGTTCGCAGCCAGCGCGACCAGGCCGATCGCGGAATACGGCAGCAAGCCCGCGCAGAGTTGCGTTGCGCTGGCCTGAAATTCGCCGCGTTCGAACAGGCCCTGCACGATCGGATTGGCGAGCACCACCAGACCGCAGACGGCCGGCACGGTGATGAAATTGACCATTCGCAAGCCCATGACGACGCTCTGGCGGATCGCGACCCGGTTGCGGCTCGCGAAGTGTGAAGCCAGCAGCGGAAAGATCACCGTGGCGATCGCGGCTGCGAATATCTGTTGTGGGAAGCCGACCAGCTTGGTCGCATAGTTCATGCCGGCCATGTAACCGGGGCTCAACGTCGAGGCGAAGAAGCGATCGAAGAACAGCGCAATCTGTCCGGCCGCCGAACCGACCACGATAGGCCCGAGCATCGCACCGATCCGGCGCAGTCCGGGATGACGCAGGTCGATCGTCAAGCGGTACATGCGCAGGCGGACGAGCGAGGGGATTTGGACGACGAACTGCGCGGCCAGTCCCAGCGTCGTCCCCGCTACGAGTGCGAAGATGCCAAAGCGATGGAACAGCACCAGAACGACGGCGATGGTGGTCACGTTGACGGCGACGCCGGCG